>NZ_JBVKBC010000027.1:0-99958 GCF_055639095.1 Streptomyces sp. NPDC107550
TCAGAAGGGTCAAACCGGCCCCCTGACCTGGGTAGGTGGGTGGCTCCGGCCGCTGGATTTCCTCGACTCTCGTCGTGGCTGGTCGCGCAGTTCCCCGCGCCCCTGGAGGGGCGCGGGGAACTGCGCGGCCGGCCCGCCACCCGGCGAAAGGTGAACGACGACCCCAGGGGGCAGCCCGCAGACCGGTCCGCCCCGGCCGTCAGGGCGCCGGCTCACCGTCCGGCGGGAGCGTCTTGACGCCCTTGCACAGGTTGGTGTTGTCGTTGACCCCCGGGTACGCGACGCCCCACACCTGGTCGAAGTGCGCCCGATAGGTGTCGTGCACGGAGTCGTCGTCGATCTTGACGTACGCCTCGTCGTTCTCCCGCAGCGCCGGGCCCGAGGCGTTGTGCGAGCCGGTGAAGGTGATCTTGTTGCGGGCGCCGTCGTACATGCCGTCGATCGCCACGTACTTCGTGTGGATGATGTAGGGCGTCGCCAGCTTGGAGCCCGGCCGCAGCGGGTCGCGGTCGTCGTTGAGGCAGCGCACCGGCGGGGCGCCCGTGGCGTGCAGCGACTTCCATGTGCCGGCGTCCCCGGACGCGTACTCGACCTGGACCGTGCAGCCCGCCTTCTTCAGCGAGACGAGCTTGTCGGCGATGGCCTGCCGGGTGATCTGGAAGATCGCGGCGCGCACGATGGTCCTTTTCGTGGTGCCGGTCGCCGGGTCCTTGTAGGTGCACGCCACGTTGTTCAGGACGGAGTGGAGCGTGTCCGTGGAGTTGGTCGTGCCGGCGCGCGGGAAGAAGTACGCCTTGTAGCGGCCGTTGCTGACGGTGCGGTAGTCCCAGTTCGCCCAGTCGTGCTGGACGAGGTCGTCGAAGTAGTCCGCGTACGCGCCGTACAGGACGCGGTTGTTGGGCAGTTGGAGCGCGTCGTTGTAGAACTTCGTGCTCGCGGACGGCGTCGAGTTCGACGTGGTCTGCACGACGATGTTCGTGGCGCCCTCGACGGCGGAGAACAGCCAGAACTTGTTGTGCATGATCGACTTGCCGAACTTCGGGTCGCCCAGGCACGACTTGTCCGTCGGGCACATCGTCACGAACGACGAGGCCGCGCGGTTGGTGCCGAGCGCCGCCTTCAACTGGCCGTAGACCGGATTGGTCGGCCGGTCCTTGAGGCTGGACGAGTCGAGGACCACCTGCACGTGGACCCCGCGGTTCTTCGCGGCGACGAGCGCGTCGGAGACGGAGGTCTCCCACACGTGGTAGACGGCGACCTTGATGTACGAGCCGGGCAGGGCCGCGTTGGTCAGGTCGAGCAGGCGCGTGCGTATCGCGTACTGCTGGTCGACCGTGCCCTTCGGGTTGTTGAAGATCGGGCCCTCGGTCCACGCCTGCGGCGCTTCGGCCGACGCGGTGCTCGCGGACACCCCCGCCTGCACACCGGCGGCCGACAGGACGGTGGCGAGCGCGACGGCCTGCTTGCCGCCCTTGGCCGGTTTCACGGCGCGGTGACGCCCGGTCGCTCTGAGACGCACGTGCGCCATGTGGTTCCTCCCCCGGTGCGGCCCCGAATCTCCCCAGCGCGGACCGCACCTTTTACTTGTACGACTACATGAGTTTTACAGGTAGTTGACCTGGACCCAAGGGGCGGGGGCGGTTTTCAGCCGTACGAGGGAGCCGCACGGGCCCGGCCTTGACGCGCGACGCCCCGCACAGCGGGTGCTGTGCGGGGCGTCGCGGTGCCCGGTGACCGGGCCGGTGGCTCAGGACTCGTCGCTGCTGGAAGCCGCCGCGGTCTTCTTCGCGGTCGTCTTCTTGGCGGGAGCCTTCTTCGCCGTGGCGGCCTTCTTGGCCGTCGTCTTCTTCGCCGCCGTCTTCTTGGCGGCGGTCTTCTTGGTGGCCGCCTTCTTCGCCGTCGCCTTCTTGGCCGTCTTACGGGCCGTCTTCTTGGCGGCGGGCGCCTCCTCGGTCTCCGGGGCCTCGGCGCCCTCGGGAGCCTCCGTGGCGGCCTCGGGGGCCGTCTCCGCGGGCGCGGCGACGACCACGACGGCCGCCTCCTCGGACGCGGTGGGCGCGGTGGCCTTGCGGACCGCACGGCGGCGCGGGCGCGCCGGGGCGGCCGCCTCCGTCACGGCCTCGGCCTGCGGCGCGGGCTCCGCCTCGGCGGCGGGCGCCGCGACGGGCTCGGCCACGGGCTCCACGACGGTCACCACGGCGTCCTCGGAGGACGCCTTGGGCGAACCGGCGGGCGCCGTCGCCTTCCGCGTGGCCCGGCGGCGCTGACGCGGCGCGGGCGCCGCCTCAGGCTCGGCCTGCGCGGCGGCGGGCTCGGCCTGCTCCGGCGCCTCGGCGGCCGGCTCGGGCGCGGGCGTTTCGACGGCCTGCGGCTCCTCGGCCTCCTCCGCACGGGCGGCGGCCTCGGCGCGGGCGGTCTCGGCACGAGCGGCACGGCCGCCCCTGCCGCCCTTGCGGGACTTCTCGCCGCGCTCGGACCGGCCGCCCTTGTCGGCCGCTTCCACCTCGTCGGACCGGTCGGCCTGCTCAGCCTGCTCGAACCGCTCAGCGCGCTCGGCCTTGTCGGCCTTCGGCGACCCGGCGGGCGCCGTGGCCTTGCGGGTGGCGCGGCGGCGCGAACGCCCCCGGCCCGCGGCGGCCTCGGCCTCTGCGGCGCTGGAGTACAGCTCCTCGTCGGGCGTGAAGTCGGGCTCGGGCAGCGCCACCGGGGCGGCGGCCTCCGCGGCGACCTCGGCCTCGGTCTCCGGCTCGGTGTCGCTCTCCGCGCCGGTGTGCGCCGACTCGTGCTCGTGGTGGTCGTGGTCGTGCTCGTGCCCGTTGCCGCCGCGGCCGCGCTTCTTGCGCTTGCCGCCGCCGCCCGCGGACGACGCCTGCTCCATGTGCACGATGACCCCGCGGCCGTTGCAGTGCACGCAGGTCTCGGAGAACGACTCCAGCAGGCCCTGGCCGACGCGCTTACGGGTCATCTGGACGAGCCCGAGCGAGGTGACCTCGGCGACCTGGTGCTTCGTACGGTCGCGGCCCAGGCACTCCAGCAGGCGCCGCAGCACGAGGTCGCGGTTGGACTCCAGGACCATGTCGATGAAGTCGATGACGACGATGCCACCGAGGTCGCGCAGCCGGAGCTGGCGCACGATCTCCTCGGCCGCCTCCAGGTTGTTCCTGGTGACGGTCTCCTCGAGGTTGCCGCCCTGACCGGTGAACTTGCCGGTGTTGACGTCGATGACGATCATCGCCTCGGTCTTGTCGATCACGAGGGAGCCGCCCGAGGGCAGCCACACCTTGCGGTCGAGCGCCTTGGCGAGCTGCTCGTCGATCCGGTACGTGGCGAAGACGTCGACCTCGCTGGTCCACCGCTGGAGGCGGTCGGCCAGGTCGGGCGCGACGTGGTTGACGTAGCCGTGGATGGTCTCCCACGCCTCGTCACCGCTGACGATGACCTTGGAGAAGTCCTCGTTGAAGATGTCGCGTACGACACGGACGGTCATGTCCGGCTCGCCGTACAGCAGGCTCGGCGAGGACGTCGAGATCTGCTTGGACTTCTTCTGGATGTCCTCCCACTGGCCCTGCAGACGCTCGACGTCGCGGCGCAGCTCGTCCTCGCTCGCGCCCTCGGCGGCGGTGCGCACGATGACGCCCGCGTCCTCGGGGACGATCTTCTTGAGGATGGTCTTCAGGCGCGCGCGCTCGGTGTCGGGCAGCTTGCGGCTGATGCCGGTCATCGAGCCCTCGGGCACGTAGACCAGGTAGCGGCCGGGCAGCGAGACCTGGCTGGTCAGGCGGGCGCCCTTGTGGCCGATGGGGTCCTTGGTGACCTGGACGAGGACGGACTGGCCGGACTTCAGGGCGTGCTCGATGCGGCGCGGCCCGTTGGCCATGCCGAGCGCCTCGAAGTTGACCTCACCGGCGTAGAGCACGGCGTTGCGGCCCTTGCCGATGTCGATGAAGGCGGCCTCCATCGACGGGAGCACGTTCTGGACCTTGCCCAGGTAGACGTTGCCGACGTACGAGGTCGACTGCTCCTTGTTGACGTAGTGCTCGACGAGGATGTTGTCCTCAAGGACGCCGATCTGGGTGCGCTCGCCGCTCTGGCGGACGACCATCACGCGCTCGACGGCCTCGCGACGGGCGAGGAACTCGGCCTCGGTGATGATCGGCACGCGGCGCCGGCCCTGCTCGCGGCCCTCGCGGCGGCGCTGCTTCTTCGCTTCGAGGCGCGTGGAGCCCTTGATGGACTGCACCTCGTCGGCGGACGTCGACTTCTCGACGTCCTTCTTGCGCGGCTCGCGGACCTTGACGACGGTGCGCTCCGGGTCATCCCCGGCGACCGGCTCGGCCTCGCCGGAGGCGTCCCCGGCGCGCCGGCGGCGGCGACGGCGACGGCGGCTGCTGCTCGAACCCGAGCCGTTGCCCTCCTCGCGCTCGTCGGCGTGCGCCTCCTGCTCGTCGTCCGTGTCGGAGTCGGCGTCGGCGTGCGCGTCCTCGTCGGAGTCGGCGTCGGACTCGGCGTCGTGGTCCGTGTCGTTCTCGGCGTCGGGCGCGTCCCCGCGCCGGCGGCGACGGCCGCCCCGGCGACGGCGGCGGGACGGGCGGTCGCCCTGCTCGTCGTGGTCGTCGTGCTCGTCGTGCTGCTCGTCCAGGTCCTCGGCGTCCTCGGCCTCGGGCTCGGCGGCGCTCTCGGCGGGCTTGCGCGACTCGGCGGCCTGCCGCTGCGCGGGCGCCTGACGCTGCTCGGCCTGCTCGTCACCGGCGCGGCGACGACGGCGGCGGCGCGGCGACTGGTCCTCGGCGGCCGGCTCCTCGTCGGCGGGCGCGGAGGCCGCCGACGCGGAAGCGGGCCCGGAGGCGGCCTCGGCGGCGGCGATGGCGGCAGCGCGCTCGGGCGTCTGGAACATCGGCTCGCTGAACACGGGCGCCTGGAACACGGCGACGGACGGCCGCTTCGGGCGGTTGCCGTCCGCGTCGTCGCCGGACGCCGAGCGGGCGGAGCCGCGCCCGGAGGTCTTCGGCTCGGTGAAGCCGCCGGCGGCCTTACGGGTGGCGCGGCGGCGCGAGCGGCGCGGGCCCTCCTCGGCGGCGGCGTCCTGCTCCTCGGCGGCCTGCGGCGCGGGGGTCTCCCGCGCGGGCTGCTCGGCGGCGAGGGCGTCGGCGACCTCCGGCGGGGCCGGGGTGGACGTGCCACGGGTGGCGCGGCGGCGCGAACGGCGCGGGGCCTCGTCGGCGGGAGCGGGGTCCTGCTGCTCGACGGCGTCCTGGGCGGCGGTCTCGGGCGCTTCGGCGACGGCGGGCTCGGCGCCGGCCTCGGCGGAGGGCGCGGTGGTGGCGCGGGTCGCGCGGCGACGACGGCGCGGGGCCTCCGGCTCGGCGGCCTGGGTCTCGGCGACGGGGGCCTCGGCGGCCGGGGCGTCGGCGCTGTCGGCCACGGGCGTCTCGGCTGCGGCCTCGGCCTGCTCGGCGGCCGGCGCGGTCACGGACCGCGTGGCGCGGCGGCGCCGGCGCGGGGCCTCGGGCTCGGCGGCGGCCTGCGCGTCGGCGTCCTGGGGCTTTTCGGCGCGGGCGGGAGCCGTCTCGGCGGTCTCGCTCACGGCGGTCTCGGCGCTCGGCGCGTCGGCGGCCGGCGCGGTCACGGAGCGGGTCGCGCGGCGGCGACGGCGCGGCGCGGCGGCCTCGGCGGCCGGCTCGGCGCTCTCGGCGGCCGGGGCCGCGGGCTCGGCGGCGGCGGGCGCGGGCTCGCTGACGACGGTCCCGGCCTGCGCGGGCGCGCCGGAGGGCGTCCCGGCGGGCGCGGAGACGCGGCGCGTGGCGCGACGGCGCGGGCGGGCCGGGGCGGCGTTCTGCGCCTCGGCGGGCGCGGTCTCCTCGGCGGAGTCGACGGCGTCGGCGGTCTCGACGGCGTCGAGGTCGGTCTCGTCGGACTCGGTGTCCGTGGCGGCGTCGGCGCTGGCCGGTATGGCCGGCGCGGCCTGCTCCGCGGCGGTGGCCTGGGGCGGGCCCGCGGGGCGGGACGCGGCGCGGCGCCTGCGGCGCGGCGGCAGCGTGTCGCTGGGGCTGTCCAGCTCAGGCGTGTTCTGTTCGGTCGGCTCGGGCATGCGGGTGGATCTCCCGTCGGGCCCCCGGGCGCCGCGCCTGTTCCACGACCGGTGACGTCCGCGGCTCGCCGCGCCGGCCTGAAGGGCCGTGCGCGGTGCCGCCGGTCCGGGGCGCGGGCGCCGCACGGGGGCTTCTCTGTCTGTTCTCGCCGGTTCCGGTACGCGATGTACGTACGGCCTGGCGAAAGTCCTTGGGTGGGTGCGCTGCCCGACCCAGGTGGCTCCCGAGTACGAGGGCGGCGCTACGGCGACCGTCCTTACGCGGAACCTTCCACGGCAAGCGGCGTCGCGGCGGCGGTACCGGGGGCCTCCGTTTGTGGGGCGGCCTCGGCTGCCTCGCGGTCGGGCGCGAGCGGGTCGGTCACCGTGCCGGTCTCTTCATCGAAAGGCCCCTGCGCCAGCCTGGTCACCGCAGCGGGGACCGGCGGCGCCAGGTCGGCCACGGCGCGGAGACCGGACAGGACGTCGTCGGGTCGAACGGCGGGCGTCACGTGCCGAACAACCAGCCGCAGTATCGCACAAGCCCTGTCGCCGGGCCTATCAGCCGGGGCATCCGTGGCTTCGAGGCTGACGACGGCCTCGCGGGCGTCGAACGTGCGGATGCCGTTCTTCGTCCGGCGCTGGACCTCCACGCTCCCGGCCGCGCGGAACGCCTCGGCGGCGCGCGCGGCCTCCTCGACGCTCACTCCGTCGAGCCGCAGCTCCCACACGGAGGCGGTGAGCCGGTCGGCGAGGCCGGAGGTACGGGCCTCGACGGCGTCGACGATGTCGAGGCCGAGGGGCATCGACTCGTCGAGCAGGGCGCGCAGGGTCTCGGGGTCGCGCTGTGCGGTCAGCGCGATCTCCAGGTACTCGGCCTCGCTGCCCGTGCCGGTGGGTGCGGCATTGGCGTAGGAGACCTTGGGGTGCGGCGTGAACCCCGCCGAGTACGCCATCGGCACCTCGGCGCGGCGCAGGGCCCGCTCGAAGGCGCGCTGGAAGTCTCGGTGGCTGGTGAACCGGAGGCGGCCGCGCTTGGTGTAGCGCAGGCGGATGCGCTGCACCGCGGGTGCGGGCGGCGGGCCTACGGGCTGTCGCTTGCCCAGGGGAACTTCTCCTCGTGTACACGTCCCCGGTACCGGGTCCGCGCGGGCGGGAGCATGCTCCGGACCCACGTCCGACCGGTGCCTTGGGGAACCATCCCCGTGTCGGCGGCGATCATCGCGCCTGACTCTTCTCCTCCAGGGTACGCGCTCCGCGTGTCGCGCCCGCCCGCCGGTCCCGCTCCCCCGGCGCGTACGCGGCCCGCAGCACCCCGCGTACGGCCGTGAGGGCGCGGCGTGTCTCGTCGCGCAGGGCACGGGCGGCGCGGGCGGCGGGCCGCCACAGCAGGTCCCGTACGAGGTGCCCGAGCGGGCGCAGCAGGGTGCGGTACGCCCAGCGGGCGGGCTCCACGAGCAGCAGGACCAGCGCCCGTACGAGGAAGCGCCCCACGGCCCTGGACACGTACCCGGCGATCCGCCAGGCGTGCCCGAGCGCGGCGCCGGCCTCCCGACCGACCGGCACGAGCACGCGCCTCCAGAGCCACAGCACCGGCACCCCGACCAGATTCCGCCCCACCCACACCACCGGCAGGACGACGAGCACGCCCACGACCCACAGAAGCCCCCGCCCGACGGGCACCAGCACATAGCGCCCCACCCACACCACCGGCACGACGACCAGATTCCGCCCCGCCCAGACGAGCCCCCGCCCCACCCACACCACCGGCACCACCACAAACACCCGCCCCAGCCACACCAGCCCCCGCCCGGCCGGAACGAGCACGTACGTCCCGAACCACACCACCGGCACCACGACCAACGTCCGCCCCAGCCACCCCAAGCCCCGCCCCACCGGCACCAGCACGTACGCGCACACCCACACCACCGGCACCACGACCAGCACCCGCCCGAGCCACCCCAGCCCCCGGCCGAGGGGGACGAGGGCGGTGCGCCACAGGAGGCGGGTGCCCGCGGTGAGGGCGTCCCAGGCGAGGCGGACGGGGAGCACGAGGACGAGGGCGATGATCCGCAGCGGCAGCCGTACGGCCGTCACGAGGCAGCCTTCGGCGCGTGCGGGCGGCTGTGCGTCGAGGTCCATATACCGCAGGACGCGGGAGAGCGCCGCGCGGATGCGGGTGCCGGTGCCTCATTTCCGGCCGCTGAACGCCCTGTTCCGACCCCGCGTGGACGAAAACCCTCGCGTATAGGCACACTTTGCGCAGCACACGCCAGCCACCAGGAGGGGGAGCCAGTCATGATCACGCTCACGAAGGAAGACGGCCCGGCGGACCTGGACGGGGTGACGCACCTGTCCATCGGGGTCTCGTGGGACCCGACCTCCGGCGCGAGCGGCGGCGTTCTCGGCGCGCTGCGCCGCAAGCAGGGCACCGACCTCGACCTGATCGCCATCGCGATGCAGGGCGGGGACCCGGTCCGGCTCGCCGGTCTGGACTCCCTGGACCCGATGGGCAACGGTTCGCTGATCCACAGCGGTGACAACCAGACCGGCAAGGGCGCGGGCGACGACGAGACGGTCACCGTCGAGTTCGCGCGCGTCCCGCAGAACATCACGTCGATCGTGTTCGTCGCCGCCGCCTACAAGAAGGGCAGTTCCTTCCAGAAGGCCCGCAACATCAGCTTCAAGGTGTACGACGCGACGGGCGGCAGCAGCCAGCAGGTCGCCGACATCTGGCCGAGCCTGCTGACCGCCGACAACGGCTGCGCGGTCGCCAAGGCCCTGCGCGTGGGCGGCGCGTGGAAGCTGGAGGTCATCAACCAGACCGGCAAGATCAAGCAGGGCGACGAGCACGCCCTGATGCGCTTCGCCGCGAGCAAGTAGCGGCCGCCGACAGGCGCGGGGTACGGCGAAGGCGCCCGGAGCGGGGATGCTCCGGGCGCCTTCGGCTGGTCGGGCGCGGTCAGGAAGGCTGCTTGACCGTCAGCGGGAGCAGCTTCTTGCCGGTGGGGCCGATCTGGATGGTCGTGTCCATCGCCGGGCAGACACCGCAGTCGAAGCACGGCGTCCAGCGGCAGTCCTCGACCTCCGTCTCGTCGAGCGCGTCCTGCCAGTCCTCCCAGAGCCAGTCCTTGTCGAGACCCGAGTCCAGGTGGTCCCAGGGCAGGACCTCCTCGTAGGTGCGCTCACGCGTCGTGTACCAGTCGACGTCCACGCCGTGCGGCGCGAGCGCCTTGGCGGCGCAGCTCATCCACCGGTCGTACGAGAAGTGCTCGCGCCAGCCGTCGAACCGGCCGCCGTCCTCGTACACGGCGAGGATCACGTCACCGATGCGGCGGTCGCCGCGCGAGAGCAGGCCCTCGACGATGCCGGGCTTGCCGTCGTGGTAGCGGAAGCCGATCGAGCGGCCGTACTTCTTGTCGCCGCGGATCTTGTCGCGCAGCTTCTCCAGGCGCGCGTCGGTCTCCTCGGAGGAGAGCTGCGGCGCCCACTGGAACGGGGTGTGCGGCTTGGGCACGAACCCGCCGATGGAGACCGTGCAGCGGATGTCGTTGGAGCCGGAGACCTCGCGGCCCTTCTGGATCACGTTCATCGCCATGTCGGCGATCTGCAGGACGTCCTCGTCGGTCTCGGTGGGCAGGCCGCACATGAAGTACAGCTTCACCTGCCGCCAGCCGTTGCCGTAGGCGGTGGCGACCGTACGGATGAGGTCTTCCTCGCTGACCATCTTGTTGATGACCTTGCGCATGCGCTCACTGCCGCCCTCGGGGGCGAAGGTGAGGCCGGAGCGGCGGCCGTTGCGGGTCAGCTCGTTGGCCAGGTCCACGTTGAACGCGTCGACGCGGGTCGAGGGGAGGGACAGGCCGATCTTGTCCTCCTCGTAGCGGTCCGCGAGACCCTTGGCGATGTCGCCGATCTCGGAGTGGTCCGCCGAGGAGAGCGAGAGCAGGCCGACCTCTTCGAAGCCGGTCGCCTTGAGGCCCTTCTCCACCATGTCGCCGATGCCGGTGATGCTTCGCTCCCGCACGGGGCGCGTGATCATGCCGGCCTGGCAGAAGCGGCAGCCCCGGGTGCAGCCGCGGAAGATCTCCACGGACATCCGCTCGTGGACGGTCTCCGCGAGCGGCACGAGCGGCTGCTTGGGGTAGGGCCACTCGTCGAGGTCCATGACGGTGTGCTTCGACACCCGCCACGGCACGCCCGACTTGTTCGGTACGACACGGCCGATGCGCCCGTCGGGCAGGTACTCCACGTCGTAGAACGCGGGAATGTACACATTGCCCGTCCTGGCGAGGCGGAACAGCACCTCCTCGCGCCCGCCCGGGCGGCCCTCGGCCTTCCACGCGCGGATGATCTCCGTCATGTCGAGCACGGCCTGCTCGCCGTCGCCGATGATCGCCGCGTCGATGAAGTCCGCGATCGGCTCCGGGTTGAAGGCCGCGTGGCCGCCCGCGAGGACGATCGGGTCCTCCAGGGTGCGGTCCGCCGACTTCAGCGGGATGCCCGCGAGGTCGAGCGCGGTCAGCATGTTCGTATAGCCAAGCTCGGTGGAGAAGCTGAGGCCGAACACGTCGAACGCCTTGACCGGGCGGTGGCTGTCCACGGTGAACTGCGGCACACCGTGCTCGCGCATCAGCGCTTCCAGGTCGGGCCAGACGCTGTAGGTGCGCTCGGCGAGCACACCCTCACGCTCGTTCAGGACCTCGTAGAGGATCATGACGCCCTGGTTGGGCAGCCCGACCTCGTACGCGTCCGGGTACATCAGCGCCCAGCGGACGTCGCAGGACTCCCACGGCTTGACCGTGGAGTTGAGCTCTCCGCCGACATACTGGATCGGCTTCTGCACATGCGGGAGCAGCGCTTCGAGCTGCGGAAACACAGACTCGACCGCTTGGGGCGCCGCGGCGACGGCATCGGCAGGCATAACCGTGGACCTTTGTGAGCTGACAGGGGTGACCCTCAAGCCTAACCCCCCGCGAGGCCCCTCTTCGCCGCCCGGTGCCACACCCCGGGCAGGGCCCGCTCCCCCGCCTCGGCGCGCGCCTGCTCCCTCCCGTACAGCAACCCCCAGGTGAAGGCGCTCTCCCCGGCCGCCTGCGCCTGTACGGCGATCTCGCGCAGCGCCTGCCGGGCGACCACGGAGTCCTGGTGGTCGCCGAGCAGCGACTGCACCTTCTTCACGCGCCGCGCGAACTTCTTCGCCGGTTTGCCGAGCGCGCCCTTGGCCGTCTCCCCCGCGTACCGGGCGCGCTTGGCGGCCTTGCGGGCCTCGTGCAGCGCCCGGTCCCGCTCCGGCCCGGGGTCGAGCGCGAGGGCGTGGTCGACGCGGGCGGCGAGGCGGGCCAGGTCCTTGCGGGCGGCGCGGGCCAGGACCCGGGGCGCGGGCTCGGCGGCCTTGTCGGTGAGCGGCGGGGCGGCGAGCAGCGCGTCGAGGGCGTCGAGCAGGTCCACGTAGCGGGCCGTGTCGAGCGCGGCGACCGTCACCCGGCGGGCGCCCACGCGCCGGGCCACGCTCCAGGCGTCGAGGCGGGCCCGCACCGGCCCGAGCAGCAGGGTGTCGGGCAGGTCGTCGAGGTGGGCGGTGAGCCGCGCGGTCAGCACCTCGCGGTCGCGCTCCACGCCCAGCTCCCCGCCGAGCCACTTCAGCTCCCGCCCGAGCGGCCCGGTGACGTCCGGGTCGAGGAGCTTCTTGTACGTCTTGAACGCGCAGCGCAGGCGGCGGGTGGCGACCCGCATCCGGTGCACGGAGTCGGGCAGGTCGCGGCGGACGGCGGGGTCGAGGGCGACGAGGACGTCCCGCTGGGCGCGCACCCGGGCCAGCACGTGCGCCCCGGCGCTGTCCTTCGGCTGCGGCTCCGGTCCGCCCCCGACCGCGCCGGGCCCCGGCCTGTCCTCCCCGGCGACCGCGCCCCCGGGCTCGGCGGGAGCGGCCCCCGCCCCGGCGACCGCGGCCCCCGTCTCCGCGAGGGCGCGGGCCAGCTTGGAGGGGGACGCGGCACGCTCGACGCCCGCTTCCCGCAGCCGCTCCTCGACCGCGTCCAGCAGGGCCCGCTCGCCGCCCCGGGCCAGTTCGACCTCGATCTCCGTCCAGTGCGCGCGGCGGCCCCCGTCGGCGGACTCGGCGCGCACCTCGTCGGCGCTGACCTCGGCGAGGGGTGTGCCGTCGGCGCAGGTCAGCCGGTGGACGCGGCGGCGGGAGAGGATTCGTACGACGGGCACGAGGGCGGCGCCGCGCACCCGGGAGCGGACGAGCGCGGCCAGTTCACCGGGAACGCCCGGCGCGCTCAGCGGGGCGCGGATCTCGTCGCGGGCGTCGGCGTCCGCGTCGACCGGCAGCTTCAGGTGCCAGCCCTCGTCGGGGCCGCCGGTGCGGCGGCGCAGGGTGATCCGGTCGGCGGCGAGGCGCTGGTCGGCGGTGTCGAAGTAGACGGCGTCGAGGTCGCTGACGCCCTCGTCGGTGACGTCCGCGACCCCGGGCACGCCCCGCAGCAGGTCCGGCAGGTCGAAGGGGCCCGCCGGGGCGTCGTACTTCCGCTCGATCTCGCGCTCGGTGTCCGCCATGACCCGAATCTAGGGCCTCGGACGGCACCCCGGAAGGACGCGCGGCGCGCCCCTCACGCCGACATCGGCCGCTGCACTCTGATCGACTGCAACAGGCCCACCGCGACCCACACGGCGAACATCGACGATCCTCCGTAGGAGACGAACGGCAGCGGCAGACCGGCGACGGGCATGATGCCGAGGGTCATGCCGATGTTCTCGAACGCCTGGAAGGAGAACCAGGCGATGATGCCGGCGGCGACGATCGTGCCGTACAGCTCGCTGGTCTCGCGGGCGATGCGGCACGCCCGCCACAGCAGCACGCCGAGCAGCAGCACGATCGCGCCGGCGCCGACGAAGCCCAGCTCCTCGCCCGCCACCGTGAACACGAAGTCCGTCTGCTGCTCGGGCACGAACTGGCCGGTGGTCTGCGAGCCGTGGAAGAGGCCCGCGCCGGTCAGTCCGCCGGAGCCGATGGCGATGCGGGCCTGGTTGGTGTTGTAGCCGACGCCGGCCGGGTCGAGCGCCGGGTTGGCGAAGGCCGCGAACCGGGCGATCTGGTAGTCGTCGAGCACCCCGAGCTTCCACACCGCGACCGCGCCCGCCGCGCCCACGCCGATCAGTCCGAGTACCCAGCGGTTGGAGGCGCCCGAGGAGAGCAGCACCCCGAGCACGATCATCACCATGACCATGACGGACCCGAGGTCCGGCATCAGCATGACGACCATCATCGGGACGGCGGCGAGACCGAGGGCCTGCATGACCGTGCGGTGGTCGGGGTGTTCACGGTCGCCCGCGTCGACGCGCGCCGCGAGCAGCATCGCCATGCCGATGATGATCGTGATCTTGACGAACTCGGAGGGCTGGAGCGAGAAGCCGCCGCCGATGATGATCCAGGCGTGCGCGCCGTTGACCGTGGCGCCGAGCGGGGTGAGCACCAGCAGCACCAGGAAGACGGAGATGCCGTACAGGATCGGCACGGCCGTGCGCAGGGTGCGGTGCCCGAGCCAGATCGTGCCGACCATCAGGCCGATGCCGATGCCGGTGTTGAGCAGGTGCCGGAAGAGGAAGTAGTACGGGTCGCCCTGGTTCAGCTCGGTGCGGTTGCGGGTCGCGGAGTACACGAGCGCGGCGCCGATCAGGGAGAGCGCGATGGCGGACAGGAGTATCGGCCAGTCGAGCCGGCGCAGCATCGAGTCGCGGGCCATGAGCCGCGACATCGTGGACCGCTGTTGGGGCCCGTATCCGGAGACGGAGAAGCCGTTGTTGCCGGCGACCACGGGTCAGTCCCTCCTCGAACCGAACGCGGAGGCGGGCAGCGCCGCCGCCAGCTCCTGCTGCGCGGGCGGTTCCTGCTTGTTCGGCTCGTACGGCTTGATCTGCGGCGACTCGATGGAGCCGTCCTTCTCGATCTTCGGCAGGGCCTGCTGGGGCGTGGGCAGGAGGGCCTTCTTGCGGTCCTGCTTGCCGGAGCTGTCGAGGCCGTAGATCGCGTCGTAGATCTTGCGGACGGCGGGGCCCGACGCGCCGGAGCCCGTACCGCCCTGGGAGATCGTCATGACGACCGAGTAGTCCTTGGTGTAGGTGGCGAACCACGAGGTGGTCTGCTTGCCGTAGACCTCGGCCGTACCGGTCTTCGCGTGCATCGGGATCTTGTCCTGGGGCCAGCCGCCGAAGCGCCAGGCCGCCGTGCCGCGGGTCGCCACTCCCGCCAGTGCCTGGTCTATCTGGTCGCGGGTCCTGGCGGACATGGGCAGCTTGCCGTTGACCTTGGGCTCGATCGCGGAGACCTGCTTGCCGTCGGGGCTGATGATGGCCTTGCCGACCTCGGGCCGGTGCAGGGTGCCGCCGTTGGAGATCGCCGCGTAGATGGACGCCATCTGGATCGGCGTGACGAGGGTGTCGCCCTGGCCGATGGAGTAGTTGACGGCGTCACCGGCGCGCATCAGGTTGCCTTCCAGGCAGTTCTCGTACGAGAGCCGCTGGACGTAGTCGCCGTTCTTCTTGCCGACCTTGCACCAGGCGTCCTTGTTCGCCTTCCAGAACCGCTGCTTCCACTGGCGGTCGGGGACGCGGCCGGAGACCTCGTTGGGCAGGTCGACGCCGGTCTCCTTGCCGAGGCCGAACTGGCGGGCGGTCTTGTAGAACCAGTCGTGCGGGCCCTTGCCGGGGTGCAGGCCGCCGTCCTTCTTCCACTCCTCGTGCGCGAGGCGGTAGAAGACGGTGTCGCAGGAGACCTCGAGGGCGCGGCCGAGGCTGATCGGGCCGTACCCCTTGGTCTCGAAGTTCTTGAAGACCTGGCTGCCGATGGAGTACGAGCTGGAGCAGTCGTAGTTCCCGTTGAACGGGTAGCCGGCGTTGACCGCGGCCGTCGTCGGGATGACCTTGAAGATGGAGCCGGGGGCCGCCTGGCCCTGGATCGCGCGGTTGAGCAGCGGGTAGTTGGAGTTCTTCCCGGTGAGCTTCGCGTAGTCCTTGCCGGAGATGCCGCCGACCCATGCGTTCGGGTCGTAGGTCGGGTTGGAGGCCATGGCCACGACACGGCCGGTCTTGGCCTCCATGACGACGACGGCCCCCGAGTCGGCCTTGTAGTTGCGGCCGGTGTTCTTGTCGAACTCGTGCCGGGCGGCCTTCATCGCCTGGTCGAGTTCGTGCTCGGCGACGGCCTGCACGCGCGCGTCGATCGAGGTGACGACGTTGGCGCCGGGCTCGGCCTTGTCGGCCTTGGCGCGGCCGATGACACGGCCGAGGTTGTCGACCTCGTAGCGGGTGACACCGGCCTTGCCGCGCAGCTCCTTGTCGTACGTGCGTTCAAGTCCGGAGCGGCCGACCTGGTCGGAGCGCAGGTACGGCGAGTCGGTGTCCTTCGCCTTCTCGATCTCCGCGTCGGTGACCGGCGAGAGGTAGCCGAGGACCTGCGCGGTGTTGGAGTTGCCGGGGCCCGCGTAGCGGCGGACGGCGGTGGGTTCGGCGGTGACGCCGGGGAAGTCCTCGCCGCGTTCGCGGATCTGGAGGGCCTGCTTGGGCGTGGCCTCGTCGGTGATCGGGATGGGCTGGTAGGGCGAGCCGTTCCAGCAGGGCTGCGGGGTCTTCGCGTCGCAGAGCCGGACCTTCTCCTCGACGTCCTTGGGCTTCATGTGCAGGACACCGGCGAGCTTGGTGAGGACGGCCTTGCCCTTGTCGGGCATCTTCATCAGGTCGGTGCGCGAGGCGGAGACGACGAGCCGGGTCTCGTTGTCGGCGAGGGGCACACCGCGCGCGTCGAGGATCGAGCCGCGTACGGCCGGGGTGACGACCTGCTGGACGTGGTTGCCCGACGCCTCCTTGGCGTACTCGTCGCCGTTGCGGATCTGGAGGTACCAGAGCCGGCCGCCGAGCGTGAGCAGCAGGGACAGGACGAGGATCTGCAGGACGACGAGCCGGATGCGGACGCGTGGGGTCCGGCCCGTCTCGGGGATGTTGGTCACGGTTCTCCCCCTGTCAGTGCGCGCGCCGGGACGCGCACGGGCGCCGGTGCGGGTACGCGTAGGTGTACACGCCGAAGCTGTGCGTCGACTGCCGTGGCGTCACAGGCGCTTGACCCCCTTGATGCGGCCGGCGCGGGCCGCGCGGGCCTTCGCCGTCTTCACGCGCAGGCCGCCGCGCTGGCCGCCGATGCGCAGGCCGGTGCCCGAGGAGAGCCAGCCGGCGGAGACGTCGGCGCCGCTCGGGCCGCCGCCGGAGCTCTCGGACAGCGGGTCGTTCTCCGCGCGTCTGGCGAGGGCCATGACGCCGGGCACGACGAACGGGGCGAGCAGCAGGTCGTAGAGCGCCGCCGTGAACAGCAGGCTGCCGAGGCCGACATGGCGGGCCGCGGTGTCGCCGACGAGCGCGCCGACGCCCGCGTACAGCAGGGTCGTGCCGATGGCCGCGCCGACGACGACGAGCATCGGGCCCGCGGCCGAGCGCAGCCGCCCGGTCTCCGGCTTGGCGAGGCCCGCGAGGTAGCCGATGAGGCAGAGCACCAGCGCGTAGCGGCCGGCGGCGTGGTCGGCGGGCGGGGCGAGGTCGGCGAGGAGGCCCGCGCCGAACCCGATGAGGGCGCCGCCGACGTGTCCGTACACGAGGGCGAGGCCCAGCACGGTCAGCAGCAGCAGGTCGGGGACCGCGCCGGGCAGTTGGAGCCGGGCGAGGACGCACACCTGGATCACCAGGGCGACGACGACGAGGACGGTGGACAGCAGCATCCGGTTGAAGCGCATGGTCGTTGCTCCTCCTGCTACTGCTGCGGGGTCGTGCCGGCGCCGGCCGACGGGGTGACGGTGACGGTCACCGTGGGCGCGGGCTTCGGCTTGGCGGGCTTGGCGGGCAGCACCTCGTCGCGCGGATCGGTGCGCGGGGCCTGCACGACGACACCGACGATGTCGAGCTTGGTGAACCCGACGTACGGCTCGACGTAGACCGTACGGGTCAGGTCGCCGCCGGACGGATCGACGCGGACGACGCGGCCCACGGGCACGCCGGGCACGAACGGCTTGTCGGACTGCGAGCCGAAGGTGACCAGCCGCTCGCCCTTGCGGACCTTGGCCTTGCCGTTGAGCAGTTGGACGCGCAGCGGCCGGTCGCCCTGGCCGGAGGCGAAGCCGAGTTCGTCGGTCTTCTCCATGCGGGTGCCGACGGTGAAGTCCGGGTCGTTGGCCAGCAGCACGGTCGCGGTGTCGGGCCCGACGGTGGTGACGCGGCCGACCAGCCCGTCCCCGTTGAGTACGGTCATGTCGCGCTGGATGCCGTCGTGGGCGCCGGCGTCGATGGTGACCGTCCAGGAGAAGCCCTGCGCGGACCCTATGGCGATGACCTGGGCGCCCTTGATGCCGTACTGACCGGCGCCCGCCGTCTTCAGCATGGAGTCGAGCTGGCGGACCTTGCTGCGGTTGCGGTCGTCGCTGCCGAGCTTCGCCTTCAGCGCGGCGTTCTCCCGCTCCAGGGTGCTGATCCGGTCGTGGCGGCGGCCCGAGTCGCGGACCGCGCTTATGGCGTTGCCGACGGGGTCGACCGCGCCCGAGACGCCGTTCTCCACCGGGCCGAAGACCTTGGCGGCGGCGACGCGGGCACCGTCGACCGGGGAGTCCTCTCCGCCGCGGATGTCCACCGTGATCAATGCGAACGCGATGGCGATCAGCAGCACCAGGAGCAGCCGGCTCTCTCGTGTGTCCCTCACGTGCGGCGGCCGTGCCTTCCTCAATCGTTACTGCGGAGGATTACTTGTGCCTTGCCTCTATATCAACGATCCGCCGTACGAAGTGGCAGGCACTCGTACGGCGGACCCACCTTTTCAGGTGTGAGCCTCGCTCATCTGCGCGGCTGGGAGTCCAGCACCTGCTGGAGCGCCTCGAACTCCTCGACGCACTTGCCGG
Source organism: Streptomyces sp. NPDC107550 (assembly GCF_055639095.1). Classification (NCBI taxonomy): domain Bacteria; kingdom Bacillati; phylum Actinomycetota; class Actinomycetes; order Kitasatosporales; family Streptomycetaceae; genus Streptomyces; species Streptomyces sp. NPDC107550. Next base: position 18,001 of record NZ_JBVKBC010000027.1, read on the forward strand.
AGCCCAGCGCCACGGAGTCCAGCGGGTCCTCCGCGATGTGGATCGGCATGCCGGTCTCCCGGCGCAGCCGCTCGTCGAGGCCGCGCAGCAGGGCGCCGCCACCCGTGAGAACGATGCCGCGGTCCATCACGTCACCGGACAGCTCCGGCGGGCACTTGTCGAGGGTGGTCTTGACCGCGTCCACGATCGCGTTGACCGGTTCCTCGATGGCCTTGCGGACCTCGGCGGCGGAGATGACGACGGTCTTGGGCAGGCCGGACACGAGGTCGCGGCCGCGGATCTCGGTGTGCTCGTCGGAGTCGAGGTCGTACGCGGAGCCAATGGTGATCTTGATCTGTTCGGCCGTCCGCTCACCGAGGAGGAGCGAGTACTCCTTCTTGATGTGCTGGATGATCGCGTTGTCCAGCTCGTCGCCGGCCACGCGGATGGACTGTGCCGTGACGATTCCGCCGAGCGAGATCACCGCGACCTCGGTCGTGCCGCCGCCGATGTCCACCACCATGTTGCCCGTGGCCTCGTGGACCGGGAGGCCGGAGCCGATGGCGGCCGCCATGGGCTCCTCGATGATGTGCACCTGGCGGGCACCGGCCTGCGAGGAGGCCTCGATGACCGCGCGGCGCTCGACGCCGGTGATGCCCGAGGGCACGCAGACGACGACGCGGGGGCGGGCGAGGTAGCGCCGCTTGTGGATCTTCAGGATGAAGTAGCGGAGCATGCGCTCGGTGATCTCGAAGTCGGCGATCACGCCGTCCTTCAGCGGGCGCACCGCGACGATGTTGCCGGGGGTGCGACCGATCATCTTCTTGGCTTCGGCGCCGACCGCGAGGATGCCACCGGTGTTGGTGTTGATAGCGACCACGGACGGCTCGTTGAGTACGATCCCGCGGCCCCTGACGTACACCAGCGTGTTGGCGGTCCCGAGGTCGACAGCCATGTCACGGCCGATGAACGACATTGAGTTCCCCATCAGGATTCGTCTGGCCTTCCCAAGTGGAGCGTTTGATTGCTTGTCAGGTAGGCGAGAGGTGGACGCGGTGCGCGTGGAGGCTTCCATCGTAGTCTCGCCTGCACGATCACGGCGCGAGGGTCTTCGCCATTGTCAGCAGATGATTCCCCGCCCCGCTAATGGGGACGGGCAGACGGAGGGTCGCGTTCCCCCGATCGGGGCGCATATGCCAAAGAGCGGCCCGTTTCATCGGGCCGCCCCTGGTCACTGACGCGGCGTGACTGACATGGCGTCAGAAAAAACCGCCGGTGTGTCTCACGCGCTGAGACGGACGGGTGAGGCTCAGGCGGCGTCCGGGAAGAACAGCTTCAGCTCGCGCTCGGCGGACTCCTCGGAGTCGGAGGCGTGGATCAGGTTCTCGCGGACGATGACGCCGAAGTCGCCGCGGATGGAGCCGGGGGCGGCGGCGATCGGGTCCGTGGGACCGGCCAGCTGACGTACGCCCTCGATCACGCGCTCGCCCTCGACGACCAGGGCGACGACCGGGCCGGACGACATGAACGCGACCAGCGGCTCGTAGAACGGCTTGCCCTTGTGCTCGCCGTAGTGCTGCTCCAGCGTGTCCTGGGTCAGCGTGCGCTGCTCCAGGGCGGTGATCGTCCAGCCGGCCTTGCGCTCGATACGGCCGATGATCTCGCCGATCAGGCCGCGGCGGACCGCGTCGGGCTTGAGCAGGACGAGCGTGCGCTGGGTCATGTTGGCGGAACTCCTTGTGCGGCCTGTTTGTGCGGTGGGCCCGAGATTACAGGGGCCCCGCCCCCTATGGACCCCGGGGCCCCGGGCGCGGGCGGGGTCCGGGTGAGCGGGCGGCTCCGGCCGGAGGTCTTCCCCGACTCGCGTCTGGCTCTGCCGGTGGGTCTCCTCGACTTTCGTCGTGGCTGGTCGCGCAGTTCCCCGCGCCCCTGGAGGGGCGACTGCGTCGCACCCTCCCCCTGGGGAGCTGGGGCGGAGCCCCGCTCCCTCAGGGGCGCGGGGAACTGCGCAGGCGCGGTCACTTCAAGGTGCCGGCACTGGAGAACCCGTTACGCCCAGCTCGCCTTCGCCACGTCGATCTTCCGCCCGAAATGCACGGACGCCCACCAAAGCCCCCCGAAACACACCCCGAGGAAAAACATCAACGGCACCCAGAACCCGCTCAAAATCAACGCGATCTGCAACGCCCACCCGAGCTGAACACCCCCGGGCCGCGTCACCATCCCGCACAACAAAACGCACAGCGCCATAGCGACCCCGCACACCGCCCACACCACACCCCCGGAAAGATCCGGGTCCTTCATGGCGACGAGCCCGGCGAACCCGATGATGAAGAACTCCCCGATCAGCGTCGAGGCACACAACGTCCGCACAGTCCTCAGCCCTTCCCCAGCAGCAGCCGGGCCTCGCCGACCGTGATCACCGACCCGGTCACCAGCACCCCGGCCCCGGCGTACTCCCCCTCTTCCTCCGCGAGGGTGATCGCCGCCTCCAGCGCGTCATCGAGCCGCGGCTCGACCTGCACCCGGTCCTCCCCGAACACCTCGACGGCCACAGCGGCCAGCGCGTCCGCGTCCATCGCCCGATGGCTGGAGTTCTGCGTGACGACGATCTCCGTGAAGATCGGCTCGAACGCTTCGAGGAGCCCCCGTACGTCCTTGTCGCCGCTCGCGCCGACGACCCCGACGAGCCGGCTGAAGTCGAAGACCTCGCTGATCGCCTCGGCGGTGACCCGCGCCCCCGCCGGGTTGTGCGCGGCGTCCAGGACGATCGTCGGCGAGCGCCGCACGACCTCCAGCCGCCCCGGCGAGGTGACGGAGGCGAACGCGGTGCGGATCGTGTCGATGTCGAGCAGGCGCGCGTGCTGCGAGCCGATGCCGAAGAACGCCTCGACCGCGGCCAGGGCCACCGCCGCGTTGTGCGCCTGGTGGGCGCCGTGCAGGGGCAGGAAGACCTCTTCGTACTCGCCGCCGAGCCCGCGCAGCGTGACGAGCTGCCCGCCGACCGCGACCTGGCGGGAGACCACGCCGAACTCCAGGCCCTCGCGGGCCACGGTCGCGTCCCGCTCGACGGCCGCCTTCAGGATGACCTGCGCCGCGTCCACCGGCTGCTGCGCCATGATCACGGTCGCGTCCTGCTTGATGATCCCGGACTTCTCGCCCGCGATCTCGCCGGGCGTCGAGCCGAGCCGGTCGGTGTGGTCGAGGTCGATGGGGGTGATGACGGCGACCGACGCGTCGATCACGTTCGTCGCGTCCCAGCTTCCGCCCATGCCGACCTCGACGACCGCGACATCGACCGGCGCGTCGGCGAACGCCGCGTACGCCATGCCGGTGAGCACCTCGAAGAAGGAGAGCCGGAACTCCTCGCGGGCGTCGACCATCTCCACGTACGGCTTGATGTCGTGGAACGTCTCGATGAAGCGCTCGTGGTCGATCGGGCGGCCGTCGAGGCTGATGCGCTCGGTGATCGACTGGACGTGCGGCGACGTGTACCGCCCGGTGCGCAGCTCGAACGCGCCGAGCAGCGCCTCGATCATGCGGGCCGTGGACGTCTTCCCGTTCGTCCCCGTGATGTGGATCGAGGGGTACGCCTTCTGCGGCTCGCCCAGCACGTCCATCAGCGAGGCGATGCGCGCGACGGACGGCTCCAGCTTCGTCTCGCCCCAGCGCGTGGCGAGGTCCGCCTCGACCTCGCGCAGCGCCTGCTCCACCCGCGGGTCCTCGGGGCGCGCGGGGATGCCGTCGCCCTGCGGCGGGCCGCCCTGGGTCCGCAGGGTGCGGCTGCCCGCCTCGATGACCGCGAGGTCGGGGTCGCGGTCGGTCGCGGCGCCGACGATGTCCTCGAAGGCGTCGGCGTCGTCGGCGGGCTCGTGGTCGCTGCTGTCGCGCGGAGGGAGGTCACTCACGTACGCCAGTCTACGGAGCCCCACCGACAGCGGCGCCGACGCCACCCACCCCTCGTGTTCGGGACTTTCGGCCTGTCCGTTTCGGGACCTTGGTCCTGCCGCACGGGCCTCCCGCCCCTGCAAACTTGGCGATCATGGACATAGGCATCGATCTCGGCACCGCCAACACTCTTCTGTACGTACGCGGTCAGGGCATCGTGCTGAACGAGCCGTCGGTCGTCGCCGTCAAGGACGGCGGACGCGGCTCGGTGCTCGCCGTCGGCACCGAGGCGAAGGAGACCATCGGCCGCACGCCCGGTTCGATCACCGCGATCCGTCCGCTGCGCGACGGTGTGATCAGCGACTACGAGGCGGCCGAGGAGATGATCCGGCACTTCGTGCGCAAGGCCGTCTCCGGCCGCCGGCCGCGGACGCGGATGGTGGTGTGCGTACCGAGCGGCGTGACGCCCGTCGAGCGGCGGGCCATCGTGCACGCGGCGCAGCGGGCGGGGGCGCGGGCCGTCCATCTCATCGAGGAGCCGATGGCGGCGGCGATCGGGGCGGGGCTGCCGGTCGCGGAGCCGCGCGGCTCCATGGTCGTCGACATCGGCGGCGGCACGACGGAGGTCGCGGTGATCTCGCTCGGCGGGGTCGTCACCGCGCAGTCCCTGCGGGTGGGCGGCGACCGGCTCGACGAGGCGATCACCGACTACGTACGCAAGGAGCACGGGCTGCTCATCGGGGAGCGCACCGCGGAGGACCTGAAGGTCGCCATCGGGTCGGCGTGGCCGGTGCCCGGGGAGGACGCGTTCGAGATGCGGGCGTTCACCGTGCGGGGGCGGGAGAAGGTCGCGGGCCTGCCGAAGACCGTCGAGCTGACCGTACGGGAGATCAGGGCGGCGCTCGATGAACCCGTCGAGGCGATCATCACTGCCGTGAAGGCGACGCTGGAGGAGTGTCCTCCGGAGCTGTCCGGGGACGTCATGGAGCACGGGATCGTGCTGACGGGCGGGGGTGCGCTGCTGCCCGGGCTGGATCTGCGGATCGCTTCCGCGACGGGGATTCCGGTGTTCGTGGCGGAGGAGCCGTTGGACAGCGTGGCGCTGGGGTGCGGGAAGTGTGTGGAGGACTTTGATTCGCTTCAGCGGGTGATGTCAGCGGCGTGACCCTGGCGGGCTGCCCCGGGTTCTCAGGGTGAGCGGGGCTGCCCATGGGTTTGTCGTCTGACGGTCCGTCGTGGCTGGTCGCGCAGTTCCCCGCGCCCCTGGGTGGGTGGGCCTGCCTGTGGTTGTTCGTCCTCGACTCGCGTCGTGGCTGAGCGCGCAGTTCCCCGCGCCCCTGGGTGGGTGGGCCTGCCCGTGGTTGTTCGTCCTCGACTCGCGTCGTGGCTGAGCGCGCAGTTCCCCGCGCCCCTGGAGGGGCGACTGCGTCGCCGCCTCCCCCCAGGGAGTGGGGCGCAGCCCCACTCCCTCAGCCACCGCCCCTGGGAGCTGGGGCGAAGCCCCGCTCCTCAGGGGCGCGGGGAACTGCGCAACCTCAGCTGCAAGCAGCCCGCGCTGGGGAACTCCCCGGGGGTGTCAGGACTGCGGGAGGCGGGCCAGTTGGGACTGGAGGCGGGTGATGTCCTCGTCCGCCTTGGCCAGGCGGCCCTTGATCTTGTCGACGACATGATCGGGCGCCTTGGCGAGGAACGCCTCATTGTTCAGCTTGCCCTCGGCCGCCGCCTTGTCCTTCTCCGCCGCCGCCAGATCCTTGGCGAGCCGCTTCCGCTCGGCGGCGACATCGATCGCGCCGGACAGATCGAGCGCGACCTCCGCCCCGGCGACGGGCAGCGTGGCGCTGGCCGCGAACCCCTCGCCCTCCGGCTGGAGCTTGAGGAGCTGACGGATCGCCGGCTCGTGCGGGGCGAGCGCGGTGCCCTCCACGCTGAGCCGCGCGGGCACCCGCTGGCCCGCCTTGAGGCCCTGGTCGGCCTTGAAGCGGCGGACCTCGACGACGACCTGCTGGACCGTACGGATCTCCTGCTCGGCCGCCTCGTCGCGGAAGCCGGAGTCCTTCGGCCAGTCGGCGACGACGACGGACTCGCCGCCGGTCAGCGTCGTCCACAGCGTCTCCGTGACGAACGGCACGATCGGGTGCAGCAGCCGCAGCGTCACGTCCAGGACCTCACCGAGGACCCGGCCCGACACCTTCGCCGGCTCGCCGCCCGCCATGAACGTCGTCTTCGACAGCTCGACGTACCAGTCGAAGACCTCGTCCCACGCGAAGTGGTACAGCGTGTCGGAGAGCTTGGCGAACTGGTAGTCGTCGTAGAAGGCGTCGACCTCCGCCACCGTCTTGTTCAGACGGGAGAGGATCCAGCGGTCCGTCGCCGTCATCTCGGAGACGTCCGGCAGCGGGCCCTCGACCGTCGCCCCGTTCATCAGGGCGAAGCGGGTCGCGTTCCAGATCTTGTTGGCGAAGTTGCGGGATGCCTGGACCCAGTCCTCGCCGATCGGGACGTCCGTGCCCGGGTTGGCGCCGCGCGCCAGCGTGAAGCGCAGGGCGTCCGACCCGTAGGAGTCCATCCAGTCGAGCGGGTCCACCACGTTGCCGAAGGACTTCGACATCTTCTTGCCGTTCTCGTCGCGGACGAGACCGGTCAGGGCGACCGTCTTGAAGGGGACCTCGCCGTCCATCGCGTACAGGCCGAACATCATCATCCGGACGACCCAGAAGAAGATGATGTCGTGGCCGGTGAGCAGGACGTCGGTCGAGTAGAACTTCTCCAGGTCCGGCGTCCGCTCGGGCCAGCCGAGCGTGGAGAACGGCCACAGGCCCGACGAGAACCACGTGTCGAGGACGTCCTCGTCCTGCTTCCAGCCCTCGGCCTCGGTGCCCGGCGGCTCCTCGTCGGGGCCGACGCAGACGACCTCGCCGTTCGGCCCGTACCAGACGGGGATGCGGTGGCCCCACCAGAGCTGGCGCGAGATGCACCAGTCGTTGAGGTTGTCGACCCAGTCGAAGTACCGCTTCTCCATCTCCTTGGGGTGGAGCGTGACGCGGCCGTCGCGCACGGCGTCACCGGCGGCCTTGGCCAGCGTCTCGACCTTGACCCACCACTGGAGCGACAGGCGCGGCTCGATGGTCGTCTTGCAGCGCGAGCAGTGGCCCACGGCGTGGACGTACGGGCGCTTCTCGGCGACGATGCGGCCCTGCTCGCGCAGCGCCTCGACGATCGCCGAGCGCGCCTCGAAGCGGTCCAGGCCCTCGAACGGGCCGGGGACCGTGATGACCCCGCGCTCGTCCATGATCGTCAGCGTCTCCAGGTCGTGGCGCTGGCCGATCGCGAAGTCGTTCGGGTCGTGGGCGGGGGTCACCTTGACGGCGCCCGTGCCGAACTCCGGGTCGACGTGCGTGTCCGCGACGACCGGGATCGTACGGTCCGTCAGCGGCAGCTTGATGCGCTTGCCGATGAGGTGCGCGTACCGCTCGTCGTCGGGGTGGACGGCGACGGCCGTGTCACCGAGCATCGTCTCGACGCGGGTGGTCGCCACGACGACGCTCTCGGCGCCCTCGCCGTACTTGAGCGAGACCAGCTCGCCGTCGTCGTCCTGGTAGTCCACCTCGATGTCCGAGATGGCGGTCAGGCAGCGCGGGCACCAGTTGATGATGCGCTCGGCGCGGTAGATCAGCTCGTCGTCGTAGAGCCGCTTGAAGATGGTCTGGACGGCCTGCGAGAGGCCCTCGTCCATGGTGAACCGCTCGCGCGACCAGTCGACGCCGTCGCCGAGGCGGCGCATCTGGCCGAGAATCTTGCCGCCGTACTCGTTCTTCCACTGCCAGACGCGCTCGACGAACTCCTCGCGGCCCAGGTCGTGCCGCGACTTGCCCTCCTCGGCGAGCTGCTGCTCCACCTTGTTCTGCGTGGCGATGCCGGCGTGGTCCATGCCGGGCAGCCACAGCGCCTCGAAGCCCTGCATGCGCTTGCGGCGCGTGAGGGCGTCCATCAGCGTGTGCTGGAAGGCGTGGCCCAGGTGCAGCGAACCCGTCACGTTCGGCGGGGGGATGACGATCGTGTACGGAGGCTTCTCGCTCTTGGCGTCGGCGGTGAAGTAACCCCGGTCCACCCAGCGCTCGTACAGCGCCCCCTCTACCTCGGCCGGCGCGTACTGGGTCGGCAGTTCGGTGGTGGGCGCTGAGTGCTGCTGCTGAGAGTTCTCGGTCACGGGCCCAGTTTAGGGGGGTCACAAGGCTGTACTGAAACTGATTCCGGTGGCCCGATCCGCACGTGCGTACGTCAGGATGTCAAAAGCACATAAGCATCGGGAGGGAACCCCACCAATGAGCTACAACCAGCCGGGCCCGTACGGAGGCCAGCAGCCCCAGCAGCCCGGGCCGTACGGCCAGCAGCCGCAGCAGCCTGGCCCCTACGGTCAGCAGCCCCCGGCCCAGCCCGGCTACGGCTACCCGCAGCAGGCGCCGCAGGGCGTCCCGCCGCAGCAGCCGTACGGCCAGCCCGGCGGCTACAGCCAGCCGCAGCAGCCCGGCCCCTACGGTCAGCCGCAGCAGGCCCCCTACGGCCAGTACCCGGCGCAGCCCCCGTCCGGCGGCGGCAGCGGCAAGAAGACGGGCCTGATCATCGCCGGCGTCGCGGTCGTCGCGGCGATCGGCGTGGGCGCGTACTTCGTGTTCGGCGGGGGCGGCGGCGCCTCGGTCGCGGACGACGGCCCCCACAAGCTGACGAGCCCCGCCACGGTCCTCGGCGAGTACAAGAAGAACACGCAGAAGCCGGGCGACGGCTTCTCGGACGAGGACATGAAGGACGCCGAGAAGGACGGCCTCAAGAACGGCAAGGAGGCCCACGGCAACTACCAGGCCACCGACCCGTCGAACCCGATGGGCGGCAAGGGCCTCAACTTCCAGGGCGCGTACGGCGAGATCGACGACCCCGAGAAGCTCGTGGACGGCGTCTTCGACAAGGCCGCTCTGGACATGGCGGGCGGGAAGAACGGGGAGGGGAAGGCCAAGCTCGTGGGCGACCCGACCGACTTCAGCACCGATGACGTCATCCTGAAGTGCCAGGAGATGACGATGGAGATGAACGGGGCGGCCACGGGGTCCACGGCCAAGACGATGCATCTGCCGGTCTGCATCTGGAGCGACAACAGCACCATGGCCATGGTCAGCTACGTCGAGGCCACGGACATGCTCGCGGGCAAGTCCCCCGACCTGAAGCAGACGTCCGAGATCGTGGCGAAGCTGCGCAAGGAGATCCGCGTCAAGGCCTGACGCGCGGAGCACACGAAAGGGGCCCCGGCCGGTGTTCACCGGCCGGGGCCCCTTCGTAGGTGTGCTGCCCGGTTACGCGGACTTCTGCTCGCCGTTGCCCGTGCCGCGGGAGTCGCGGGGGATCAGCGTCGGGTTCACGTTCGAGTGGACGGCGTCGGCGGTGATGACGACGCGGGCGACGTCCTTGCGGGACGGGACCTCGTACATCACCGACTGGAGGACCTCCTCCATGATCGCGCGCAGGCCGCGGGCGCCGGTGCGGCGCAGGATGGCCTGGTCGGCGATGGCCTCCAGCGCCTCGCGCTCGAAGTCCAGCTCCACTCCGTCGAGTTCGAACAGGCGCTGGTACTGCTTCACCAGCGCGTTACGCGGCTCGACGAGGATCTGGAGCAGGGCCTCGCGGTCGAGGTTGTGGACCGAGGTGATCACGGGGAGGCGGCCGATGAACTCGGGGATCATCCCGAACTTCACCAGGTCCTCCGGCATGACCTCCTGGAACTGGTCCTTCTCCTCCAGCTCGCGCTTGGAGTGGATCGTCGCGCCGAAGCCGATGCCCTTCGCGCCGGCCCGCGCCTCGATGATCTTCTCCAGGCCGGCGAACGCGCCGCCCACGATGAACAGCACGTTCGTCGTGTCGATCTGGATGAACTCCTGGTGCGGGTGCTTGCGCCCGCCCTGCGGCGGCACGGAGGCCGTCGTGCCCTCCAGGATCTTGAGCAGCGCCTGCTGGACGCCCTCGCCGCTGACATCGCGGGTGATCGACGGGTTCTCGCTCTTGCGGGCGACCTTGTCGATCTCGTCGATGTAGATGATCCCGGTCTCGGCCTTCTTGACGTCGTAGTCGGCCGCCTGGATCAGTTTCAGCAGGATGTTCTCGACGTCCTCGCCGACATAGCCCGCCTCGGTGAGGGCGGTCGCGTCGGCGATGGCGAACGGCACGTTCAGCATGCGCGCCAGGGTCTGGGCGAGCAGCGTCTTGCCGGAGCCGGTGGGGCCGAGCAGGAGGATGTTGGACTTGGCGAGCTCGATCGCGTCCTCGCGGCCCTGCGCGCCGCCGTTCTCCCCGGCCTGGACGCGCTTGTAGTGGTTGTACACCGCCACGGAGAGCGCCTTCTTGGCGGCCTCCTGGCCCACGACGTAGCTCTCCAGGAACTCGTAGATCTCCCGAGGCTTGGGCAGTTCCTCCCAGCGGACCTCGCTGGTCTCGGCGAGCTCCTCCTCGATGATCTCGTTGCAGAGGTCGATGCACTCGTCGCAGATGTATACACCGGGGCCTGCGATGAGCTTCTTGACCTGCTTCTGGCTCTTTCCGCAGAACGAGCACTTCAGCAGATCGCCGCCGTCACCGATACGTGCCACGGTGTGCTTCCCCTTCGCCTGGGAGACGCCGGCATCTGGCCGGCGGCTCCTGGTGCCTTGTATCTGACGGTACCTTGCCGGGCCCCCCGTTCGGGCCCCCCTTGGCACGGTTCACTTTGACGGGATCGCGTCGAGTACGACGAAGACCCCTCGTGGCGGCCGTGCCAAGGGATGGCAGACCATACAGCGGGCGGTTACGCGATCGCCGAGTTGTTCATCTTGCGCGTCGAGACGATCTGGTCGACGAGGCCGTACGCCAGGGCGTCCTCGGCGGTCAGGATCTTGTCGCGCTCGATGTCGTCGCGGATCTTCTCGATCGGCGTGGAGGAGTGCTTGGCCAGCATCTCCTCAAGCTGCGTACGCATTCGCAGGATCTCGTTGGCCGCGATCTCCAGGTCGGAGAGCTGCTCGCGGCCGGTGCCGCCGGAGGGCTGGTGGATCAGCACGCGCGCGTTCGGCAGGGCCATGCGCTTGCCGGGGGTGCCCGCGGCGAGCAGCACGGCGGCGGCCGAGGACGCCTGGCCCATGCACACCGTCTGGATGTCCGGCTTCACGAACTGCATCGTGTCGTAGATCGCGGTGAGCGCGGTGAACGAGCCGCCGGGGCTGTTGATGTAGATGGAGATGTCGCGGTCCGGGTCCATCGACTCCAGGCACAGGAGCTGCGCCATGACGTCGTTGGCGGAGGCGTCGTCGATCTGCACGCCGAGGAAGATGACCCGCTCCTCGAACAGCTTCGCGTACGGGTCGTACTCACGCACGCCCTGCGAGGTGCGCTCGACGAAGCGCGGGACCACGTAACGGTTGTCGACCTGCGGGCCCGTGTAGAGGCCGCTGCCGGGGATGTTGTTCATGATGGCGGTGTTCCGTCCTGGTGAGGGAAGGCAGTGGGCTTGGGACCGGTGCTGATCGCGGGGATCAGGCGCCGGTGCCGCCGCCGCCCGGAACACCCGTAGCGGCAGTGATGATCTCGTCGATGAGGCCGTACTCCTTGGCCTCCTCGGTGGTGAACCAGCGGTCGCGGTCACCGTCACGGATGATCGTCTCGACGCTCTGGCCGGAGTGGCGGGCGGTGATCTCCGCCATGCGCTTCTTCGTACGCAGCAGGTACTCGGCCTGGATCTTGACGTCCGAGGCGGTACCGCCGATGCCCGCGGAGCCCTGGTGCATCAGGATGTCGGTGTGCGGGAGCGCGAAGCGCTTGCCCGCGGAGCCGCCGGTCAGCAGGAACTGGCCCATCGAGGCCGCCATGCCCATACCGATCGTGACCACGTCGTTCGGGATGTACTGCATGGTGTCGTAGATCGCCATGCCGGCCGTCACCGAGCCGCCGGGGCTGTTGATGTAGAGGTAGATGTCCTTGTCGGGGTCGGCCGCAAGGAGCAGCATCTGCGCGGTGATCTTGTTGGCGATGTCGTCGTCGACCTGCTGGCCGAGGAAGATGATCCGCTCGCCGAGCAGCCGGTTGTACACATGGTCGCCGAGGCCACCACCGATGGACGGCTCGCCGGCGGCGGAAGGCATCAGATTCGTCACGTATCCACCTGCTCGTCTCTGACGGCTACGCGCCGTCTCGCGTCTCTAACTGAGGCCGGGCCCCTCGTCGGGGACTCCCCTGCCCTCGTATTCATGGACCCTAACGCGCGGGCCCCTCCGGGGAATCCCGGGAACGGAACTGTTCGCTGTGAGCGCATGCGCTCCGCTCGGGGGCGGTTCCTTGTCGTACGGGTGTTGAACGGGCCCCGGCCCCTGGGCGAGTGGGCGGCTCCGGCCGGTGGGAAACCTCGACTCTCGTCGTGGCCGCTCGCGCCGTTCCCCGCGCCCCTGGAGGGGCGACTGCGTCGCCACCTCCATCGGGGGAGGCAGGGGCGAAGCCCCGCCTCCAGGGGCGCGGGGAACTGCGCGACCAGCCCACCACCCGGCGAAAGACGAACAACCACACCCGGGGGCAGCGCCCCGTCAGGGGCGCGGGGAACTGCGCGAGACGCCCCACCCACCGTTAGACAACGAACCACGGGCAGGCCCACCTACCCAGGGGCGCGGGGAACTGCGCGGGACGCCAGCCACGAACCGCGGATGCGGATGCGCGCAGGCCCCCGGGGCGGGTGCCTCGGGGGCCTGCGGGGAGGGCGGGGGCGATCAGGCCTCCGGGGTCTCCTCGGACTGCTCCTCAGCGGCAGCGTCCTCGTCGTCCTCCAGGTCCACGACCTCACCGTTCGTGTCCTTGACCGTGGCGGCCTCGACGACGACGGCCAGCGCCTTGCCGCGGGCGACCTCGCCGACGAGCATCGGCACCTGGCCACCCTCGACGACGGCCTGCGCGAACTGGTCGGGGGACATGCCGGAGGAAGCCGCGCGACGCATGAGGTGCTCGGTGAGCTCCTCCTGGCTGACGTTCAGCTTCTCCTTGTTGACCAGCTCGTCGAGGACGAACTGGGTCTTGATGCCCTTGATCGCGGCCTCGCGCGTCTCGGCGTCGAACTCCTCGGCCGACTTGCCCTGGATCTCCAGGTACTTCGCCAGGTCGAGGCCCATCTGGCCGAGCTGGTGGTGCTCGAGGTTGTGCTTACGGGTGTTGACCTCGTCCTCGAGGAGCTTCTCGGGGACGGGGACCTCGACCAGCTCCAGGAGCTTCTCCAGGACGCGCTCCTGGGCCTGCGTGGCCTGGTCGTACTGCTTCATGTTCTCGAGGCGCTTGCGGCTGTCGGCCTTCAGCTCGTCGAGGGTGTCGAACTCGGAGGCGAGCTGGGCGAACTCGTCGTCCAGGGCCGGGAGTTCGCGCGCGGCGACCTGGGTGACCTTGACGGTGACCTCGGCCTCCTTGCCCTCGGCGGAGCCGCCCTTCAGCTCGGAGGTGAAGGTGGCCTCGCCACCGGCCTCCAGGCCCTTCACGGCGTCATCGATACCGTCCAGCAGTTCACCGGAGCCGATGGTGTAGGACACACCGCTGGCGATGCCGTCCTCCAGCACCTCGCCGTCGACCTTGGCCTCCAGGTCGATCGTCACGACGTCGCCGTCCTCGGCGGCACGCTCGACCGGAGAGGTGGAGGCGAAGCGCTCGCGGAGCTGCTCGACGGACTTGTCGACGTCCTCGTCGGTGACCTCGACCGCGTCGACCTCGACCTCGATGCCGGAGTAGTCCGGGATCTCGATGGCCGGGCGGATGTCGACCTCGGCGGTGAAGTTCAGCGTCTCGCCGTCCTTCAGCTCCGTGATGTCGACCTCGGGCTGGCCGAGGACGTTGAGCTCCGCCTCGTTGACCGCCTCGGTGTAGAACTTCGGGAGGGCGTCGTTGACGGCCTCCTCCAGCACCGCACCGCGGCCGAAGCGCTGGTCGATGACGCGGGCCGGGATCTTGCCCTTGCGGAAGCCCTTCACCGTGACCTGCTGGTTGATCTTCTTGTACGCCGCGTCGAGGCTGTCCTTGAGCTCCTCGAAGGGCACCTCAATGCTGAGCCGAACCCGGGTCGGGTTCAGGGTCTCGACGGCGCTCTTCACGGTTCGGTCTCCTTGGGGCTGACTTCTGGGATCTGCCCGGTTGAGAGACACTCGGGCATGCAGCTTGCATAGTAACGGCACGCCGGAGCGCACCCACAACGCGATCTTGGAGACGACGCCCGCAGCGTGACGGAGCTGCTGGTCGGGGTGGCGGGATTTGAACCCACGGCCTTCCGCTCCCAAAGCGGACGCGCTACCAAGCTGCGCCACACCCCGTCGGTGCGACACGTAGGGTACATGCCCCGCGCCGCCCCGACGCCCGGGCTGCGCGCGTGTGGGGACGGCGCGCGGGAGCGGGTGCGAAGAGCGTGGTGAGCGGGCGTGTACCGGCGCGGGAGGCGGCGGACGGCGTACGCGAGCGCGGAGCCGGCCGCGGGGTGTGCGGAGGGGGCCGCGGACCCGCTACGATGCCTGCGTGCCGTGACCGGCGAACGGTCGGCGCGCATGTGCGGGCGTAGCTCAATGGTAGAGCCCTAGTCTTCCAAACTAGCTACGCGGGTTCGATTCCCGTCGCCCGCTCCGAATGATTCAAGGCCAGGTCAGAGGCGTTATCTCCTCGACCTGGCCTTGCGTCGTCCCCGGGCCCGGTGCGGAGGGGGCGCTCACCTTTTACGGGGAGGCCCCGCGGGCATGAGGAAGCGGTCCGGGAGCTTTTCGACTGCTCCCGGACGGGCGGACCCTGCGCGGCGCGGGGTCAGAATTTGATCGCGCTGATACTGCTGGCGACCGAGTTGAGGAAGTTGTGGATCGCGGGCGCCATTCCGGTCGAGGCCAGGAAGAAGCCGAAGAGAACCGCGACTATGGCGGGCCCCGCCTTCATCGAGCCGCCACGCATCAGCACGACGAGGACGATCGCCAACAACAGCACCACTGACAGCGAAATGGCCACTCTGATCACACCCTAGGTCGGTCCGCTCTCCCGGCCCGGAGGGTAGAGCCCCGCCCACCCCCCGCCAGAACCATCGTGCCACCAACCGGCCCTCTGTATGCGGTCGGTGACGCATCGTCGGCCACGCGCGCGCGAGGGCGCGCGAGGCGCGCACCCTTGGGGCGTATGGGCGGCGCGGGCCCGCGGGGCCCGGGACCGGTCGGCTTCCGGCCGCAATTCGGCTTGATCGCTTCCCTGGGGGCACATGCGGCCCTCACATGCCCCTCGCATGCCTCTCGCATATGGTTCGCGCTTTTCCCCACTTTCCCCCGACGATGCACACAGGAAAGTCACGAGGAATTCAGTGGCCGAATACGCGCGATCACCGGTTCGGATCAATGGGGCATATCGCCAGGATGGCCCGGTGGCGTTATGCACCCTTTCGGCGGGATGATCAGTGTGATAAGGGGCAGATCGGCCGTCCGGGCATCTCATCGGTATGGATACCGACTTCCCGCATTCCGGGCTGTCCGATAGCGACATGGCGGAATCGACTTGAGGGTTTTACGAAATCCCGGAGCCGCCACTAAGGTGCCTCAGATGTTCCCCGCTGCCATGTCCCCGACCGGCGCGGTGCGGTCCGCCCCGCTGCCCGAAGCCGCGCCCGCCGGGGCCCCCGCCGCCCCCGCCCCGGCCGCTCAGGAACGTCCCGCCGCGAGGCCCCGGCAGCGGGACGCGTTCTTCGACAACGCCAAGTACCTCGCCATCGTCTTCGTGGCGATGGGCCATTCATGGGAACCGCTGACGGACGGCAGCCGGGCCGCCGAGGCGCTCTACATGATCGTCTACAGCTTCCACATGCCGGCGTTCATCATCATCTCCGGCTACTTCTCCCGCTCCTTCGACGCGAGCCCCGCGCGGCTGCGGCGGCTCATCACGGGCGTGGCGGTCCCGTACGTCGTCTTCGAAGTCGCGTACAGCCTCTTCAAGCGGTACGCGGACGACGACCCGGGGCATCCGATCAGCCTGCTCGATCCCTGGTACCTGACGTGGTTCCTGGTCGCGCTGTTCGTGTGGCGGCTGACCACACCGCTGTGGAAGGTCGTGCGGTGGCCGCTGCCGCTCGCGGTGCTCATCGCCGTTCTCGCGTCCGTCTCCCCCGACATCGGGGACGACCTCGATCTCCAGCGGGTGCTGCAGTTCCTGCCGTTCTTCGTGCTGGGGCTCGTGATGAAGCCCGAGCACTTCAAGCTCGTACGGCGGCGTGAGGTGCGGATGCTGTCCGTGCCGGTCGTGTGCGCCGCGCTCGTCGTCGCCTACTGGGCCGCTCCTCGGATGACGTCCGCCTGGTTCTATCACCGGGACAGTGCGCAGGAGTTGGGGGCGCCGTGGTGGGCCGGGGTCGTCATGACGCTCGCGCTGCTGGGGTGTTCGCTGGTGCTGACGGCGTGCTTCTTCGCGTGGGTGCCGGGGAGGCGGATGTGGTTCACCGTGCTGGGGGCGGGGACGTTGTACGGGTATCTGCTGCACGGGTTTCTTGCGAAGGGGGCGCGGTTCTGGGGGTGGTTCGATGCGGGGTGGGTGCATACGCCGTATGGGGAGGTGCTGGTGACTGTCGTCGCCGGGGTTGTCGTCACGGGGTTGTGTATGCCTGGTGTTCGGCGGGTTTTTCGGGGGGTTGTGGAGCCGGAGATGGGGTGGGCGTTTCGCGGGCGGGAGTGAAGGGGGCGGGGTTTTGGTGTGCGGGGTTTGAGGGTGCGGGGTGTTGGGGGTTTGCGCAGTTCCCCGCGCCCCTGGGTAGGTGGGTGGCTCGGCCCGTGGAGATCTTCGACTTGCGTCGTGGTTGCTCGCGCAGTTCCTCGCGCCCCTGGCGGGGCGTTTAGCGGCGTAGGGAGAGGCGGGCGGGGAGGGTGGTGGCTGTGAGGCCCAGGGTGAGGGTGGTGGCCGCGAAGGCCGCGTAGACGAGCGGGGGGATGTGGGGGTTCTCGCCGGTCAGGCCGTTCGTCATGGGGAAGAGCGTGGCCAGGGCGATGAGCGTGCCGAGGGCGAGGCCCGCGCCCGCGACCAGCAGGGCCTCCCAGTGGATCATCCGCAGGACCTGGCGGCGGGTGGAGCCGATCAGGCGCAGTGTGCCGAGTTCGCGGCGGCGGTCGAGGACGGTCATGACCAGGGTGTTGGCGGCGGCGACGGCCGCGAAGCCGCCGAGGACCGCGGCCATGGTGGTGTTGGCCCAGGCGTTGAGTTCGCGGTCGAGGGAGCGCGCGCCGGTGTAGTCGGCGGGGGTCAGCACGGTGCCGTGGGCGGCCAGGGCCTTGGCGGAGCCGCCCTTCGTCCACAGTTCGGTGTCGTAGGGGCTGGTGAGGTGGCCGTCGAGGGCGGCGCGGGGCAGCGTGATCTGGGAGAGGCCGAGGCCGCGGGCGTAGACCGCCGTGACCTTGAGCGAGGCGTGCGTGCCGTCGGGCAGGCGCAGGGCGAGGCGGTCGCCGACCGAGACATGGGCCGAGCGCGCGAGGTTCGCGTCGAGGGCGAGGGAGCGCGGGTCGGAGAGGTCGAGGCGGCCGGCGGTGACCTTCAGGTCCTGCACGGCGGCGAGCTGCTTGGCACTGCCCGTGATCGCCTGCGTGGTGGCGGAGGCCAGATAGGCGTCGGCGCCGGAGCCGGACGGCACGAGGAGCGCGGTGTGCAGCAGGCCGACGGCCGAGGTCACGCCGTCGGTGGTGGCGGCGCGGGCGGCGGTGCCGGGCGCGAGGCCGGTGTCGGAGACGACGATGTGGTCGGCGGTGACGCCCGCCTTCTGCTGGCCGGCGGTGGCGTGTTCCTGGCTGGTCTGGAGGAAGACGAGGACGGACGAGAACGCCATGGCGAGGACGATCGGGGTGATCGCGGAGGCCAGACGGCGCGCGTTCGTACGGGAGTTCGCCGCGGCCAGTGACGCGGACGCGCCGGCGCCGC
Organism: Streptomyces sp. NPDC107550; assembly: GCF_055639095.1. Lineage (NCBI taxonomy): Bacteria > Bacillati > Actinomycetota > Actinomycetes > Kitasatosporales > Streptomycetaceae > Streptomyces > Streptomyces sp. NPDC107550. Next base: position 35,815 of record NZ_JBVKBC010000027.1, read on the forward strand.
GCAGCGGCAGGCCGAACAGGGCGGCGCAGCCCCGGGCGACGAGCGGGCCGAGCAGGGCGACGGCCAGCATGAACAGCATGACGACGCCGAGTGCCGCGTTGGCGGAGTCCTCGCCGCTGAGGCTCGCGGCGAGCCCGGCGAAGGCGCAGCCGCCGACCGCGGCGGCGATGCCGAGCGGGGTGCGGACGCGGCCGGGGCGCAGCCGTTCGACGGACGCCTCGGCGAGCGCCTGACCGGGCTTGATCCGGGCGGGCCTGCGCGCGGCGAACCAGCCGGCGAGCAGCGCGGTGACGACGGTGGTGGCGACGGCGACGAGCAGCGGCAGGGGTGAGAGGGTCAGTTCGACGCCGGGCGGGAGGGCGCCCTTGTCCTGGAGCTGTCCGAACCACCAGCGCGCGAGCGCGACGCCGGGCAGGCAGCCGAGGGCGCCGGCGAGCGGGGCGACGAGCAGGGCCTCGGTGGCGATGGCGCGGCGGACCTGGCGCGGGGTGGTGCCGAGGGCGCGCAGCAGGGCGTACTCGCGGGCGCGCTGGCCGACGGAGAGGGCGACCGTGCCGGCGGCGGTGAACATGGCGACGAGCGTGGCGGTGCCGCCGAACGAGCCGCCGAGCCCGATCAGGGTCTCCTCGGCCGAGGCGAGTGCCCGGTGTTCGGCGGCGCCCCGGTCGACGCCGGTGTGCACGCGCACGGAGCGGGCGTCCTTGAGGGCGTGCGCGACCTGGGACTTGAGGGCGGCGGCGGTGACACCCGGCTTCGCGAGGACGGCGATGGCGTCGACGCGGGCGCCGTAGCCACTGGTGCGCAGGGCGTCAGAGTCCGCGAGCCAGACGCCGGCCGGGCCGTGGGCGGGGCGGGCGGTGCCGGAGACGCGGTAGGCGCGGTCGCCCTCGGGGGTGGTGAGGGTGACCCGGTCGCCGACGCGGGCGCCGGAGGCGACGACGATCTCGCCGGGGCGCGGGGCGCTGCCGGAGGTGAGGCGGTCGCCGGTGACGGCGGTGGAGCCCCAGTTGTGGGCGTCGAGGGCGGCGCCCGCGCGCTGGACGGGGAAGGTCAGGTCGGCGACGGCCTTACGGGCGCCGGGCGCGGCGGCCGCCTCGGCGACGAGGTCGGCGGGCAGGCGGGCCTTGTCCGGGAGGGGGGCGCCGTTGTCGGTGCGTTCGTCGCCGGAGCCGGTGATGAACGGCGAGCGCTGGTCGGCGTCGACGACGACGGGCGCGGCGGCGTAGCGCTCGGGCGGGATCGAGGCCCGTAGGCCCGTCTCCAGGAGGATGCCGCAGGCGGAGACGATGAACGCGGCCATCAGCAGGGCGACGAAGGTGCCGGCGAACGCGGAGGGGCGGAAGCGGACGGCGGCGCGGGCGAGCCCGTTGGGGCGGAGCAGGGACATCAGGCCGCGGCCCCCATCGGCGTACGGGCGGTCAGGGCGGTGAGGCGGGCCGCGATGCGGGAGGCGTCGGCGCCCGCGAGGTGGTCGACGAGGGTGCCGTCGGCGAGGAAGAGGACGCGGTCGGCGTGGGCGGCGGCGGCCGGGTCGTGGGTGACCATGACGACGGTGGCGCCGAGGCGGTCCACGGCCGAGCGGAGCAGGTGCAGGATCTCGGCGGCGGTCGTGGTGTCGAGGGCGCCGGTCGGCTCGTCGGCGAAGATCACGTCGGGGCGGGTGACGAGGGCGCGGGCGATGGCGACGCGCTGCTGCTGGCCGCCGGAGAGTTCGCCGGGCCTGCGCCTGCCCTTGTCGCCGAGGCCGACCTGCGCGAGTACTTCGGCGGCGCGGCGGTGGTCGGGGCGTTCGCCCGCGAGGCGCATCGGGAGCAGGACGTTCTGCTCGACGGTGAGCGAGGGCAGCAGGTTGAACGCCTGGAAGACGAAGCCGAGGCGGCTGCGGCGCAGTTCGGTGAGCCGGTTCTCGCTCATGCCGTTCAGGGTGGTGCCGCCGAGGCTGGCGGTGCCCGCGGTGGGCCGGTCGAGTCCGGCGGCGCACTGGAGGAACGTCGACTTGCCGGACCCGGAGGGGCCCATCACGGCGGTGAACGTGCCGCGGGGCAGGGTGAGGTCGATGCCGCGCAGCGCGTGCACCGCGCCGGTCCCGCGCCCGTACTGGCGGCGCACACCGCGCAGTTCGACGGCCCACTCCCCCGCGCCGGTCGGCGTCGGCGTGCCGCTGTGCGGTGCCTCCGGCTGGTCGTGCCGCTTCTTGCGCAGGCTCATGCTCGCCCCTCGTACGGATGTCGTCGTGCGGATGGTTCGAACGTACGGATCCGGGGGGTGCGCGGACCATGAGGGCGCCTGGCGGATACGGGGTGGGGAGAACCCCCCGACGGACGATCGGGCCGGCCCCCACAGGTCGTTTGGTAAGCTAAGTATTGACGCTTTCTTGACGAAGCCTTGACCAAAGTCTCTTGTCAGTCTCCGGCCGGCCGGCGCGCCGGCCGCGCAAGACCAAGGAGGAACGGGCCCATCGGACACGCAGACACCTTGATCGCCATGGGTGGCGCCTTTCTCGCCGCCGCCGTTCTCGCCCGCCTCGGCGGCCGGATCGGACTGCCCACCATTCCGCTGTTCATCCTGGCCGGGATACTCCTCGGCCCCCACACACCCGGCGTCGTGCTCATCGCCGACCCGCACGACCTGGAGATGCTCTCCGCGCTCGGCCTGGTCCTGCTGCTGTTCTATCTCGGCCTGGAGTTCCACCTCGACGACCTCAAAGCGGGCGGCCGCAAGATGGCCGTCGCCGGCGGGACGTACCTCGCGCTGAACGTCGGCGCCGGCCTCGGCTTCGGATTCGCCCTCGGCTGGGGCACCTCCGAGGCTCTGGTCCTCGCCGGGGTGCTCGGCATCTCGTCGTCCGCCATCGTGACGAAGGTCCTCGTGGACACCGGGCGGCTCGGCAACCCCGAGACCAAGCCCATCCTCGGCATCATCGTGGTCGAGGACATCTTCCTCGCGCTCTACCTCGCGGCGTTGCAGCCGATCCTGTCCGGCGCGGACTCGCTCTCGGCGGCGGTCGTCGACGGCGGGAAGGCGTTCGGCTTCCTGGTGCTGCTGGCGCTCGCGGCGCGGTACGGCACGCGGATCGTGGGGCGGCTGTTCCACACCAAGGACGACGAACTCCTCGTCATCTCCTTCCTCGGCGTGGCCGTGTTCGTCGCCGGGGTCTCGGAGTGGTTCGGGGTCGCGGACGCGATCGGGGCGTTCATGGTGGGCCTGATGCTCGGCTCCACGACCTCCGGGGATCGCATCCGTACGCTGGTGCATCCGCTGCGGGACGCCTTCGGCGCGATCTTCTTCTTCGCGTTCGGGCTGTCCATCGATCCCGGGGATCTGGCGAGTGTGGTGTGGCCCGTGCTGGCGGCTGTCGCCGTGACGCTGGTGATGAATGTGCTGGCGGGGGTGGGGGCGGCGCGGGTGTACGGGTTCGGGAGCGGGCCCGCGGCCAATATCGCTACGACGTTGCTGGCGCGGGGGGAGTTCGCGTTGATCCTTGCGACCATGGCGGCGGGGGCCGGGTTGGATGCGCGGCTCTCTCCGTTCATCGCGGGGTATGTGTTGGTGTTGGCCGTGCTGGGGCCGTTGGCGGCGGGGCGGGCGGTTTGGCTGGCCCGGATTCTTCCCGGGGACGCCCCGGAACCGGCGTCCACGCCCGCTCCCCAGAAAACCGGGGTCTGACTCCCCGAGCCCCTGGGTTGTCGTTCACCTGCGGCCCGGTGGGTGGCTGATCGCGCAGTTCCCCGCGCCCCCGGAGGGGCGGACCTGGTGCGTGGTCACCTGCGGGCCGGTGGGGGCTGATCGCGCAGATCCCCGCGCCCCTTCGGGGCACGACCGTGCGTTGTTTTCTGCGGGTGCGTGGGGCTTCTCGCGCAGTTCCCCGCGCCCCTGAAGCATGCACTTCGTGCAGCTTCCCCTCAGGGGGAAGCGGGGCTTCGCCCCAGCTCCCCGGCGGGGGCGGGCGACGAAGTCGCCCCTCCCGCTTCCCCCAGGGGGGAGGTGGCGACGCAGTCGCCCCTCCAGGGGCGCGGGGAACTGCGCGGCCAGCCACGACGAGAGTCGAGGAAACCCACCGGCCGGAGCCACCCACCCACCCCTCACCGCAGAACCGACGGAGTCAGGCGTCTCGGCAGATCAAGAGGAGCGCCCTGTCGTCGTTGACGTCCTTGGCGACCGCCTCGATGAGATGCCACGCGGCACCCCGGAACCCGCCCTGCACATACCGGTCGGCCTCCCCGGTCAACCGGTCCATCCCCTCGGAGATGTCCCGCTCGGACGTCTCCACCAGCCCGTCCGTGAACAGCATGAGCACGTCCCCGGGCCGCAACGTCCCCTTCGTCGCGTCGAACTCCGCCCCGTCGTACACCCCGAGCAGCGGCCCCTCCGCCGCCTTCTCCTCCCAGCGCCCGGTGCCCGCGCTGAGCTGGAGCCCCGGCGGATGCCCGGCCGAGTACAGCTCGTAGTCCCCGGACTCCAGGTCCAGGACGAGATGGATGGACGTGGCGAACCCCTCGTCCCAGTCCTGGCGCAGCAGATACCCGTTGGCCGCGGGCAGGAACGCGTGCGGCGGCAGCGACCCGAGCAGCCCGCTGAACGCCCCCGCGAGCAGCAGCGCCCGGGACGCCGCGTCCATGCCCTTGCCGGAGACGTCGGTGAGGACGACCTCCAGCGTGCGCCCGTTGTTCGTGCGGGCCGCGACGACGAAGTCACCGGAGAAGGACTGCCCGCCCGCGGGCCGCAGCGCCATCTCCCGGTGCCAGCCCCGCGGCAGTTGCGGCAGCCGCGACTGCGTACGGATGCGCTCGCGCAGGTCGAACAGCATCGTGCCGCCCCGCCGCCACGGCACCCCGACCCGGCTGCGGAACTGCGCGATGAGCAGCCCCACGAACCCGCACGCGGCGACCGTGAGCACCGTGCCCGGCGTGACCCCGGCCGCCCGCTGGGAGTACGGCCCGAGGTGCACGGACTCCACGATCAGGGCGGCGGCGGCAGCGGCGTACAGGCCGAGCAGGCTCGCCGGGCGCAGCAGCAGGCCGCCCGCGACGATGGGCAGCACCAGCGCGGACGGCGAGCACCACACGGGGTTGAGGACGGTGCCGGTGGCGATCAGCGGAACGGTCAGCAGTAGCCCGGCGAGGACGATCCAGTCGGAACCGTCGCCCCGGAAGTAGTCGACCCCGGATTTGCGCACGGCTGTGCGGGCCCGGTGCATCCGCATCTTCATCCGGGCCGGAAACGTCTCGGCCTCCGCGCGCTGTCCGCGCCGGCGCCTGTCTCCTCGTACAGCCATTGTCGTGGACCTTATCCAGCGGGCGGGGGGCAGCGCACGGGAGGTCCCACTTGTCCCCCTTTCCGGGACCGCCGCCGCGCCCGCTCCCGTCAGCGGAAATCCCCTCGCGCGGCGGGAACGCGCCTTGATAGGGATGCCGTATGACGACGGAGCTGCGCGTACTGCGCGAGGACGAGTGGGACCGCTGGTACGCACGGCTCGAGCTGGCCTTCGGCGGGATCGCCGAGGATCCGCGGGAGCGGGCGCTGTGGCGGGACCTCACGGAGTTCGACCGCTCGTACGGGGTGTGGGACGGCGAGGAGTGCGTGGGCACGTCGGGCTCGTTCGCGTTCGATCTCGCGCTGCCGGGCGGTACGTACGCGCCGGCCGCCGGAGTCACGATGGTGACGGTCGCCGCCACCCACCGCAGACGCGGCATCCTGACCCGGATGAAGCGCCGCATGCTCGACGACCTGCGCGAACGCGGTGAGCCGCTGTCCGTCCTGACCGCGTCGGACCCCGCGATCTACGGACGCTTCGGGTACGGGACCGCCTCCCGGCAGGTGTCGGTGGCGATCGAGTCGGCCCGCGTGGGCATCGAGGCGCCGCCCGGCACCGACGGCGTACGGCTGCGGCTCGTGGACGTGGCGGAGGCGGCCGAGCGGTGCGAGGCGGTGTACCGGGAGACCGTCGGTACGCGGCCCGGCATGGTGGCCCGCAAGCCCGGCTGGGAGCGGCTGCCGCTGCTCGACCCGGAGGCGGAGCGGTCGGGGGCCTCGCCCTTGCAGTGCGTGGTCGCGGAGCGGGACGGGGTGACGGTCGGGTTCGCGCGCTACCGCATCCGGCCGGCGTCGGAGCACGCCGTGGCCAGGAGCGTGGTCGTGGCCCGCGAGGTGACCTCCACGGACCCGGCCGCGTACGCCGCGCTGTGGCGGTACCTGTGCTCCATCGACCTGACGGAGACGGTCACCCTGCGGAACCTGCCCGTGGACGACCCGCTGTTCTCGCTGGTCACCGACATACGGCGGTGCGCGGTCCGGGTACGGGACACGCTGCATCTGCGGCCGGTGGACGTGGGCGCGGCGCTGGAGGCGCGGCGGTATCTGGCGCCGGTGGACGTGGTGTTCGAGGTCGAGGACGCGTTCTGCCCGTGGAACGAGGGGCGCTGGCGGCTGTCCGGCGACAGCAAGGGCGCGAGCTGTTCGCGGACCACCGACGCGGCCGATCTGGCGCTCTCGGTACGGGAGTTGGGCGCCGCGTACCTCGGCGACGTGTCGCTGCTCGGGCTGGCCGGCGCCGGGCGGGTGCGCGAGCTTCGGGCGGGGGCGCTGGCACCGGCGTCGGTGGCGTTCGGGTCCGCGGTGACGCCCTGGCTGCCGCACGGGTTCTAGCGGGGGGCGCGTTCAGCGAGGGCCGGGTTCAGTGGGCGGCCGGGCTCAATGGGTGGCCGGGGGCTGGCAGGTGGGGCACCAGAAGAGGTTGCGGGCGGCCAGTTCCGCCGTACGGACCGGGGTGCCGCACAGCAGGCAGGGCTGCGGCGCGCGGCGGTAGACGTAGACCTCGCCGCCGTGGTCGTCGACGCGGGGCGGGCGGTTCATCGCCTCGGGGGTGTGCTCGGGGCGGACCGTGTCGATGCGGTTGGCGCGTACGCCGTCGTGCATGAGGTCCACGAGGTCGGCCCACAGGGCGTCGAAGACGGCGCGGGTGAGCTGCCGGCCCGGGGTGTACGGGTCGATGCCGTGCCGGAAGAGGACCTCGGCGCGGTAGACGTTGCCGACGCCCGAGATGACCTTCTGGTCCATCAGCAGCGCGGCGATCGAGGTGCGGCTGCGGGAGACGCGCTCCCAGGCGCGGGTGGGGTCCTCGCCGGGGCGCAGCGGGTCCGGGCCGAGCCGCTCGTGTATCGCCTGCTTCTCGGCGTCCGTGATCAGGGCGCAGGCGGTCGGGCCGCGCAGGTCCGCGTAGTGCGTGGGCGCCAGCAGGCGGAGGCGGACGGTGTCCGTGGGGGGCGGGGCGGGGGTCTCGCCGAGGGTGTACTTGCCGAACAGGCCCAGGTGTACGTGGACCCAGGTCGCTTCCCCGAAGCCCAGGAAGAGGTGTTTGCCGTGGGCTTCCGTGCGGGTGAGTTCTTGGCCGGTGAGGAGGGCCGCGGCGTCGGAGAACTTGCCTTGGGGGCTGGTGACCTGGGGTTTCGTACCCCGGAAGAGGGTGGCGTGGTCCTGGGCCAGGCGGTGGATCGTGTGGCCCTCTGGCACGGGGGTTCCTCTCGGGGGCGGTCTTCTTGTGCGGGCCTGCTGTTCTCGACGTCGCGGGGCTCCGCCCCGGGCCCCGCTCCTCAAACGCCGGAGGGGCTTGATTTGGGCGTTCTCAGGGCCCCGGGCCCTGGGGGTACCGTCTCGGGCCCCGCTCCTCAAGCGCCGGAGGGGCTTGATTTGGGCCGATCGAGCCCCTGCGGCGATTGAGCAGGGTGTCAGGCGTGCTGGGGGTGGTGGGGCGGGATGGGGGGGAGGGTGCCTGTTTCCTCGTAGGCCGTCAGCATCTCGATGCGGCGCGTGTGGCGCTCCTCGCCGGAGTACGGCGTCGCCAGGAAGATCTCGACGAACTTCGTCGCCTCTTCCCGCGTGTGCATCCGGCCCCCGATGGAGATCACGTTCGCGTTGTTGTGCTCACGCCCGAGCGCGGCGGTCTGCTCGCTCCAGGCGAGGGCCGCACGGACGCCCTTGACCTTGTTCGCGGCGATCTGCTCGCCGTTGCCGGAGCCGCCGATGACGATGCCGAGGGCGTCCGGGTCCGCCGCCGTCTTCTCCGCGGCGCGGAGGCAGAAGGGGGGGTAGTCGTCCTGGGCGTCGTAGATGTGGGGCCCGCAGTCGACGGGCTCGTGGCCGTGGGCCTTGAGCCATTCGACCAGGTGGTTCTTGAGTTCGTAGCCGGCATGATCCGAGCCGAGGTACACGCGCATGGGTCCGAGTGTGGCACGAGGGCGACCGGGTAGCAGCGTCCGGGTACGGCGTCGGGGGGCGCGTGAGGACGACAACGATCCGGACTCAACCCTTCCGCAAAGGCCGCGAACGTGCTTTCAATGCGAACGCACGTTTACATCACACGTAAGGACCCGTGCATGACCACGCAGTCATCTCCCCCCACGGAATCCGTCCCGGGCACCCCTCCGGCCGGCGGTCACGGCGAAAGCGACGGTCTCCAGGCAGGGCTGAAGAACCGGCACCTGTCCATGATCGCCATCGGCGGCGTGATCGGCGCCGGCCTGTTCGTGGGGTCCGGTTCCGGCATCGCGGCGGCGGGGCCCGCGATCCTCGTCTCGTACGCGCTGGTCGGCGCGATGGTCGTCTTCGTGATGCGGATGCTCGGCGAGATGGCCGCGGCCCGGCCCTCGTCGGGCTCGTTCTCCGCCTACGCCGACCAGGCGCTCGGCCGCTGGGCGGGGTTCTCCATCGGCTGGCTCTACTGGTTCTTCTGGGTCGTCGTGCTGGCCGTCGAGGCGACCGCGGGCGCGAAGATCCTCAACGGCTGGATACCGGCCGTGCCGCAGTGGGGCTGGGCGCTGATCGTGATGCTCGTGCTGACGGCCGTGAACCTGGCGGCGGTCGGCTCCTACGGCGAGTTCGAGTTCTGGTTCGCCGGGATCAAGGTCGTCGCCATCGGCGTGTTCGTGATCGTCGGCCTGCTCGCCGTGTTCGGGGCGCTGCCCGGCTCGGACAACCCGGGCAACGGCTTCGGGCATCTGACGGACTCGGGCGGGTTCTTCCCCGAGGGGCCGGGCGCGATCCTGACCGGTGTGCTGATGGTCGTCTTCTCGTTCATGGGCTCCGAGATCGTCACGCTCGCCGCCGGTGAGTCGGAGGACCCGCAGAAGGCCGTCACCAAGGCCACCAACTCGGTGATCTGGCGCATCGGCATCTTCTACCTGGGCTCGATCTTCGTCGTCCTGACCCTGCTGCCCTGGAACGACAAGTCGATCGTCGAGGACGGCTCGTACGTCGCCGCCCTGAACTCCATCGGCATCCCGCACGCCGGCCAGGTCATGGACGTCATCGTGCTCACGGCCGTCCTGTCCTGCCTCAACTCGGGCCTGTACACGGCCTCCCGCATGGCGTTCTCGCTGGGGCAGCGCGGGGACGCGCCGAAGGCGTTCGCCCGGACCACCGCGCGGGGTGTGCCGCGCACCGCGATCCTCGGCTCGGTTGTCTTCGGCTTCCTCGCCGTGTGGTTCAACTACCAGTGGCCCGACACCGTCTTCAACTTCCTCCTGAACTCCTCGGGCGCGGTCGCCCTGTTCGTCTGGCTCGTCATCTGCTTCACGCAGTTGAAGATGCGCGGCATGATCCTGCGCGAGCAGCCCGAGAAGCTCGTCGTGAAGATGTGGCTGTTCCCGTATCTGACGTGGGCGACGATCGCCATGATCTCGTTCGTCCTCGTCTACATGCTGACCGACGACGCCGGGCGCGAGCAGGTGGTCCTGTCCCTGCTTGTCGCCGCGTTCGTCGTGGCCTTCTCCCTCGTACGGGAACGGGTGCGGCCCCGCCAGGAGCCCGCGGCCGAGCCCGCGGCGGCCGGGAAGGACTGATCCCCCGGTACGAGCGCTCCCGTACGACGGCGAAGGCCGCCCCCGCTGCTCAAGCGGGGGCGGCCTTCGTCCGTACGGGGGGGGGTGATCTAGCGGTCCGCGAGCTTCCAGGCTGCGGGCAGGACGCCCATCGCCAGGACCATCTTGAGGACGTCGCCGATCAGGAACGGCGTCAGGCCCGCCGCGACCGCCGCCGTCAGGCTGATGTGCGCCGACAGGGCGAGGTAGGGCACGCCGATCGCGTAGACGATGGCCTCGCCGACGAGGAACGCGCGGGCCGTGCGCCACACCGAGCGGTCGTCGCCCCGGCGGGCCAGCGCGCCGACCGCCGCGGAGGCGAGCATCAGTCCGATCACGTAGCCGAAGGACGGCATCGTCCAGCCCGAGCCGCCCTCGGCGAACCAGGGCATGCCGGCCATGCCCGCGAGGGCGTACACGGCGAGGGCGAGCAGGCCGCGGCGGGCGCCGAGCGCGGTGCCGACGAGCAGCGCGGCGAAGGTCTGGCCGGTGACCGGGACCGGCGAACCGGGGACCGGCACGGCGATCTGCGCGGCGATGCCGGTGAGGGCGGCGCCGCCGAGGACCAGGGCGATGTCCTTGGTGCGGGAGGCGGGCAGGAGGTCGGCCAGGACCTTGCCCGGGCGGGCGCTGACGGCGGCGGTGCTCATGGGGACTCCGCGATCTCTGAGAACGGGCAGGGTGGGACATCGTGACGCTATCCCAGCGGGGGCACGCCGCTCACGGTCTCCGCCCGACAAAGGGGCGCGGCCCGGCTTGGTGGGCTCCACACAAAGAAGGGGTCTTACACACGGTTCGGCGTGATGCTCGTCACGGGCGGCGCGCGAGCTTACAGGCGGTTTTGCGGTGGGGGTCGGCCGACGGGGAGACTGTAGGTTCCCACCAAGCTCCTGTCTGTCCCAGATCGGCTCTCCATGCACGACGCCCCCACGCCCCCAGCGGCCCCTTCCCCCTCCACCGCCCCGGCGGCCGAGCCGCTCGCCGGGGGCCTCAAGCAGCGCCATCTGACGATGCTCGGGCTCGGCGGGGTGATCGGCGCCGGTCTCTTCGTCGGTTCGGGCGCGGGCATCGCCGTGGCCGGCCCGGGGATCGTGGTGTCGTATCTGATCGCCGGGGCGCTCGCCATGTGCGTGATGCGGATGCTCGGCGAGATGTCGGCGGCGATGCCGGCGTCCGGCGCGTTCTCCGTGCACGCGGAGCGGGCGCTCGGGCGGTGGGCCGGGTTCAGCGTGGGCTGGCTGTACTGGTTCCTGCTGGTCGTCGTCCTCGCGGTGGAGGCGACGGGCGCGGCGCAGATCGCGAACGGCTGGGTGCCGTCGGTGCCGCAGTGGGCGTGGGTGCTGCTGTTCATGCTGGTGTTCACCGGGGCGAACCTGGCGGCGGTGAAGAACTTCGGCGAGTTCGAGTTCTGGTTCGCCACGCTGAAGGTCTTCGCCATCGTCGCGTTCCTGGTGCTGGGCGTGCTGGCGATCTTCGGGCTGCTGCCGGACACGGACCCGGTGGGGCTGACCCATCTGACCGGCGACGGCGGCTTCCTGCCGCACGGCTGGCAGGGCGTGGTCTCCGGGGTGCTCGCGGTGGTGTTCGCGTTCGGCGGCCTGGAGGTCGTGACGATCGCCGCCGCCGAGTCCGACGACCCGGTGCGCTCGGTGGCGCGGGCGGTGCGCAGCGCGGTCTTCCGCATCCTGTTCTTCTACGTCGGTTCGATGCTGGTCATCGTGACCGTGCTGCCGTGGACGGCGCAGAAGGCGGGCATCAGTCCGTACGTCACGGTCCTGGACGCGATCGGGGTGCCGTCGGCGGGCCAGATCATGAACATCGTGGTGTTCGTGGCGCTCCTCTCGGCGCTTAACGCCAACCTCTACGGCGCGTCGCGGATGGTGTTCTCGCTGGCCGAGCGGGGTGAGGCGCCGCGCTCGCTGCTGACGGTGTCGGGGGGCGGGGTGCCGCGCCGGGCGGTGCTGGCGTCGGTGGCGTTCGGGTTCGTGTCGGTGCTGCTGAACCTCGAGTGGCCGGACTCGGTGTTCCTGTACATGCTCAACTCGGTCGGCGCGGTGCTGCTGTTCGTGTGGGCGCTGATCGCGGTGTCGCAACTGCGGCTGCGGCGCCGGATCGAGGCGGAGGCGCCGGAGCGGCTCGTGCTGCGGATGTGGGCGTTCCCGTGGCTGACGTGGGCGGCGCTCGCGGCGATGGCGGCGGTGTTCGTGCTGATGCTGACCGACGACTCGGCGCGCCCGCAGTTGCTGTGGTCGACGGGGGCGACGGCGGCGGTGCTGGCGGTCGCGGGTGTGCGGGAGTTGCGCGCGCGGCGTGCGTGAGCGTTCACGCAATGTCGACATGATCGTTGCCGGGTGTGAGCGTCGTGTCCGTATAGCGGAAACGTATTCCCTGTGAGCGGGGTGCCGCCTCAGACTGTGGGCCGTTTTAGCCATAGCTTCACGCGGCGCGAACGGCACCCCGTCAGCCACCCCCTCAGCCACCCCGTCTCAGCTACCGAACAGGGCTATCCATGTCTCGGACGTCAGCGCAGTCATCCGCGGAGAGCACTCCCGCGCGTCCGGCCGGCGAGGCGCCGGCCGAGCCGCCGCTCTCGGGCGGCCTGAAGCAGCGTCACCTGTCCATGATCGCCCTCGGTGGCGTGATCGGGGCGGGCCTCTTCGTCGGCTCCGGCACGGCCATCGCGGCGGCCGGCCCCTCGATCGTCCTCGCCTACGCGATATCCGGCGCCCTCGTCATGCTCGTGATGCGCATGCTGGGTGAGATGGCGGCGGCGTACCCGGCGTCGGGCTCGTTCTCCGTGCACGCGGAGCGGGGCATCGGGCCGTGGGCCGGGTTCACGGCCGGCTGGTCGTTCTGGTTCCTGCTCTGCGTGGCCGTGGGCCTGGAGGGCATCGGCGCGGCGGGCATCGTGCACGGCTGGGTGCCCGGGGTGCCGGAGTGGGCCTGGGTCGCCCTGTTCATGCTGCTGTTCACCGGCACGAACCTGGCCGCGGTGAAGAACTTCGGCGAGTTCGAGTTCTGGTTCGCCACGCTGAAGGTCGGCGCGATCGTCCTCTTCCTGATCATCTGCGTGCTGGCGATCCTCGGCGTGCTGCCCGACGTGGACGCGCCCGGCATGTCGAACCTGACCGGTCACGGGGGCTTCATGCCCAACGGCACGGAGGGCCTGATCGTCGGCCTGCTCGCGTCGGTCTTCGCGTACGGCGGTCTGGAGACCGTCACCATCGCCGCCGCCGAGTCGGAGCACCCGATCCAGGGCGTGGCCAAGGCGGTCCGCACGGCCATGTGGCGCATCGCCCTGTTCTACGTGGGCTCGATGGCGGTCGTCGTCGTGCTGCTGCCGTGGACGGCGAAGGAGATCCCGGCCAAGGGCCCCTACGTCGCCACCCTCGACCACCTGGGCATCCCGGGCGCCGGCCAGATCATGAACGTGGTCGTCCTGATCGCGCTGCTGTCCGCGATGAACGCCAACATCTACGGCGCCTCCCGCATGGCCGGCTCCCTGGTCGCCCGGGGCATGGGCCCGAAGGTCGTCGGCAGGATCTCGGGCGGGGTGCCGCGCGTGGCGGTGCTGCTGTCGGCGGTGTTCGGCTTCGTGTGCGTGCTGCTGAGCTACTGGCGGCCGGACGACGTGTTCGCGTGGCTGCTGAACACGATCGGCGCGATCATCCTCGTCGTCTGGTTCTTCATCGCCTTCTCCCAGTTGGTACTGCGCCGCAAGCTGGAGCGCGAGGCGCCGGAGAAGCTCGTCGTGAAGATGTGGGCGTACCCCTACCTCACGGTCCTCGCGCTGCTCGGCATGGTCGCCGTCTTCGTCCTGATGGCCCGGGAGCACGACACGCGCGTCCAGTTGCTCTACACGGGCGGCCTGACCGTCGTCCTCGCGGTCATCGGCTTCACGCGGCAGAAGCTGGCCGAGCGCAAGGCCGCCGGACCGGCCGCCTGACGCCCGCTCCCGTCCCCCGAAGGACCCCCGCCCGGTGCGAACCGGCGCGGGGGTCCTTCGCGTTGCGCCCGAACCTCTTGCTGCTAGCCTGCACTTGCGAATAAGTTGCAATAAGCAGTCGGAGGGCACGGACGGACATGGCGATCTACACACTCCCGGAACTTCCGTACGACTACGCGGCGCTGGAACCGGTGATCAACCCGCAGATCATCGAGCTGCACCACGACAAGCACCACGCGGCCTACGTGAAGGGCGCGAACGACACGCTCGAACAGCTCGCGGAGGCCCGCGACAAGGAGCAGTGGGGCTCGATCAACGGCCTGGAGAAGAACCTGGCCTTCCACCTCTCCGGCCACATCCTGCACAGCATCTACTGGCACAACATGAACAGCCCGAAGGACGGCGGCGGCGGTGAGCCGAGCGCGGCGGACGGGGTCGGCGACCTCGCGGACGCGATCACCGAGTCCTTCGGCTCGTTCGCCGGTTTCAAGGCCCAGCTCACGAAGGCGGCGGCGACCACGCAGGGCTCCGGCTGGGGCGTCCTCGCGTACGAGCCGGTCAGCGGGCGGCTCATCGTCGAACAGATCTACGACCACCAGGGCAACGTAGGCCAGGGCTCGACCCCGATCCTCGTCTTCGACGCCTGGGAGCACGCCTTCTACCTCCAGTACAAGAACCAGAAGGTCGACTTCATCGAGGCGATGTGGGCGGTCGTCAACTGGCAGGACGTGGCGAAGCGGTACGCGGCCGCGAAGGAGCGCGCCTACAACCTGCTGCTGGCTCCCTGAGCGCGCTGAAGCGTCCCGCCTCGTGATCGTCTTCTCAACCTTCACGCCGGCGGGCGGATGAAAGACGGACCCCCGTGAGGACGTGACTCACGGGGGTCTGTCCGTTCTGCGGCACAGCGCGGCACGATGTCCGGATGACAGCGGAGTTCCTGAACCTGCACTGCGACACCTGCGGCGGCGGCCCCCGCAGGTTCCGCCGGCTCAAGCCGCACGAGAAGGCCCATCTGGCGGGCACCGGCATGAGCGAGGCCGACCTCCACGCCCTCTGGCGCTGCGACGCCGAAGGGTGCCTGACCTACCGGCAGCACGGGCAGCCCTGGCAGGGGCAGCGCTTCCCTGCGAGCATCGACGACTGACGGGGGCCGGGGCTCAGTCGAAGATCGGCCCCTGCGTGCGGGTGCGCTTGATCTCGTAGAAGCCGGGGACCGACGCCACCAGCAGCGTGCCGTCCCACAGCTTCGCCGCCTCCTCGCCCTTGGGCGCGGGCGTGACGACCGGGCCGAAGAACGCGATCTGCTCGCCGTCCGCGCCGGGCACCGCGATGACGGGCGTGCCGACGTCCTGGCCGACCTTGTCGATGCCCTCCTTGTGGGAGGCGCGCAGTTCGGCCTCGTACGGCGTGTCGTCCCAGTGGTCCATCAGGGACGCGGGCAGGCCCACCTCGTCCAGGGCGGCGGCGACGGCCTCCTTGGTCGGGCCCTGGCCCTGGTTGTGGATGCGGGTGCCGAGCGCGGTGTACAGGCCGCCGAGGACCTCGGGGCCGTGCTCCTGCTGCGCGGCGATGACGACGCGGACCGGGCCCCACGCCTGCGTGGCGAGCATCTCCCGGTACTCCTCCGGCAGCTCGTCGAGGCGGTTCTCGTTGAGCACGGCGAGGCTCATCAGGTGCCAGCGGACCTCGACGTCGCGGACCTTCTCCACTTCGAGCATCCAGCGCGACGTCATCCAGGCCCACGGGCACAGGGGGTCGAACCAGAAGTCGACGGGGGTCTTCTCGGTCATGGCTCTCCTCGGAAGTCACCGGGTGCTTGCGCCTGCGGCAACGCGGCCCGGGTCCCGGGCATTCCCGGATGTCCCGGTGGGGGGCCGCGTGCGAGGATCGTAGGCGTTCGAACAAGTCCCACAAGGACGCGTCCCACGTCACGAAGGAGTGCCGCCCGTGCCCGGTGAGAATCTGTCCCGAGACGAGGCCCGCGAGCGGGCGGGTCTGCTGTCCGTCGACGGGTACGAGATCGAGCTCGACCTGCGCTCCGCCGTGGGCGACGCCCCCACCGCCGGGCCGCGCACGTTCCGCTCGGTGACCACGATCCGCTTCCGGGCCGCCGAGCCGGGCGCGAGCACGTTCGCCGACCTGATCGCGCCGTCCGTCACGGCCGTCACGCTGAACGGCACGGCCCTCGACCCGGCCGAGGTCTTCGACGGCAGCCGCGTCCACCTCACGGGTCTCGCCGAACAGAACGTGCTGGTGGTCGACGCCCAGTGCGCCTACTCCCGCACCGGCGAGGGCATGCACCGCTTCGTCGACCCGGAGGACGGCGAGGTCTATCTCTACACGCAGTACGAACCGGCCGACGCGCGCCGCGTGTTCGCCAACTTCGAGCAGCCCGACCTGAAGGCGCCCTACCGGTTCGCGGTGCGCGCCCCCGAGGGCTGGACGGTGTGGTCCAACGGCGCGGGCGAACTCGCCGACGGCGTCTGGACGTTCGCCGAGACCGAGCCGATCTCCACGTACATCACGGCCGTCGTCGCCGGCCCCTACCACTACGTCACCGACACCTACGAGCGCGCGCTGCCGGACGGCTCCACGCTCGTCGTGCCGCTCGGCGCGATGTGCCGCAAGGGGCTCGCGCCCTACTTCGACGCCGACGACGTGTTCACGGTGACCAAGCAGGGCCTGGACTTCTTCCACGACCACTTCGACTACCCGTACCCGTTCGGCAAGTACGACCAGGCGTTCGTGCCCGAGTACAACCTCGGCGCGATGGAGAACCCGGGGATGGTCACCTTCCGCGAGGAGTTCATCTTCCGCGGCAAGGTCACGCAGGCGTCCTACGAGCGGCGCGCCAACGTCATCCTGCACGAGATGGCCCACATGTGGTTCGGCGACCTCGTCACCATGCGCTGGTGGGACGACCTGTGGCTGAAGGAGTCCTTCGCGGACTTCATGGGCTCCTTCTCGATGGTCGAGGCGACCCGCTTCACCGACGGCTGGATCACCTTCGCCAACAACCGCAAGTCCTGGGCGTACCGCGCCGACCAGCTGCCGAGCACGCACCCGGTCACCGCCGACATCCGGGACCTGGAGGACGCGAAGCTCAACTTCGACGGCATCACCTACGCCAAGGGCGCCTCGGTGCTCAAGCAGCTCGTGGCGTACGTGGGCCGCGACGCGTTCCTCGAAGGCGCCCGCCGCTACTTCAAGCGGCACGCGTACGGCAACACCACGCTCGGCGACCTGCTCTCCGTCCTGGAGGAGACCAGCGGGCGCGACATGGCGTCCTGGTCGCGCTCCTGGCTCCAGACGGCCGGCGTCAACTCGCTGACCCCGCAGGTCACGTTGAGCGGCGAGGGGCGCGTCACCGAGCTGGCCGTGCTCCAGGAGGCCCCCGCCTCGCACCCCGAACTGCGCCCGCACCGCGTCGCCGTGGGCCTGTACCGGCGTACGCCCGAGGGCACCCTTGAGCGGTACGCGCGCGCCGAGGCCGACGTGGACGGCCCGCGCACCGTCGTCACCGAGCTGGCCGGGGCCGAGGCGCCCGAGCTGGTACTCGTCAACGACGACGACCTGACGTACTGCAAGATCCGCTTCGACGCGACCTCGCTGGCGACGCTGCGCGAGCGGCTCGGCGACCTCACCGACCCGCTGGCCCGCGCGCTGTGCTGGTCGGCGCTGTGGAACCTGACGCGGGACGCGCTGATGCCGGCCCGTGACTTCGTGGACCTCGTGCTGCGCTTCGCCGGGCGCGAGTCGGACATCGGCGTGCTCCAGATGCTGCACGCGTGGGCGCGGTCCGCGCTGGTGCACTACGCGGCGCCGGGGTGGCGCGAGACGGGCGGGCGGCTGCTCGCCGAGGGCGCCCTGCGCGAGCTGCGGATCGCGGAGCCGGGCAGCCAGCACCAGCTCACCTGGGCGCGGTTCTTCGCGTCGGTGGCGTCCGACGCGGCCGATCTGCAACTGCTGCGGGGCCTGCTCGACGGCACCGGCAAGATCGACGGCCTGGACGTCGACCAGGAGCTGCGCTGGGCGTTCCTGGAGACGCTCGCCACGTACGGGGCGGCCGACGAGGCGGCGCTCGCGGCGGAACTGGCCCGCGACGACACGGCGTCCGGCAAGCGGCACCAGGTGCGGTGCCTGGCGGCGCGGCCCAGCGAGGCCGTCAAGGCGCAGGCGTGGGCGCAGGTCGTGGAGTCCGACGCCCTGAGCAACGCGCTGGTGGAGGCGACCATCTCCGGCTTCCAGCAGCCCTCGCAGCGCGCGCTGACGGCTCCGTACGCGGACAAGTACTTCGCCGCGATCGAGCGGGTGTGGCAGGAGCGGTCCATCCAGATCGGCATGGACGTGGTGCGCGGGCTGTTCCCCGGGCTCCAGGACTCCCAGGAGACGCTGGACGCGACGGACGCGTGGCTCGACGGGCACAAGGACGCGGCCCCGGCGCTGCGACGGCTCGTGCTCGAAGCGCGGGACGACCTGGCGCGCGGACTGCGCGGCCAGGCGTGCGACGAGGCGGCGGCCGGCTAGGTCCCTGTGACTGCCTTGCCCCTGGGGCCCGCTCCCCCGCCGTCGTGCGGGAGGGCGGGCCCCGGCCGTGGTGGGACGAACCGGCCCCGGCGTACGTGGTGCGGGCTGTTACCCGATCCGGGCATGCCGGGCCGTAACCCCCGGGCCGCCTGCGCTTTTCGGCATGCGGTGGGGAGGACTTTAGGGCGGGCTTGTCCGGGTTCGTCGACGGGACTGTAACAGCGGTTAGCGGGGGTGTTCCGGGCGGGAATGGCCGGGACATGAACCACGAGATCCCCGCCCCGCTCTCCCCCCGCCCCCTGCGTCACCTCGTCGACACCCTGCCCCGCGTGCTGAGCGCCGCCCAGTTGAAGGCGCACGGGGTCGGCGCCGCCGCCGTCCAGGAGCAGTGCCGCCCCGGCGGGTCCTGGCGTCAACTGCTGCCCGGCGTCTACCTGTTGCACCCCGGCCCGCCCACCGCCGAGGAGCGGCTGCACGCGGCGCTGCTGTACGCGGGACGCCCGGGCCGGCGGCCCGCACCGGCGCGTGCGGTACCGGCCCAGCCCGGGACGGAGCGGCCCGGGACGGAGCGGCCCGGGACGGACCGGCCGCAGGTCCCGGCGCGGGCGGCGCGCGGCGGGGCGCCCTGGGCCGAGGCGATGCTGACGGGGCCCGCCGCGCTGGCGCTGCACGGCTTCGCGGGCCCGTCCGGTCCCGCGTCCGGCGCGGAGGTGGACGTCCTCGTGGCCCGCACCCGGCGCCTGCGCTCGACGGGCTTCGCCCGCCTCGTGCGCGCCTCGGCGCTGCCCGCGCCGGTCGAGGTGGACGGGCTGCCGGTCGCGCCGGTGGCCCGCGCGGTCGCGGACACGGTCGCGCGGCTCACGGACGCGGGCGCGGTCCGGCGGCTGCTGACGGAGGCGGTGCGCGGCGGGCACTGCGAACCGGCGGTGCTCGTACGGGAGTTGACACAGGCGCGGCTGCTGTCGCGGCCGTACGTGGTGGACGCGGTGGACTCGCTGCTCGCGGAGGGCCGCGCCCTCGCCGAGGACCGGCTGTACACGATGGTGCGCGCCTACGGTCTGCCTGATCCGCTGTGGAACGTGGACCTGCGGCTGCCGGGCGGCCCGCATCTGGGCGGCCTGGACGCGTTCTGGCCGGACCAGGCGGTGGCGGTGGAGCTGGACACGCGGGTCCCGCGCCAGGACGAGGACGCGCTGTGGGGCGAGTACGTGCGCAAGCGCGAGCTGCTGGAGCGGCTCGGGATCACGGTCGTGCACATCACGCCGAGGAAGCTGCGCGAGTCCGTCGAGCAGCAGGCGGCGGTGGTGCGTACGGCCCTGATGGCGGCCGGGGACCGCGACCCGGCCGCGTACGTCGTGGTGCTGCCGAGGTAGGGATCGGGCCGTGGCCTCGCAGCGGAGTGGTCGCGCGGGGCGGGCAGATTGAGCGGGCGGATCCAGCGGGCGGGGTGAGCGGTGATCAGCCCTTTCGCAGGACGAGTTCGGTGTTGCGGTCGGCGGGGGTGCCGCTGAGGGTGGTGCGGGCGCCGGGGGCGTTGAAGGCCAGTTCGCGGTAGAGGGCGGCGAGTCCTGTGGGGGTGCGGGCGGCGAGGTCGGTGCGGTGCGGGGCGGCGGACTCGATGAGCGTGGTGAACAGCGAGAGCGTGCCGTCGTGGTTGTCGGCGATCTCGATGACCCGGG
Organism: Streptomyces sp. NPDC107550; assembly: GCF_055639095.1. Lineage (NCBI taxonomy): Bacteria > Bacillati > Actinomycetota > Actinomycetes > Kitasatosporales > Streptomycetaceae > Streptomyces > Streptomyces sp. NPDC107550. The sequence continues at coordinate 55,821 of NZ_JBVKBC010000027.1, forward strand.
CGAGCTGCGGGAAGTCGACGTGGGAGGCGGTGGAGACCTCCCAGAAGCCGCCGCTGCCGCGCTCGCCCGCGTGGGCGGTGACGGCGTTCTTGTGGCTGTGCCCGTTGACCCAGGCGAGGACCGGGCGGTGGCGGCCGAGGAGCGCGGCGAGTTCGGCGCCGCCGTGCCGGCGCTCGCCCCGGCGGCCGGGGTCGGGGCGCAGGTTGTTCATGGTGGCGCTGGTGTGGTGGGAGAAGACGACGACGTGGTCCTTGTCGCGGGCGGCCTTCTTCAGCCGGGCCGTCAGCCAGTCGAGCTGGGCGGTGCCGACCGAGCCCTCGTAGTGGCCGCCGGGGTCGGTGGTGTCCAGGGAGATCCCGACGACGTCGTCGCTGACGCGGAAGGCGTAGTACTGGGTGCCGGCGTCGAGGTTGGCGCGGGTGTAGCCGTGTCCGACCGGGCCCGCGCCGGTGTACTTCGGGTCGAGGTGCGCGGCGAGGTACTGGGCCGGGGTGAAGGGCGCGCGGGCCGGGTCGGGGGTGACGGTGCGCATGTGGCGGGCCTGCGAGCGCAGCAGGTCCTTGAAGGCGCGGCCCGTGGGGTCGCCGCCGCGTTTGACGTTGTCCCAGACGGCCTTGGCCTGCGCGGCGGGCAGCTCCATGAGCTTGCGCCCGCCGACGGCGAACTCGGCGAAGAACGGGTCGTGCGGGGCGTAGCAGCCACCGGGCAGGGCGTCGTGGTTGCCGACGGTCGAGTACCAGGGCAGGCGCAGGCCGGGGCTGCGCAGCGGGGCGATGGCGGCGGCGAGGAAGCCGTTCAGGCGCGGGAAGCCGTGGCGGGCCTTGTCGTTGTCGCGCAGGGCGCTGTCGGGGTGCCAGTACAGGGGCAGCCCGCTGTCCTGGACGCCCTCGTAGTGGCGGGCGTCGCCGGTGTTGGGGGTGAGGCGGCCGCCGCTCATCGTGGTGAGGAACCAGTCGAGTTCGCAGCGGGCGTTGTTGTCGGTGTTGTCGCCGGTCGTCATGACGAAGCCGAGCGGGGCGGCGGTGACGGGCGCGCCGCGCAGCGCGTTGACCCGCTCGACGAGCGAGATCGCCCCGACGACCGACAGGGCCTCCTGCGGGCGCCAGGCGCTGGCGGTCTCGGTGCGCAGGTACTCGTAGCGCAGCGGGTTCTGTACGTCGACCAGGTGCAGGTCGGTGAACTGGACGAACGCGGCGAGCGCGGTACGGCGCCGGTCGCGGCCCGCGCGGGCGGCGGCGAGGTCGGAGCGCACGACGCGCGACCAGCCGGGCGCGTCGCCCAGGCGCCGGTAGCCGGACCCGGCGGGGGCGCCGGCGACGGAGGCGAGGGTGGTGCCCCGGGTGTAGGGGGCGAGCGGGGCGGCGGGCGCGGGCCGGGACACCGTACGGGCGTCGGCGGCGCCGGAGGCGGCGGGCGCGGCGGCGGCGGAGTCGCCGGGGCGCAGGGCGTAGCCGAGGCCGGCGCTGAGGGTGAGGGCGCCGGTGGCGGCGAGGAACGTACGTCGGTCGAGGTCTGCGGCGGCTTTGGTGACAGAGCGTAGGCGCGACATGGCGCGGTCTCCCCGAGTGCGAACGCGTCGGCAGTGCCGGAGGACCGGGACGGCCCTTCCGTACTGGATCGTTGGCAGCGGGGGTGGCCTGTGCGTGAACGGCGCCGCAACGCGTGACGCCCATCGCCGGACGTGGATCACCGGCGGCGGTGTCCCGCCACGCGCCCGTGGGCGCGCGGCGAGACGGCTGTCACTCCATGTTCATCTCGCGGGGAAGGAGGTGCCCGGCGGGCGGCCGGTCGCGCCACAGGGCGAGGCCCACGTCGACGAGTTCGACGCGGGGCAGGGCGTCGACCGCGCCGAGGTCGTGCCAGGCGGCGAGGTCGGTGGAGCCGCCGACCTCGTGGCGCAGGGTGCCGCCGGTGATCTCGCCCTCGTAGACGACGCGTACGCCGTGGAAGTCGGCGACGCTGCCGAGCTTGCGCGGGTAGCGGCGCAGCACGGAGTGGACGCCGAGCAGGGCGCGCGGGGCGCACCGGTAGCCGGTCTCCTCCTCGACCTCGCGCACGACCGTGTCGTAGGGGTCCTCGCCGTGGTCCATGCCCCCGCCGGGCAGGGTCCAGCGCTTGCTGCCGTCGCCCGCGACCCAGCGGGCGAGGAGCACCTGTCCGTCCCGTACGCACACCGCGTACGCCGCCACCCTCAGCTCTTTGTGCATCATCCCCCGACGCTAGAGGCATCGCCGCGCACGCGCGCGTCAAACGGCGTCACCTGGGCGCACGCGGGCGGGGCGGGCGGCGGACAGGCTCAGGAATACGCCCGGTTAGGGCCTGTTTGCGGTGCGTGACGCATGGCGGAAGTACGCCATGGCTCCATCCCGCCCCGGGCAACTCTCCCCAAACCGTGGTCCCTTGCGTAAAGCTGAGCGGTCATCCGGCACCGAAATCCGGAACGCTTCGATCGTCCGTCACCTTTACGTACAGGGATGCTGATGACCCCCGATCCCCAGCGCGCACCGATATCCGGTGCGAGACGCGCGGCCCGACTCGCGGCCGCCGCGGGCATGGTGGCCGCTCTGACCGCCGCCGGTCCGATACCCCTGGCCCTCGCCGCGGACTCAGGACCGGCGCCGGCCGCCGACCCGGCCGTCAAGAAGGCCGGCGACAAACTCGGCGCGCACGACGCCCAGTTGCTCGCGCAGGCCGAGGCCAAGGGCCAGAAGAACGTGACCATGATGGTCGCCACCGCGCCCGGCAGGACCGCCGAGGTCGCGGGCCGGCTCGACGCGGTCAAGGGCGGCTCCGTCGGCCGCACCTACGACAAGCTCGGCTACGTCCGCGCCACCGTGCCCACCTCCCGCGCCGACGCCGCCATCAAGGCCGCCGCCAAGCTCGACTCGGTGCACGGCATCGACCTGCGCCAGGAGATCCAGCTCGACGACCCGCGCCCCAGCGCCGACACGGCCAAGGGCGCGAAGGGCCACAAGGGCGGTACGGGCGGCACGTACACCGGGCCCGGCAAGGACACCCCGGCGAAGAACCCGTACAACCCGTCGTTCGAGACGGGCGCCGTCGACTTCGTGAAGGACCACCCGAAGGCGGACGGCCGCGGCGTCACCATCGGCATCCTCGACTCCGGCGTCGACCTCGGCCACCCGGCGCTGCAGAAGACCACGACCGGCGAGCGCAAGATCGTCGACTGGGTCACGGCGACCGACCCGATCCTCGACAGCGACGGCACCTGGCGGCCCATGGTCACCCAGGTCTCCGGCCCGGCGTTCACCGCGGGCGGCCGGACCTGGAAGGCGGCCCCCGGCTCCTACGGCTTCAGCACGTTCGCCGAGTCCGCGACCGCCGGCGGCGACGCCAAGGGCGACGCGAACCGCGACGGCGACACCACCGACAAGTGGGGCCTGCTCTACGACGCGGCCGCCGGCACCGTCACCGTCGACCTCAACGACAACGGCGACTTCACCGACGACACCCCGATGAAGCCGTACAAGGACGGCTACCAGATCGGGTACTTCGGCAAGGACGACCCGTCCACCGACGTCGTCGAGCGCCAGCCGTTCGTGGTGGAGATCCGCAAGGACGTCCCCATGGACCCCTACGGCGGCGACTGGGTCGGCAAGAAGGCCGACTTCGTCAACATCGGCGTCATCGAGTCCGAGCACGGCACGCACGTCGCGGGCATCACCGCGGCCAACTCCCTGTTCGGCAACAAGAACATGAACGGCGCCGCCCCCGGCGCCAAGATCGTCTCCTCGCGGGCCTGCACCTGGAGCGGCGGCTGCACCAACGTCGCGCTCACCGAGGGCATGATCGACCTCGTCACCAAGCGCGGCGTCGACATCGTCAACATGTCGATCGGCGGCCTGCCCGCACTCAACGACGGCAACAACGCGCGCGCCGAGCTGTACACGCGCCTCATCGACACCTACGGCGTCCAGCTCGTGATCTCCGCGGGCAACTCCGGCCCCGGCGCGAACACCATCGGCGACCCCGGCCTCGCCGACAAGGTCCTCTCCGTCGGCGCCTCCATCTCCAAGGAGACCTGGGCCTCCAACTACGGCTCCGAGGTCGCCAAGCGGTACGCGATGATGCCGTTCTCGTCGCGCGGCCCGCGTGAGGACGGCGGCTTCACCCCGTCCATCACCGCGCCCGGCGCCGCCATCAACACCACGCAGACCTGGCTGCCCGGCTCCCCGGTCGCCGAGGCCGGCTACGCGCTGCCCGCCGGCTACTCGATGCTCCAGGGCACCTCGATGGCCTCCCCGCAGGCCGCCGGCGCCTCCGCGCTGCTGCTGTCCGCCGCCAAGCGCGCCCACGTCGACCTGACGCCGGCGAAGCTGCGCACCGCGCTCACCTCGACCGCCCGCCACATCAGCGGCGAGCAGGCGTACGCCGAGGGCTCGGGCCTCATCGACATCGAGAACGCCTGGGACTCCATCGAGTCCGGCGCCGACGCCCACACGTACACCGTGAAGGCGCCCGTCGACACGGCGATCGACTACGCGCTCAAGACGCCGGGCTTCGGCACCGGCATCTACGACCGCGAGGGCGGCCTCAAGGCCGGCCAGAAGAAGACGTACGACGTCACCATCACCCGTACGTCCGGCTCGGCGAAGTCGCTCGTGCACCGGCTGTCGATCAAGAACAACGCCGGTGACACCTTCTCCCTCGCCGGCCCGTCCGCCGTCGCCCTCCCGCTGAACAAGCCGGTCACCGTCAAGGTCACCGCGAAGCCGAAGGCCGCCGGGCTCGCCAGCGCGATCCTGCGCGTCGACGACCCGCGCACCGAGGGCGTCGACCAGCAGATCCTCGCCACGGTCGTCGTCTCGACGCCGCTGGCCAAGCCCTCGTACACGCTCCACGCGACCGGCTCGGTGCAGCGCAACAGCACGACGTCGTACTTCGTCACCGTGCCCGAGGGCGCCAAGGCGCTCCAGGTGCGGATGAGCGGGCTGAAGGGCCTGAGCCAGACCCGGTTCATCTCCATCCACCCGTACGGCGTGCCCGTCGACGAGACCTCGACGCCGAGCTGCTACCCGAACTACAACCCGGCCAACACCTGCCGCCCGGACCTGCGTTCGTACGCGGACCCGCAGCCCGGCGTCTGGGAGATCGAGGTCGAGTCGCGCCGTACGTCGCCGCTGCTCGACAACCCGTACACGCTGGACGCCTCCGTGCTCGGCGCCTCGTTCGACCCGGCCACGCAGACCGTCCCCGAGGCCAAGGTCGGCACGCCGGCCGCCGTCTCGTGGAAGGTGACGAACGGCTTCGCGCCGATCGACGGCGGCAAGCTCAAGGGCGGCCCGCTCGGCTCGTCCAAGTCGGACCGGCCCACCATCGCCGCCGGCGCCACGCAGACGTCCACCGTGGAGGTGCCCGAGGGCGCCGACCGGCTCGACGTGCGCATCGGCAACGTCTCCGACCAGGCCGCCGACCTCGACCTGACCGTCTACGACAAGAGCGGCAAGGTCGTCGCCCAGTCCGCCGACGGCGACTCCGAGGAGTCCGTCAGCATCGCCAAGCCGGCCGCCGGCACGTACACGGTGAAGGTCGCCGGGTACTCGGTGCCCTCGGGTTCGACCGCGTACGACTACGTCGACGTGTTCTTCTCGTCGGCGCTCGGCACGGTCAAGGTCGACGACACGAAGTCCGTGACGCTGGCCAACGGCGCCTCGGCGGACGTCTCCGCCGACGTCGTGGCCGCCGCGCCCGCGCCCGCCGGGCGCGAGTTCTTCGGCCAGGTCCAGCTCCTCAACGAGCGGGGCGTCGTCGCCGGGACCGGCAGCGTGAAGATCGAGAAGGTCACCCCGTAGGACGTGTAGTGCGCGTAGTACGCGGACAGCACACGGGATGACAGAGGGGCGGGCGCCGCGGGCGTCCGCCCCTCTCCCGTGCTCCCGTTCCCGGGGCTCTCAGGGGCTCGGGCAGTCGCCCCGCGCCGGGCGCAGCGCCGCGCGGGCCCCGGCGATCTCCGCGTCCCCCGTCCACCAGCGCCCGCCGCCGTCCCCGGCCGCCTCCACCAGCGCGTACGTGCCCGGGGCCAGCCCGGCGCGCGCATCGCTCCCGAGCGTCACGGCCAGCCTCGGCCGCTCCCGCGCCGTCAGCCCCTCGGGCCGGTGGTACCGCGCCACCCGCAGCACCACGCGTACGTCACCGCCCGCACCCGGCGACACCCGCTCCACCGTCCCCTCCACGGCCCAGCGCGGACAGGCCAGGGGACGTGCCTTCCGCCCGTCACCGGCCGCCGCGGGACCGGCCGCCTTCCCGGCCGCCTTGTCGTCGCCCGCCGAGCCCGCGCCCGGACCGCCGGGGGCCAGCGCGATCAGCCAGGCCATGCCGCCCAGGAGCAGCGCCGCGCAGGCCGTGGCCAGCGCCGCGAACACCACCCGGCGGCGGGCGCGGGCGCGGGACCGCGCGGGCGCGGGCGCCGGGCGCGGGGCCGGGCGGGCGGCCAGCGCGTCGCCGAGACCGCGCACCTGGGTGCGCAGCGCCGCGAGATCGGCCTCCACCGCGGCCGCCGCCGGATCGTCGGCGGGCAGCGGCTCACCTGCCAGCGCCCGCATCAGGAGGCGGTCCTCGTGCGTCTCGCCGTCCACGTCACACCACCTCCTGTTCGCGCAGCCTGGCCCGCAGCAGGCGGACGGCCGTGTGCAGCCGGCTCTTGACCGTGCCCTCCGGCACGCCCAGCTCGGCGGCGATGTCCCGGACGGGCAGATCGGCGTAGAACCGCAGCACGACGACCTGCCGCTGCTGGTCGGGGAGGGCGTCCAGGCCCTCGGCGACCGCCAGCGACAGCACCCGGGTCTCCGCCGCGTCGCCGCCGTCCTCCTGGCGCAGGGCGGCCAGCCGCTCCCCCAGACGCTCCTGACGGCGCCGGGCCCGGTGCCAGTCCATCGCCAGGTTCGACGCGACGACCGCCGCCCACGCCGCCACGTCCCTCGGCGCCTCCTGCCCCTTCGCCGCCCGCTCCAGCAGCCGCAGCCGCACCTGCTGGACGCCGTCGGGCAGGTCCTCGTACGGGACCCCGCCCAGCGACAGCACGGCCCGCACCCGGTCCTCGACCCGGCTCTCCAGCGGATCGTCCGCCGGCCGGACCCGCGACCTCCCGCGACGCAGCACCCGCCCCTCCCCTCCCCCGTTCCCGACTCGCCCCTACGACGCCGGGGACGCCGGAAACGTTCACCGCCTCCTGTGGCGCGCGCCACCCCGTCCCGTACCTCGGACAATGGATTGGACAAGGCGGGCCTGGACAGACGCATGATGGACGCACCCGCCCGGCCGGTTGGCCGCACGCATGTACGGAGGAAGTTCCTGTGAAGGTCGGAATCGTCGGAGCCACCGGTCAGGTCGGCACGGTCATGCGCAAGATCCTCGTGGAGCGGAAGTTCCCCGTCGAGGAGCTGCGCCTGTTCGCCTCGGCGCGCAGCGCGGGCACGGTCGTGGACGGCGTGACGGTCGAGGACGCCTCCACGGCCGACTACACGGGCCTGGACATCGTGCTGTTCTCCGCCGGCGGCGCCACGTCCAAGGCCCTCGCGGAGAAGGTCGCCTCGCAGGGCGCGGTCGTCATCGACAACTCCTCGGCCTGGCGCAAGGACCCCGAGGTCCCCCTCGTCGTCTCCGAGGTCAACCCGCACGCGATCGCGGACCGCCCCAAGGGCATCATCGCCAACCCGAACTGCACGACCATGGCCGCCATGCCGGTGCTGCGTCCGCTGCACGACGAGGCCGGGCTCGAAGCGCTGGTCGTCTCGACCTACCAGGCCGTGTCCGGTTCCGGGCTCGCCGGTGTCGCCGAGCTGCACGGGCAGGCGCAGAAGGTCGTCGCCGAGGCGGACAAGCTGACGCATGACGGGGGTGCCGTCGACTTCCCCGAGCCGGGCGTCTACAAGCGGCCCATCGCGTTCAACGTGCTGCCGCTCGCCGGGGCCATCGTGGACGACGGTCTGCACGAGACGGACGAGGAGCAGAAGCTCCGCAACGAGTCCCGCAAGATCCTGGAGATCCCCGGCCTCAAGGTCTCCGGTACGTGTGTGCGGGTGCCGGTGTTCTCCGGGCACTCCCTCCAGGTCAACGCGCGGTTCGCGCGGCCGATCAGTGTGGAGCGGGCCACGGAGCTGCTCGGCGCTGCCGCGGGGGTGGAGCTTTCGGAGATTCCCACGCCGTTGCAGGCGGCGGGGAAGGACGCGTCCTTCGTGGGGCGGATCCGGGTGGACGAGACCGTGGACAACGGGCTTTCGCTGTTCATCTCCAACGACAATCTCCGCAAGGGCGCTGCGCTGAACGCCGTCCAGATCGCGGAACTGGTAGCCGAAGAGCTGACGTCGAAGTAATCCGTCCCTGGGGTCACCTTTGAGGCGCGGGCCCCTTGCGGTACCGATCGCGCAGTTCCCCGCGCCCCTGGGTCGTCGATCGTCTGCGGCCCGGTGGGGCTTCTCGCGCAGTTCCCCGCGCCCCTGAAGCATGCACTTCGTGCAGCTTCCCCTGGAGGGAAGCGGGGCTCCGCCCCAGCTCCCCAGGGGGGAGGGTGCGACGCAGTCGCCCCTCCAGGGGCGCGGGGAACTGCGCGATCAGCCACGACGAGAGTCGAGGACGAGAGAACTACTGGCAGGCCCGGCGCAGCCGAGGGGCGTTCACCTCATCCCCTGTTGACCACGTAGTGCACGCACCCGTACTCCACCGCCCGCACATGAACCTGCACGACCGCCGGATCGGCGAACGCCTCTTCGAACGCCGCGTCGAACCCCGCGGTCGCCTCGGCCGGAATCTCCAGCAGCCGCCCGCCCACGATCCGCCCACCCGCGTCATACCGCCGCAGCACCCGAAGCGCCCCGACCCGGTCGAAGGGGTAACGGGACGGATCGGGGACGTACCCCGGGCAGTCCCCGGCACCGGCGTGGATGAACACCGGCCCCTGCTCGTCGTACGCCCCGGGATCGACCCCCTCCGCGGCGGCCCAGCGCCGAAGCGGCGCGTAGGAGACGAGGGCGATGGCCTCCCCCTCCCGGATGGGCGTGAGGCAGCACCGCAGCGGTGAACCGGCGTCGTCGGCGGTGGCCGTACGCGCGACACAGGGGCGGCCCGCGTCGTCCACGGTACGGAGTTCCTTGAGGGCGGCCGCGTCGATGGGCCGTACGTCGTACTTGGTCATGCCCCCACAGTGGCCCTCCGCCCCCGGTTCGACCGGCGGAAAATGGACATCGCCTTCGTGTCGCCCGCGTGGAAGGATGACCGGAAACGTCACAAACGTAGACCGTTACTAGGAGACACCGCGTGCCTGGCACCAATCTGACCCGCGAAGAGGCGCAGCAGCGGGCGAAGCTGCTGACCGTCGACGCGTACGAGATCGATCTCGACCTGTCCGGCGCGCAGGATGGCGGCACGTTCCGCTCGGCGACGACCGTGCGTTTCCAGAGCGCGGAGGCCGGGGCCGCGACGTTCATCGACCTCATCGCGGACGCGGTCCACGAGGTCGTGCTGAACGGGCGTGAGCTGGACGCCGCCGCCGTCTTCCAGGACTCGCGGATCGAGCTGGCGGGCCTCGAAGCGGGGGCGAACGAACTGCGGGTCGTCGCGGACTGCGCGTACACGAACACGGGCGAGGGCCTGCACCGCTTCGTGGACCCGGTGGACCAACAGGCGTATCTGTACACGCAGTTCGAGGTGCCGGACGCCCGCCGCGTGTTCGCGTCGTTCGAGCAGCCCGACCTCAAGGCGACGTTCCGGTTCACCGTGAAGGCGCCGAGCGGCTGGAGCGTCATCTCCAACTCGCCGACGCCGGAGCCCAAGGACGACGTCTGGTCCTTCGAGCCGACGCCGCGCATCTCCACGTACGTCACGGCCCTGATCGTCGGCCCGTACCACGCGGTGCACTCCAGTTACGAGAACCCGCAGACGGGTCAGTCGGTGCCGCTCGGCCTCTACTGCCGGCCCTCGCTCGCCGAGTTCCTCGACGCGGACGCGATCTTCGACGTGACGCGGCAGGGCTTCGACTGGTTCCAGGAGAAGTTCGCCTACCCCTACCCCTTCGCCAAGTACGACCAGTTGTTCGTGCCGGAGTTCAACGCGGGCGCGATGGAGAACGCGGGCGCGGTCACCATCCGCGACCAGTACGTGTTCCGCTCGAAGGTGACGGACGCGGCGTACGAGGTGCGCGCGGCGACGATCCTGCACGAGCTGGCGCACATGTGGTTCGGCGACCTCGTCACCATGGAGTGGTGGAACGACCTGTGGCTGAACGAGTCGTTCGCCACGTTCGCCGAGGCCGCCTGCCAGGCGTACGCGCCGGGCTCCAAGTGGCCGCACTCGTGGACGACGTTCGCCAACTCCATGAAGACGTGGGCCTACCGGCAGGACCAACTGCCGTCGACGCACCCGATCATGGCGGACATCAGCGACCTGGACGACGTCCTCGTCAACTTCGACGGCATCACGTACGCCAAGGGCGCCTCGGTGCTCAAGCAGCTCGTCGCGTACGTCGGCATGGACGAGTTCTTCCAGGGCGTGCAGGCGTACTTCAAGCGGCACGCGTTCGGCAACACGCGCCTGTCCGACCTGCTCGGCGCGCTCGAGGAGACCAGCGGCCGGGATTTGAAGTCCTGGTCGAAGGCGTGGCTGGAGACCGCCGGCATCAACGTGCTGCGGCCCGAGATCGAGACCGACGAGCACGGGGTCATCACCTCGTTCACGATCCGGCAGGAGGCGCCGGCGCTGCCCGAGGGCGCGAAGGGCACGTCCACGCTGCGCCCGCACCGCATCGCGGTCGGCCTGTACGACCTCGACGAGGACAGCGGCAAGCTGCTGCGCGGCGAGCGCGTCGAACTCGACGTCACCGCCACCGAGGCGACCGCCGTGCCGCAGCTCGTCGGCAAGCACCGGCCCGCGGTGGTCCTGCTCAACGACGACGACCTGTCGTACGCGAAGGTGCGGCTCGACGAGGAGTCGCTGGCGTTCGTCACGCGCCACCTCGGCGACTTCGAGTCGTCGCTGCCGCGGGCGCTGTGCTGGGCGTCGGCGTGGGACATGACGCGCGACGGCGAACTGTCCACGAGCGCCTACCTGGACCTCGTGCTGTCCGGCGTCGGCAAGGAGTCCGACATCGGCGTCGTGCAATCGCTGCACCGGCAGGTCAAGCTGGCCATCGACCTGTACGCGGCCCCCACGCACCGGGACGCGCTGCTCGCGCGCTGGACCGAGGCGACGCTCACGCATCTGCGGACCGCCGAGCCCGGCAGTGACCACCAGCTCGCGTGGGCGCGGGCGTTCGCGGCGACGGCCCGTACGCCGCAGCAGCTCGATCTGCTCGTCGCGCTCCTGGAGGGGCGGGAGTCCGTCGAGGGGCTGGCCGTCGACACGGAACTGCGGTGGGCGTTCGTCGAGCGGCTCGCCGCGACCGGGCGGTACGACGAGGCGGAGATCGCCGCGGAGTACGAGCGGGACCGGACCGCCGCGGGTGAGCGGCACGCGGCGACGGCCCGGGCCGCGCGGCCGACTCCGGAGGCGAAGGCGGAGGCGTGGGCGTCCGTCGTCGAGTCCGACGCGCTGCCGAACGCGGTGCAGGAGGCGGTGATCGCGGGGTTCGTCCAGACGGATCAGCGGGAGCTGCTGGAGCCGTACATCGAGAAGTACTTCGCTGTGCTGAGCGAGGTGTGGGAGGCGCGGTCCCACGAGATCGCTCAGCAGATCGCCGTGGGGCTCTATCCCTCGCTGCATGTGTCCGAGGGGACGCTGGAGCGGACCGATGCGTGGTTGGGCTCTGCCGGGGCGGGGAGTGCGCTTCGGCGGCTCGTCACGGAGTCCCGGGCCGGCATCCAACGAGCGCTCACCGCCCGCGCGGCGGACCAGTAATCCCCTACGGGGGGCTCCGCCGGTGGGTGACCTCGACATTCGTCGTGGCTGATCGCGCAGTTCCCCGCGCCCCTGAGGAGTTCTCCGGTCGAGGCCCGCTGCCCTGAACGTTGCGCAGTTCCCCGCGCCCCTGAGGGAGCGGGGCTTCGCCCCGGCTCCCCAGGGGAGGAGGTGGCGACGCAGTCGCCCCTCCAGGGGCGCGGGGAACTGCGCGAGACGCCCCACCCGCCCGCGGACAAAGTACGACCCAGGGGCGCGGGGAACTGCGCGAGACGCCCCACCCACCCGCGGACGAAGAAAAGGTCAGGCGGAAGTCGATTCGTGGCGGGCGGTGAGGGCGGCCCGGCCCTCTTCGGTGAGAACCCCGTGCAGCCTCATCCGCGCCACACCCCCGTCAGGAAACGCATCGAGCCGCACATGCGTCACCACAGCCTGCGCGGCCAGCGCGAACCGGTGCGGCGTGTCGGGCTGGAGCCTGGTCCGGGGGATGATCTCGAACCACTCCCCCGTCTCCCCGTTGCGCCCGCTGAGGGCGACCCACCCGGCCGAGTTCCCCTTGAGGTACGCCGTGTCGATCTCGACGGCGCGGACCGCGCCCTGCGCGACGAGCCGGAACCGCACCCAGTCGTTCGTGCCGTGCACGCGCCGCCGCCGGTTCTCCCACCCGTCGTCCATCTTGCGGGACGTGCCCGGCAGGATGATCTGGGTCGGCGACGAGTAGAACTTGTCCGATGCGTCCTCGTACGCACCTCCGTTGAGGACCGAGATGAGGTCGAACGTGCCGAGGAGGTCCAGCCACTCGGGGTCGGGGACGACCTCGCCGTGCACGCGGAGCCGGGCGATGCCGCCGTCGGGGTGCTGGCAGACGCGGAGGTGGGTCCAGCGGCGCTCGGAGGTGACGGTGAAGGCGTTGGCGGCGTGCCCGCGCACCTGGCTGCGCGGGACGATCTCCTCCCACTTCACGTCGTCGGCGAGGAGTTCCTCGGGCCCGGGCGACCCGGCGACGGACGTGGCCTGGATGCTGACGCGCTGCGGGTAGTTGCCGCGGAAGTGGGCGGTGTCGACGATGATGCCGCGGATCACGCCGGGCGCGCCGAGCCGCACGATGGCCCAGTCGTGGTCCTCGGGCGCGGGGAACGGGGAGTCGGCGGTGCCGCGCCGGCGCCGGGTCTCCCAGCCGTCCATGACCTTGCCCTTGTGCCCGAAGTGCTCGGGGTCGAAGACGGCGCGCTCGCGGACGAGCAGGTTCTCGCGCATGGCGAAGAACTCGTCGTTGGCGGCGATGACGCCCGCGCCGAGCCGCCGGTCGGCGAGGTCGACGAGGTCGGTGAAGGCGTCGGCGTCACCGAAGACGCGGTAGTCGGCGTAGGGGTCGCCGCCGCCGTAGGGCGCGGCGTCGTTGGCGTGCGGGTCGTCGGCGGGGGTCGTGGCGTCCGGAGTCGTCGTCATGCGTCCACTGTCGGACGTACGAACCTCTCAGGTCCATCGAAAGTTTCCGAGGCTCCTTTTCAGCAGACCTGAACAATCAGCAGACCTGAACAATCAGCGGGCCCGGCGGTCAGCCGCCCTGCGCCGTCAGCGCCGCGAGCACCCGGCTCACCGCGGTCCCCTCCTCCGCCCCCTTGCGCACCGCCGCCACGACATGCCGTACGGGACGGTCGGCGCCCAGCGCGCACATGACGACGCCGTCCCGGCGCGCCGCCGCCATCCGGGGCACGAGGGCGACGCCCATCCCGGCCTCGACCATGGCGAGGATCGCCGTCCAGCCAGCCGCGCTGTGCGCCTGCTCGGGCACGAACCCGGCGGCCTCGCACGCGGCGAGGGTGATCTCGGACCACGGTCCTGATCCGCCGAAGATCCAGGGCTCGCCCGCGAGGTCCGCGAGCCGCAGCCCGGGTTCGGCGGCGAGCGGGTGGCCCACGGGCAGGGCGACGTCCAGCGGGTCCGCGAGCAGCGGCACGCGGCTGAAGCGCGGGTCGCGGGCGGTCGGCGCGTGCGCGGCGAGGGACAGGGCGAGGTCCACGTCACCGGCGGCGAGGAGTTCGTAGGACTGCGCCGCCTCGGCCTCGCGGACCCGCACGGTGATGCCGGGCCGCTGCGCGCGCAGCGCCCGTACGGCGGGCACGACGAGGGCGGGGACGGCGGTGGAGAACGCGGCGACCCGCACGACGCCCGCGTCCCCGTGCACGTACCGCGTCAACTCGGCGTCGGCGCGCTCCAGTTGGGTGAAGACGGCCTCGGCGTGGCGCAGGACGAGGCGGGCGGCCTCGGTGAGCCGGACGCGGCGGCCGTGCGCCTCCAGGAGCGGCACGCCGAGCTGTCTGGCGAGGTTGGTGAGCTGCTGGGAGACGGCGGACGGCGTCATGAGAAGGGCCTGCGCGGTCGCGGTGACCGTGCCGCGCTCGCTCAGCGTCCGCAGGATGACCAGCTTCTTGATGTCCCACCGGTCGGGCCCCGGCACGCGCTCGCTCATACGGCACAACGTAACGCGGCCTACGCTGACCGCATGCGAGAGACGACGACGATCCGCCCGGCGCGCCCCGATGAGGCGGCGTCGCTGAGCGAGCTGGCGCTGCGCTCGAAGGCGCACTGGGGGTACGACGAGGCGTTCATGAGGGCGTGTGTGGCCGAACTGACGCTGGCGCCCGGGGAGGTGGAGCGGCGCCGCACGCTCGTCGCCGAGGGCGGTTCGGGCGCGGTGCTGGGCCTCGCCACGCTCGAAGGGGAGCCGCCGGTGGGCGAGTTGGGGCTGATGTTCGTGGCGCCGGAGGCGATGGGCCGGGGTGTGGGCTCGGCCCTGTTCCGGCGGGTGCGGGCGGACGCGGAGGCGGCCGGGTTCACGGCGTTCCGCTGGGCGGCCGACCCCAACGCGGTGCCGTTCTACGAGGCGATGGGCGGCCGGCACGTCGGCTCGGTGCCCTCGGGCTCGCTGCCGGGCCGCACCCTGCCCCTGATGGAACTCGCCCTGGGTGGGGAGGGTTAAGCCTCTTTCTTCGCAGCGGGCCGCGCCCCGAGCGACGCGAGGACGACCCCGGCGAGGATCACCGCCATGCACGCCACCTGGCCCACGCCCATACCCTCGCCGAGCACCGCGTACGACAACAGCGCGACGCACACCGGCTGGAGGTAGTACACGACCCCGGCGCGGGCCGCGCCGATGAGGGAGATCGCCTTGTTCCACGCGAAGAAGGCGACGGCGGAGGAGACGACGCCGACGTAGAGGATGGGCCCGACCGTGCCCGCGCGGACCTCGAAGCCGCCCTGGACGGCGAGGCTGACGAGGTAGACGGGCAGCAGCATCAGGGCGCCGAGCGCGAACGTGGCGAAGAGGAAGGCGACACCGCCGATCTCCGGCGGGCGACGCCGCAGCAGCGCGCTGTACGAGCCGAAGCACAGGGCGGCGGCGACGACCCACAGGTCACCGGGGGCGAAGTCGGGGGTCAGCGACCCCTTGCTGACGAGGAGGACGACTCCGGCGCAGGCCAGGAGCGTGCCGGTGACGCGGCGCGGGCCGAGCCGCTGCCCGCCGAGGCGTTCGTACAGGGCCATGACGACGGGCGACGCGGCCATGATCATGCCCATGTTGCCGGCGCTGGTGGTCATGCCGGCCTGGTTGACGAGGGTGTTGTAGACGGTGACGCCGAGGAGCGCGGCCAGGGTGACGTAGCGCAGGTGGCGGCGGAGCACCGCCCGTTCGCGCCACACGGCCCGCACGCCGAGCGGGGCGACCGCCACGAGCGCCACGATCCACCGCCAGAACGCGTGCTGGACCGGCGGCACGCTCTCGTGCAGGCCGCGCGAGGTGACGAAGCTGCCGGACCAGACGACGGTGGCGAGCAGCGCGAGCCCGAGCCCAGCGCCGGCGCCCTGCCGCAGGCCCCCGCCCGCCCCCGGGCCACCGGGTCCGCCGGGCCCCCGGCCGGGGGCGGCGGCGTCGGTGCGGGTGCGGGCGAGGAGAGCCATCGGGGGCCTTTCACGGGTACGGGTGATGCCGTCACCGTCCCAGGCCCGCACCTGTCAGGTCCATCGAATCTTTCCGCTGTCGCTGTTCAGCGGAGCTGAAAGATCGCCGGGATTCGCAAGCTCGTACACGCGTCGAGGGCACCCCTCGCGTCCCGTGCGGGAGCGAGGGGTGCCCTCGGTGAAGCGATGTGCGCGAGCGGGCCGGTGTCAGCCGCGCTTCTGCTGCTTGCGGGACTTGTCGCCGAGCACGACCAGTCCGGCGATCACCAGGAACAGGACGATGGGGGCGGCGACGTAGAGGCCGAGCGTGTCGATCACGCTCAGGCCCTGACCCGGGTCGTCACCGTCGTCGCGCGTGAGCGCGAGCGCGGGGGACGACATGAGCAGCATCATCAGCGTCGTACCGGAGGCCAGGGCGCCGGCGCGCAGGGCGTTCTTCTTGTCCACGATGCAAACGTAGCGAACGCCTAAACGGGCCGCGCGCCCGGGGGGCCTGTAAGGGGCACCGCGCCGCCCCCGCCGAGGTCCTGGAAGAGGCCGAGCAGCGCCTGCGCGCGCGGCGATGCCGCCAGTTCCTCCAGGGTGACGGGCCGTCCGTCCGGTCCGGCGACGGGCAGCCGCCAGTTGGGGTACTCGTCCCAGGTGCCCGGCACGTTCTGCGGGCGGCGGTCCCCGACGAGGTCCGGCAGCCACACGCCGACCATGCGGGCGGGCGTGCGCAGCAGATAGCGGTGGACGGCGGCGACCGCGTCCTCCTCGGCGAACGCGGTGTGCGTGTGCCCGTCCGGCAGCAGCCCGAGCCGGGCGAACAGCGCGAGCCACTCCTCGATCTCCGCCCGCGCCTCCTCGGGCCCGGCCCCGGCGAGCCCGAGCCGCTCGCGCAGGCGTACGTCGTCGCCACTCAGCCGGGCCGCCGTGGACGGCAGGTCGTGGGTGGTGGCGGTGGCGAGACAGTCCGTACGCCACTGCTCGGCGGGGACCGGCCGCCCGTCGCCCGCCCAGTCCCGCTCGAACCACAGGACGGACGTGCCGAGCACCCCGGCCGCCCGCAGCCGCTCGCGCACGCCCGGCTCGACCGTGCCCAGGTCCTCGCCGATGACGTACGTGCCCGAGCGTGTCGCCTCCAGGACGAGCACCGCGAGCATCGCCTCGGCGTCGTAGTGCACGTACGTGCCCTCGGTGGGCGGGCGGCCCTCGGGGATCCACCAGAGCCGGAACAGGCCCATGACGTGGTCGATGCGGACGGCGCCCGCGTGCCGCATCAGGGTGCGCAGCAGCTCGCGGAACGGCCGGTAGCCGCTCTGGGCCAGCCGGTCGGGGCGCCAGGGCGGCAGGCCCCAGTCCTGGCCGCGCGCGTTGAACGCGTCCGGCGGGGCGCCCACGCTCATCCCCTGGGCGAACACGTCGCGCTGCGCCCACGCGTCGGCGCCGCCGGGATGGACGCCGACCGCGAGGTCGTGCACGAGTCCGATCGGCATGCCCGCGTCCTCGGCGGCGCGCTGGGCGGCGGCGAGCTGCTCGTCGGCGAGCCAGGCGAGACGGCAGTGGAAGTCGAGGCGGGCGGCGAGTTCGCGGCGGGCGCGGTCGGTGGCGGGTGAGCGCGGGTCGTCGAGCCCGGAGGGCCAGGTGCGCGGGTCCGGCCCGAACCGCTCGGCGAGCGCGCCGTACGCGGCATGGTCCTGGAGGGCCGCGCCCTCACGGGCGACGAAGTCACGGTAGGCGGCGCGCCGGCCGGGGGTGAGCGGGACCGCGTACGCCTCTTCGAGCGCCTGCCGCTTCAGCGCCCACACGGCGTCACGGTCGATGAGGCCGCCCTTGTCGAGCACGGCCTCACGCAACCGGGCCGCCTCGTCCGCGCGGGACGGGACGCGCGCGTACTCGGGCACGTCCTCGACACGCAGGTGCGCGGGGTCGGCGTAGCGGCGCGAGGAGGGGCGGTACGGGGAGGGGTCCATGGCACCGCCCGGCGCGGCGGGGACAGCCGCGTGCAACGGGTTGACCTGGAGGAACCCGGTGCCGTGGGTGCGGCCCGCCCAGCTCGCCAGGTCGGCCAGGTCCCCGAGGTCGCCCATGCCCCAGGAACGGGTGGACAGCAGGGAGTAGAGCTGGACGAGTAGGCCGTGGGCGCGGGTGGGCGGGACGGGGGCGCTGGGCGGGGCGGCGATGAGATGGGCCTCGGCGCGGGTGCCGTCCGGCGTGGTGGCGACGAGGGTGTGGACGCCGGGGGGCGGCTCGCGCAGGGGGTCGGCGCCGGGCGCGGTCCCTACGGGGGTCTCCTCGTCGGTGCCCTCCAGGCGCAGGGCGCAGGCCGTGCCCGGGGGCAGCGCGTCGAGCCAGGCGGGCCGGGTGCCGTCCAGCCACCACACGACGGTCGGGGGCAGCGGGGGGCGGGGGGTGTCGGTGTCGTCGGTGAGGTCCGCGTCCACGTCGAGGGCGCGCAGCGCGGCCCTGACCGCCGCCTCGTCCACGTGGACGGTGCGGCCGGGGGCCGGCGAGTAGGAAGTGGCCACGCCGTGCCGGGCGGCGGTCCGGGCCAGGTTCACCGGGGGCGCCGGATCAGCCCGCGGCCAGGCCGGCCGGGGTGGGCTCGGAAGTCAGGGGAGCCTCGCCGTACATCGGGGGCTCGGAGGTGAGGGGGGCGTACTCCGCGTAGGGCGGTTCGCTGGTGAGCGGCGGTTCGGAGGAGCAGGTGGTGGTGTCGGCGTCGAGCGCGGCGGCGTCGAAGCGGGCCTCCATGTCGAGGGCGTCCGCCTGTTTGGAGAGGGCCGAGAGCAGAAGGTGAGCCGATGCGGCCACGAGGGCCTCCTTCGGTTGTTGTGGGTCCGTCGTGCTTCGTGGGTCCTTGGTCCTGCTGAGTCAGGACCCCTACCCAGTGCGGGCGGCGCCAGACATCCCGGTTCGGACATCGTGTTCCTGCTCACATTGTCTCCGGCGGGAGGAACGGGGCGACACGTCGACGCAGGCCAAAAGTCCTCCGCCGAACCCTTGAACAAACAGCGGTCCATCCTCCCTGGGGCGAGCCCACCCAGCGGAGGCCGCTTGCATCCGAGGTCGCGCAGTTCCCCGCGCCCCTGAGGAGTCCACCTGCGGAGGTCGCTTGGAGCTGGGGCGCACACCTGTGCGTGGTCACCTTCCACCCGGTGGCGGGCTGGTCGCGCAGTTCCCCGCGCCCCTGAGGGAGCTATCCGGCGGAGGCCGCTTGGAGCTGAGGTGCGCACCTGTGCGTGATCACCTTTCGCCCGGTGGGGGGCCGGTCGCGCAGTTCCCCGCGCCCCTGGAGGGGCGACTGCGTCGCCACCTCCCCCCTGGGGCAGCGGGAGGGGCGACTTCGTCGCCCGCCCCCACTGGGAAGCTGGGGCGAAGCCCCGCTTCCCGGCGGGGAAGCTGCACGAAGTGCATGCTTCAGGGGCGCGGGGAACTGCGCGACCAGCCCCCACCGGGCCGCAGGTGAACGACTGCCCAGGGGCGCGGGGAACTGCGCGGCCAGGCCCCACCCACCCGCAGGTGAAGGACGGCTCAGGCGCGCGGGGCTCAGGCCCCTACCCCGCACCCGCCGGAAAGCCGCAACGTTGACACCCCACCCCCCACAATGGTGGGCTCGGACCACACTGTGGACACCCTGAGGAGTACGCCGTGCAACTCCGGCGCAGGAAGAGGGCAGCCGCCCTCGCGGCCGCCGTCATCGCGGGAACCCTGGGCACCGCCCCCGGAGCCCTGGCGGCACCCTCCGCACCCCCCGCCCCGGGCACGACAGCCGACCGCACCGCCGACACACACCTGCCGTCCGTGTGGCCGCGCCCCCAGTCCCTGAAGGCGTCGCACGGCGGAGCCCACGTCACCGACGACGTCACACTCGTCGCCCCCGCCGGCACGGACCGCGCCGCCCTGGACGCACTGCGGACGCTGCTGCGCGAGGCGGGCGCCCGCCACATCGAGCAGGTCACCGACGAGAACGCCGCCCCGCCCGGAGCGGGCCTCGTCGTGCGCGCGGGCACGGCGGCGCCGGTTCGGGCGGTCGGCCCGGGCGGGCTGCGCGCCGAGACCCCGGCGAACGCGCCGGGCCCGCTGGACAGCGCCCTGCGCTCGCTCGGCGCGAGCAGCCGCGCCGACCTGTCCGCGGGCGGCTACCGCCTCGCCGTCGGCCACACCGGGGGCCGCCCGACGGTCGCCATGGAGGGCATCGGCGGGGACGGCCTGTTCCACGCCGTGCAGACCTTCCGTCAGCTCGTCGCGGACCGCGTGGTCGCGGGCGTCGTCGTACGGGACTGGCCGGGCACGGCGGTGCGGGGGCTGACGGAGGGGTTCTACGGGACGCCATGGACGACCGAACAGCGGCTCGCCCAGTTGGACTTCATGGGCCGCACCAAGCAGAACCGGTATCTGTACGCGCCGGGCGACGACCTCTACCGCCAGGCCCGCTGGCGTGAGCCCTACCCGGCGGACCAGCGCGCGGACTTCCGGCGGCTGGCGCAGCGGGCCCGCGCCAACCATGTGACGCTCGCCTGGGCGCTCGCGCCGGGGCAGGCGATGTGCATGTCGTCGCCGGACGACGTGAAGGCGCTCAACCGCAAGCTGGACGCCATGTGGGCGCTCGGGGTGCGGGCGTTCCAGCTCCAGTTCCAGGACGTGTCGTACAGCGAGTGGCACTGCGCGTCGGACGCGCGGGAGTTCGGCTCGGGGCCGAAGGCGGCGGCGCGGGCGCAGGCGAAGGTGGCGAACGCGGTGGCGGCCCATCTCGCGGCCCGGCACCCGGACGCGGAGCCGCTGTCGCTGATGCCGACCGAGTACTACCAGGACGGCGCGACCGCGTACCGCTCGGCGCTCGCGGCGGACCTCGACGACGCGGTGCAGGTGGCGTGGACGGGCGTCGGGGTGGTGCCGCGTACCATCACCGGCCGTGAACTGGCGGACGCGCGCGAGGCGTTCGGCACCTCGGGCGCCCCGCACCGCCTGCTCACGATGGACAACTACCCGGTCAACGACTACGCGCAGGGCCGGCTCTTCCTCGGCCCGTACACGGGCCGCGAGCCGGCCGTCGCGTCGGGTTCGGCGGCCGTCCTCGCCACGGCGATGGAGCAGCCGGCGGCGTCCCGCATCCCGCTGTTCACGACGGCCGACTACGCGTGGAACCCGCGCGACTACCGTCCCGTGGCGTCCTGGCGGGCGGCGGTCGACGACCTCGCGGACGGCGATCCGCGCACGGCGGCGGCCCTCGGGGCGCTCGCGGGCAACGACGCCTCCTCGGTGCTCGGCGCGGACGAGTCGGCGTATCTGCGGCCGCTGCTCACGGAGTTCTGGCAGGCGCGCGCGACGACGGACACCGGACGGCTGACGCGGGCGGCGAAGGCGCTGCGGGACGCGTTCACGGTGATGCGGCGCACGCCGGGCGCGCTGGACGGCACGGAACTCGACGACGAGGTGCGGCCCTGGAGTGAGAAGCTCGGCCACTACGGCGAGGCGGGCGAGGCGGCCGTCGACATGCTGACGGCGGCGGCGCGCGGCGACGACACCGGCGCCTGGCAGGCGTCGCGCCGCCTGACCGCCCTGCGCGGCGAGTTGAAGCACAGTCAGGTGACGGTCGGCAAGGGCGTGTTGGGCCCGTTCCTGACGCGCGCCGAGAAGGCGTTCGCCGCGTGGTCGGGCATCGACCGGCCGGACACGGCGGACGGGCCGCGGGCCGAACTCCCGCGCGCCCGCGCCCTGTCGACGGTGACCGTGCTTTCCGCGCCCGGCTCCACCGGCACGGTCGAGGCCCGGGTCCCCGGCGAGGGCTGGCGCCGCCTCGGCACGCTCGCGTCCGGCGGCTTCACGGAACTGGCGGCGCGCGGCGCGCGGGCCGATGCCTTGCGCGTCACCGGCCCCGACGCGTCGGGCGTGGAGCGGATCGTGCCCTGGTACGCGGACGCCCCGGCCGCCTCCCTGACGCTGGCCCGCACGGAGGTCGACGCGGAGATCGGCGGCGGCGCGCAGCGGGTGACGGCCCGGCTGACGCCGGAGCGCCCCGGTGAGGTCCACGGGCGGCTCACGGCGAAGGGCCCGCACGGCATCCGGGTCACGGTGCCCGCCCGGCCGTCGCTGCCGCGCGGCACCCGGGTGGACGTGCCGGTGACGGTGAGCGTGCCGCACGGGACGCCCGCGGGGACGTACGAGGTGCCGGTGTCGTTCGGCGACGAGACGCGCACGCTCGCGGTGCGGGCGTTCCCGCGTACGGCGGGCCCCGACCTCGCGCGGACGGGCACGGCGTCCTCGTCGGCGGACGAGACGCCCGACTTCCCTGCGAGCGACGCGATCGACGGCAAGGCGGACACGCGCTGGTCCTCGCCCGCCGAGGACGGCCAGTGGTGGCAGGTCGAACTCCCGCACCCGGTACGGCTCGGGCAGGTCGTGCTGCGCTGGCAGGACGCGTACGCGAGCCGCTACCGCATGCAGACCTCCGCCGACGGGCGCACCTGGCGCACGGCGGCGACCGTGCGCGACGGGCACGGGGGGCGTGAGGCGGTGCGGATGGACGCGAAGGACACGAAGTTCCTGCGGATCACCGCCGACAAGCGCGCGACCCGGTTCGGAATCTCACTGTTCGCGGTGGAGGCCTACGCGGTCGCCGACGACTGACCCCGCCCTCCCCGGAGCCAGCCGATCCGTCTCGCACGGGAGCGGGGGCCCGGGGTGCTCGCGGGGCTTGTGCTGCCGGTGCTCGTGGTGGTCCTCGGTGCGCTGGTGCGGGCGCCCGGCCGGAACGGCTCGCACGTCCTCGGCCTTCCGGCGCAGGTGCTCGGCACGGTCGCGCTGACCGGGGCGCTGGCCGTGTGGGTCGCGGGCGCGTCGGCGGCGCTGCTCGGGCGCGTCCTCGCCCAGCGCGCGCGGCGGCCCGAGGTGCTGCTCGCCGCGCACCGGCTGCGCCAGGACCCGTGGGCCGCGTCGCGCAGCCACGCGGCGGTCGTCCTCGCCACCGTGGTCGGCGTGGCCCTGATCGGCATCCGCCGGGTCTTCCTCGACGAGCTGGAGGCCATGGCCGCCGAGGGCACGCTCGGCGACCCGCGCGGCTACTACACGTTCGGCATGGACCTGGCGTCGGCGGCCGTGCTGCTCGCCCTGCTCGTCGCCCTCGCCGCGCTCGCCGTCGGCACCGCCGAGACCCTGTCCGCGCGGCGCCGGGTCCTCGCCGCGCAGGCGGCGGCCGGGGTGCCGCGCCGGGTCGTCGTGCGTACGTTCCTGCTGGAGACGGCGCTGCCGCTGGTCCCGGCGCTGCTCCTCGCCACGCTGGGCGGGAGCGCGGTGCACGGCGGGTACGCGGCCCTCACCGGGCACCGGCCGGCCTGGCTGGAGCCGCTGGCCGTGCCGGTGGCGGTGTTCGCCGAGTGCCTGCTGGCCGCGTCGACCGCGCTGCCGCTGCTGCGCCGCGCGCTGCGCCCCGAGGGGCTGCGGGCCGCGTGAGCGGCGGCGCGGGTCACTTGGACAGGTTCGCCGGGGGGATCGGGGACGCGGCCAGGGACTGCGGGGAGGTCGCGGAGGCGTAGGCGGAGGGGGCCGCCATGCCGGCCGCCGGGTCGGCGGGCGAGCCGTCCTCGTGCTGGGCCGGGATGCCGCCGACCAGGCGCAGACCGGCCTCGTCGAAGGCCCGCTTGATCCGCCAGCGCAGCTCGCGCTCGACGCCGAGCGCCTTGCCCGGCATGGTCTTGGCGGACAGCCGTACGACCATCGAGTCGAGCAGGACGCTGTCGAGGCCGAGGACCTCGACCGGGCCCCACAGCATCTCGTTCCACGGCTCGGCCTTGCTCATGTCCTCGCCGGTGCGCGTGAGGACCTCGCGGACCCGCTCCAGGTCCTCGTCGGCGGGGATCGTGACGTCGACGCCGGCGGTGGCCCAGCCCTGGGAGAGGTTCCCGATGCGCTTGACCTCGCCGTTGCGCACGTACCAGATCTCGCCCTCGGCGCCGCGCAGCTTCGTCACGCGCAGGCCGACCTCGATGACCTCGCCGGAGGCGACGCCCGCGTCGATGGTGTCGCCGACGCCGTACTGGTCCTCCAGGATCATGAACACACCGGAGAGGAAGTCGGTGACGAGGTTGCGGGCGCCGAAGCCGATGGCGACGCCCGCGACACCGGCGGACGCGAGCAGCGGCGCCAGATTGATCTGGAAGATGCCGAGGATCATCAGGGCGGCGGTGCCGAGGATCAGGAACGACGCCACCGAACGCAGCACGGACCCGATGGCGTGCGAACGCTGGCGGCGCCGCTCCACGTTGACGAGCAGCCCGCCGAGCGCGGTGCCGTCGACGGCCTGCGCGGTGCGGTTCATCCGTTCTATGAGCTTGGTGATCGCACGCCGGACCGCCACGCGCAGCACGGCCGCGATGACGACGATCAGGATGATCCGCAGGCCGATTCCCAGCCAGGCGGACCAGTTCTGCTCCACCCAGCTGGCGGCCTGTCCGGCCTGGTCCTGGGCGTCCTGGAACGTGGGCTTCTCACCGGCGTCGGCGGCCGGCAAGGCGGACAGGAACACGACGGGTACCTCCAGGCGTTGCCATTGCCCGCCTCGGGCGCGGCTCGGGGACAGGAGCGGGCAGGCCCACCACACTAACGGGGCATTGTGTGTGGATCGTTGTCATGTTCGGCGGAGACAGCGTGCGTGCGGTGGCGCGCGCCGGGGCGCGTGTACGTGGGGTCTCACGTGCGGCGCGTACGCCCTTGCCGTGTGCCCCGGGTGACCCCGGTGTGCCCCTCCCGTGTGCCCGGGGTGGCCGTCGCGTGTCCTCCATGTGGTCGAAAACACTCCCAGCCCGTTACGCGGAGATGGTGGCGCCACGACCAGCCATGAGGGGAGACTGACTACGAGATCGTCCCGGCGCGAGCCACGCGCCGCCGGCGTACAAGGAGGCATTCCGTGCCGCATGTCCTGGTCCTCAACGCGTCGTACGAGCCGCTCGGCGTCGTACCGCTCCGCCGCGCGCTCGTACTCGTCCTGGAGAACAAGGCCACGTGCCTGGAAGAGTCCGGCGCCTTCATGCACAGCGCGACACGTACGGTGCCCGCGCCCAGCGTGGTCCGCCTCAAGCGGTTCGTACGGGTCCCCTACCGGGGGCCCGTTCCTCTGACCCGGCGTGCGCTGTTCGCCCGTGACGGCGGGCGGTGCATGTACTGCGGTGGCGTCGCGACCAGCGTCGATCACGTCATCCCGCGCAGCCGTGGGGGGCAGCACGTCTGGGACAACGTGGTGGCGTCGTGCCGGCGCTGCAACCATGTCAAGGCGGACCGGCATCTCGTCGAGATCGGGTGGCGGCTTCGGCACGCGCCGGCTCCTCCGTCGGGGCTGGCGTGGCGGATCATCGGCACGGGGCACCGGGATCCCCGGTGGTTGCCGTATCTTCAGCCGTTCGGCGCGGATGAGGCGCTGGCGCGCATCGAGGGGGTATCGGCCTGACCCGGGGTTCTCCCGGCGCCGGTACGCCAGCCTGATCACGCAGTTCCCCGCGCCCCTGGGTAGGTGGGCGGCTCCGGCCGGTGGGTCACCTCGACTCGCGTCGTGGCTGGTCGCGCAGTTCCCCGCGCCCCTGTCGGGGCGACTGCGTCGCACCCTCCCCCCTGGAGGCAGCGGGAGGGGCGACTTCGTCGCCCGCCCCAGCTCCCCAGCGGGGAAGCTGCACGAAGTGCATGCTTCAGGGGCGCGGGGAACTGCGCGATCAGCCCCCACCGGCCCGCAGGTGAGCGACGACCCCAGGGGGCAGCGCCCCTTCAGGGGCGCGGGGAACTGCGCGATCAGCCCCCGCCGGGGCGCAGGGCGTTCTACTGACCCCGTGCCATAACGAGTTGGTAGAGCGCAGGGGGCCGGCTATTGACGGTGGCGTGTACGGGCGCCTACGTTCCTCCAAGCTGAATAGGAAACCTTCCTAACAGTGCTGCGAGGAGGCAGGACGATGGCCGGTACCGTCCCCGGAACCCCGGGCACCCCCAGCGTGCTGCGCGCCATGAACGACCGAGCCGCACTCGACCTGCTGGCCGCCCAAGGCCCCCTCACCCGCACCCGCATCGGCGAACTGACGGGCCTATCGAAGCCGACGACCTCCCAGCTCCTGGCCCGCCTGGAGACCGCCGGCCTCGTCCGCACCACCGGCAGCGAGACCGGCCGCCCGGGCCCGAACGCCGTCCTGTACGAGATCGACCCGGCCGCAGCCCACGTCGCCGCGCTCTCCGCCGACCCGACCGGCATCACGGCCGTCGTCGCCGACATCACCGGCACCGAACGCGGCCGCGCCCGCGTCGAGGCCGTCGCCGTCGCCGAAGACGTCCGCCACCGCACCGCGCAACTCGTCGCCGAGGCCGTGGACGCCGCGCTCGCCCAGGCCGGCATCGGCCACGACGACCTCACGGCCACCGTCATCGGCACCCCCGGCGCCATCGACCCGCACACCGGCGAACTGCGCTACGCCCCCCACCTGCCGGGCTGGCACTCCCGCACCCTCCGCGCCGAACTCGCCGAAGTCCTCGGCACGCCCGTCTCCATCGAGAACGACGTGAACCTCGCCGCCGTCGCCGAGCAGTACGAGGGCGCCGCCCAGGACCACGACGACTTCGTGCTGGCGTACGTCGACGAGGGCGTCGGCGCGGCCATCGTGCTCGGCGGCGTCCTGCTGCGCGGCGCGACCGGCGGCGCGGGCGAGATCGGCTACATGCCGCTGCCGGGCGCCCCGCTGGCCCGGGGCGGCGCCGACGTCCTGGCCCGCGACGACGCCGGCGGCGGTTTCCAGAGCCTGGTCGCGGCCCCGGCCGTACGCCAACTCGCGGGCGGCGTGAAGGACTTGACGGAGGCGCTGGCCGACGACGAGGTGTGCGCGGAGGTCGCCCGGCGGCTCGCCACCGGACTCGCCGCCGTCGTCGCCGTCGTGGACCCCGAACTCGTCGTGCTGTCCGGGCAGGTCGCCCAGGCGGGCGGCGAACCCCTGCGCGCCCGCGTCGAGGCCGAACTGACCGGACTCGCCCTGCCCCGCCCGCAGTTGAGGATCAGCGACCTCGCCGACGACCCGATCCTCACCGGCGCCCTGCGCTCCGCGCTCGGCCAGGCCCGCGACCAGGTCTTCGACACCAGCGACGCCTGACCCCGGGCGCCCGCGTCCCCGTACCTCCGCACCCCGCGTCCCCGTACCCCCGTACACCGCACCCCCCGTACCCCCGCTCCCCCGGCCCCTCCCCAGTAAAGGACGTCCGCCATGCCGCGATGGCGTATACCCCTGCGCGTGCCCGTGGCGCTCGCCGCCGGTGCGCTGCTGCTCGCCGGCTGCGCCAACCCCAGCACCGGCAGCGCCGACGACGACCCGACCAAGCCCGTGACGATCACGTTCTGGCACGGCTGGTCGGCGACCGGCGAGGTCAAGGCGATCAACGACTCGATCGCCCGCTTCGAGGCGAGCCACCCGAACATCAAGGTCCACTCCGTCGGCAACGTCACCGACGCCACGATCAACCAGGCGCTGCGCGCGGGCGGCGACAAGGCCCCTGACGTCGTCTCGTCGTTCACCACGAACAACGTCGGCCAGTACTGCGACTCCGGGATGTGGGTGAACCTCGACCCGTTCATGCGCAGGACCGGGCTCGACAAGGAGAAGGTCTTCCCGCGCACGCTGCTCGACTACACGGGCTACCGGGGCAACCAGTGCGCGCTGCCGCTGCTCGCCGACGCGTACGGCATGTACTACAACAAGGACGCGTTCGAGGAGGCGGGCATCGCGCGCCCGCCCCGGACCATGTCCGAACTGGCCGCCGACGCCAAGAAGTTGACCAAGCGCAAGGGCGACTCGTACGAGCGCGTCGGGTTCATGCCGAACTTCCGGCTCTACCAGAACAGCCCCGACCGGCTGTTCGCGCAGTGGGGCCCCACCTACTTCGACAAGGCGGGCCACTCCCGGCTGGCGAAGGACCCGGCCTCGTACGACTTCTTCCGTACGACGCGGAAGCTGATCGACGCGCAGGGCGGGTACCGGGCGCTGGAGCGGTTCCGTACCTCGTTCGGGGACGAGATGTCGAGCCAGAACGCGTTCCTCGCGGGCAAGCTCGCCATGCACATGGACGGCGAATGGCGCGGTCTGCTGCTGAACGAGGCGAAGGCGCCCTTCCACTGGGGCGTCGCGCCGCTGCCCGTGCCGGACGACCAGCCGCAGGCGTACGGGCGCGGCTATCTGACCGGCACGGTCGCCGGCATCGCGCACAGCAGCAAGCACCAGAACGCGGCGTGGGAGCTGGTGAAGTTCCTGACGACGGACACCGATCAGGTCGTCGCCTTCGCCAACGCGATCCACAACGTGCCCTCGACGAAGGCGGCGCTCGCCTCGCCGAAGCTGGACGCCGACCCGACGTTCCGCGCGTTCCTCTCCATCGCGAAGAACAAGTACAGCCAGGCCATGCCGCAGTCGACCAACGGCGGCATGTACATCACGCAGCTCCAGGACTTCTCGTACTCCGCCGAGGCCGGTGAGGTCCCCGACCTCAGGAAGGGCCTGCGCCGCCTGGACCGCCTCATCGACGCCGACACCCTCCAGTCCGAGAACTGACGGGCCCCAACGGATCAGGACCTACGCGATGGCACTCACACTCTCCCGGCCCGCGCGCCGCAGACTGCGCACGCTCGGCTTCCTCTCCCCGTGGCTGATCGGGTTCAGCGTCTTCTTCGCGTACCCGCTGCTGGCCACCGTCTACTTCTCGTTCATGCACTACAACCAGATCAAGGCGCCCACCTTCGTGGGGCTGCGGAACTGGACGTACGTGTTCCGGGACATGCCGCTGTTCGGTCCCGCCCTGTGGAACACGCTGTGGCTGGTCGTGGTGATGGTCGCGCTGCGGGTCGTCTTCGGGCTCTCGCTCGGGCTGCTCGTCACGAAGATCAAGAGCGGGGTCGGCCTGTTCCGCACCGCGTTCTACCTGCCCTATCTCGCGCCGCCGGTCGCCGCCACGGTCGCCTTCGTCTTCCTGCTCAACCCGGGCACAGGACCGGTCAACGGCCTCCTCGCCAAGATCGGCGTCGAGGGCCCGAACTGGTTCAACGACCCGGCCTGGGCCAAGCCCTCGCTGGTCCTGCTGTCGCTGTGGGGCATCGGCGACCTCATGGTCATCTTCATGGCGGCGCTGCTCGACGTGCCCAAGGAGCAGTACGAGGCCGCCGACCTGGACGGGGCGGGCCCCTGGGCCAAGTTCCGGTACGTGACCTGGCCCTCGATCACGCCCATCGTGATGTTCGCCGTCGTCACCGGCGTCGTCCAGACCATGCAGTACTACACGCAGGCCCTCGTCGCCGGGAAGATCGCCTCCGGTGTCTCCATCGGACCCGGCTCGGTCATCCAGCCCGGCTACCCCGACCACTCGACCCTCACGGTCCCCCAGCTCGTCTACTCGATGGGCTTCCAGAACTTCAACACCGGGGCGGCGTGCGTGCTCTCGCTCGTGCTGTTCGCCCTCGCCATGGCCGTGACCATGCTGCTCATGCGCAAGCGCTCGGGCCTGCTCGCGGCGGAGGACTGACCGACATGACGACCACGACCCTCAGCCCGGCGCCCGGCGCCGCCACCGACACCTCTCGCGCCTCGGGCCCCGCCCGCGCCCGCGCCCGCCGCCGCGCGGCCCTGAACTGGATCGCCGTGCACAGCGTGGCCCTCGCGGTCGCCCTGCTGTTCGTGCTCCCGTTCGTCTTCGTCTTCCTCACCTCCGTGATGAGCGACAGCCAGGCGATGAGCGGCGACCTGTGGCCGTCCTCCTGGCACTGGGAGAACTACAA
Organism: Streptomyces sp. NPDC107550; assembly: GCF_055639095.1. NCBI lineage: Bacteria > Bacillati > Actinomycetota > Actinomycetes > Kitasatosporales > Streptomycetaceae > Streptomyces > Streptomyces sp. NPDC107550. The sequence continues at coordinate 85,393 of NZ_JBVKBC010000027.1, forward strand.
GGCCGTCTTCCGGACCGAGGGCTTCCTCGACTGGTGGAAGAACTCCCTGATGTACGCGGCCCTCGGCACCCTGTTCACGGTGTGCTCCGCGATCCCGGTGGCGTACGCCCTCGCCAAGTTCCGCTTCCGGGGCAGGCGTACGGCGATGATCCTCGTCATCGCCACGATGATGCTGCCGCCGCAGGTCATCGTCATCCCCATGTACCTCGTGTGGGCGCAGCAGTTCCATCTCTCCGGGACGCTGTGGCCGCTGATCATCCCCATGGCGTTCGGCGACGCGTACTCGATCTTCCTGCTGCGCCAGTTCCTGCTGACGATCCCCAAGGAGTACATCGAGTCGGCGCGCGTGGACGGCTGCGGCGAACTGCGCACCCTGCTGCGGGTCGTGGTGCCGATGGCCAAGCCGGGCATCGCCGCGATCTCCCTGTTCCAGTTCTTCTACTGCTGGAACGACTACTTCGGGCCGCAGATCTACGCGGCCCAGAACCCGGCTTCCTGGACGCTGAGTTACGGGCTCGAGTCCTTCAAGTCGGCGCACAGCGTCAACTGGAACCTGACGATGGCGGCGACCCTCCTCGTGATGGCGCCCGTCTGCATCGTCTTCTTCTTCGCACAGAAGGCCTTCGTCGAAGGCGTCACCCTGACCGGAGTCAAGGGCTAAGGACGGAATCTCGGTTATGAAGCTCGCAGTGGTCGGCGGAGGCTCGACCTACACACCCGAACTCATCGACGGCTTCGCGCGGTTGAGGGACACCCTGCCCATCGAGGAGCTGGTCCTCCTCGACCCGGCGGCCGACCGCCTCGAACTCGTCGGCGGGCTCGCCCGGCGCATCTTCGCCAAGCAGGGCCACCCCGGCACCATCCGTACGACCTCCGACGTGGACGCGGGGGTGGCCGGCGCGGACGCCGTGCTGCTCCAGTTGCGCGTCGGCGGGCAGGCCGCCCGCAACCAGGACGAGACATGGCCGCTGGAGTGCGGCTGCGTCGGCCAGGAGACCACCGGCGCGGGCGGTCTCGCCAAGGCGCTGCGCACGGTCCCCGTCGTCCTCGACATCGCCGAGCGCGTGCGCCGCGCCAACCCCGACGCGTGGATCATCGACTTCACCAACCCCGTCGGCATCGTCACCCGGGCCCTGCTCCAGGCCGGGCACAAGGCGGTCGGCCTGTGCAACGTGGCGATCGGCTTCCAGCGCAAGTTCGCCGCGCTGCTCGGCGTGACGCCCGCCGAGGTCCACCTCGACCACGTCGGCCTCAACCACCTCACCTGGGAGCTGGGCGTACGCCTCGGCGGCCCGGACGGCGACGACGTGCTGCCGCGGCTGCTCGCCGAGCACGGCGACGCGGTCGCCGAGGACCTGCACATGCCGCGCGCGCTCGTCGACCGGCTCGGCGTGGTCCCCTCGTACTACCTGCGCTACTACTACCAGCACGACGCGGTCGTACGGGAACTGCGCACCAAGCCGTCGCGGGCCTCGCAAGTGGCCGAGGTGGAACGCGAGTTGCTGGCGATGTACGGCGATCCGGCCCTGGACGAGAAGCCGGCGCTGCTCGCCAAGCGCGGTGGCGCCTTCTATAGCGAGGCCGCCGTGGACCTCGCCGCGTCGCTGCTCGGCGGGGGCGGCTCCCGCCACCAGGTCGTCAACACGCTCAACGAGGGCACGCTGCCGTTCCTGCCCGACGACGCCGTGATCGAGGTCCAGGCCGAGATCACCGCGAAGGGCGCGCGCCCCCTCGCCGTCCCGGCCCTCGACCCGCTGTACGCGGGCCTCATCGCGCACGTCACCGCCTACGAGGACCTCGCCCTGCGCGCCGCGCTGCACGGCAGCCGCGACGCCGTCTTCAAGGCGCTGCTCGCGCATCCGCTGGTGGGCCAGATCGAGTACGCCGACCAGCTCACCGACCAGTTGATCGCGCACAACCGGGAGCATCTCGCGTGGGCCTGAACGTCCTTGCCATCGACGCGGGGAACAGCAAGACCGACGTCGCGGTGGTCGCGGGGGACGGCACCGTCACCGCGACCGCCCGCGGCGGCGGGTTCCAGCCGCCCCGGGTGGGCGTGGAAGCGGCCGTGGACGTGCTCGCGGAGGCGGTCGGCCAGGCGTTCGCCGCGGCCGGCGTCACCTCCGTCGAGCATGTCTCCGCGTGCCTCGCCAACGCGGACCTGCCCGTGGAGGAGGAACAGCTCGCCCGCGCCCTCCACGCGCGCGGGTGGGGGAGCACGGTCGACGTGCGCAACGACACCTTCGCCGTGCTGCGCGCCGGGCTCGTCGAGGACGCCGAGCCGCGCGGGGTCGCCGTGGTGTGCGGCGCGGGCATCAACTGCGTCGGCATGCTGCCCGACGGGCGTACCGCCCGCTTCCCCGCCATCGGGAAGATCTCCGGCGACTGGGGCGGCGGCGGGGGGCTCGCCGAGGAGGCCCTGTGGTTCGCCGCGCGCGCGGAGGACGGGCGGGGCGAGGCGACGTCCCTCATGCGGGAGTTGCCGGCGCACTTCGGACTGCCGTCCATGTACGCGCTGATCGAGGCGCTGCATCTCGGGCGGGTGCCCGTGGAGCGGCGGCACGAGTGCACTCCCGTGCTGTTCGACTGCGCGGCTCGGGGGGACGGGGTGGCGCGGGGGCTTGTCGAGCGGATGGCCGAGGAGGTCGTGGCGATGTCCGTCGTGGCGCTCGGGCGGCTCGGGTTGCTGGCGGAAGAAGTGCCGGTGCTTCTCGGGGGCAGCGTGTTGGCTGCTCGCCATGAGTTGTTGGATCGCCGGGTACGGGAGCTGCTCTCGGTCCGGGCTCCGAAGGCGGTGCCTTCCGTGGTGACGGCGCCCCCTGTCCTCGGCGCGGTTCTCTTGGCGCTGGACCACGTGAACGCCCCCGCCCCGGCCCACGCAACCGCCCGAACGTCCTACACGCCCTGACCCGCCCTTCACCTGCGCCCCGGTGGGTGCCTGATCGCGCAGTTCCCCGCGCCCCTGGATCGCCGATCACCTCTCCCCCGGTGGGGGCTGGCCGCGCAGTTCCCCGCGCCCCTGACGGGGCACACCTGTGCGTGGTCACCTGCGGGCCGGTGGGTGGCTGATCGCGCAGTTCCCCGCGCCCCTTCGGGGCACTACTGTGCGTGGTCATCCGCGGGTGCGTGGGGCTTCTCGCGCAGTTCCCCGCGCCCCTGAAGCATGCACTTCGTGCAGCTTCCCCTGAAGCGGGGCTTCGCCCCAGCTCCCTCCGATGGAGGTGGCGACGCAGTCGCCCCTCCAGGGGCGCGGGGAACTGCGCGACCAGCCACGACGAGAGTCGAGGATCAAGACCACGGGCAGGCCCACCTACCTAGGGGCGCGGGGAACTGCGCGCTCAGCCACGACGAAAGTCGAGGAAACCCACCGGCCGGAGCCAACCACCCACCCCAGGCCCGCGGCCAGTCACCGCGCACCCGGAGACCAAGATGCCCCCGGAGGGAACCGGCGTTCAGTTCTGACCGTGTTCCAGAGGGGCCGACACCGCAAGATCCAGCAAGCCCCGTGCGCATACACGCCCGGCCAGCGATACTGACGGCCGACGTACGACCATGGGGGAGGGTCGAAAGTGACGTACACGCCGAACAGATCCGGCACACCCGCGAGGGCAACGCCCCCACGCCGAACCGCCTGGGCGGAAGGCGTGGACCGCATACGCGCCGGCGCGACGACAGAACCGGGCCGCCTACGGCTGATCGGTGCCGTCCTCGCCCTCCTCGTCCTCGCGTTCGGCGCGACCACGGCCTGGCAGATGACGGACCGTCAGGCCGCGGCCGACGACGTGCTGAGCTCCAGCCAGCCCCTGAGCGCCGACGCCGCCGACATCTACCGCTCCCTGGCGGACGCCAACACCGCCGCGTCCAGCGGCTTCCTCGCCGGCGGCCAGGAGCCGGCGGCCGTACGGACCCGGTACGAGAAGAACATCCGTACCGCCGCCCGCAAACTCGTCAAGGCCGCCGCGAGCACCGACCCGGGCTCCCCCTCCGCCCGCACGATCGAGAAGCTCAACACGCTGCTGCCCGAGTACAAGGGCCTGATCGAGCGGGCCCGCGCCAACAACCGGCAGGGCTTCCCGCTGGGCGGCGCGTATCTGCGGTACGCCAACGAGAAGATGCAGACGCAGATGCTGCCGGCCGCCGAGGACCTGTACACGAAGGAGAACCAGCGGCTGCGCGGCGACTACGACGCGGCGGCCCCCTACCCCTGGTTCGCGCTCGCGCTCGGCGTCCTCGCGCTGGGCGCCCTGGTGTGGGCGCAGCGCCGCAACTACCGTCGCACGAACCGGGTGTTCAACCAGGGCCTGCTGGCGGCGACCGCGGCGACGACGGTCGTGCTGCTGTGGCTCGCGGTGGGGCACTCGGTGGCGCGCAGCGGGCTCAACTCCTCGTACGACCACGGCGTACGCTCGCTGAACGTGCTGCACGACGCGTCGATCGCGTCGCTGAAGGCGCGGGGGAACGAGAACCTGACCCTGGTCAGCCGGGGCGCGGAGACCGTCTCGGTGAAGGGTGTGACGAAGGACAAGTACGACGTCGACTTCCAGCGGCAGATGTCGACGCTCGCGGGGAAGCTGAAGGACGCGGACGCGCTCGCCGACGACACGGCGGGCCGGACCCCGGTCGCCGGCGCGGACGCGAGCATGAAGGAGTGGCGCAAGCGGCACACGGTCGCCCGTGAGCAGGACGACGCGGGCAACTACCAGGGCGCCCTCGACAAGATCATCGGGTCGAAGAAGGACAAGCCGACCGGCGAGTGCTTCGATCTGGTGGACAAGAACCTGGACAGGGCGCTGGCGCACGAGCAGCGCCAGTTCGACACGGACGCGGGTGCGGGCCGGGACGCGATGACGGGTCTCGGCGCGGGCGCGGCGGTCCTCGCGGTGCTGGCCGCGGCGGGCGCCGTGCTCGGCATCGGACGCAGGCTTTCGGAGTACCGGTGAGAGGGGGTGCGCGGATGGCCGGGCACGGCGGACGCCCGAGGGTGAGTCTGCGCGGCTGGGGCGGTGTGGCCACGATGGCGGTGGCCTGCGCGCTGACGGCGGTGCTGGCGCTGCTGCTCCCCCTGACCCAGCGCGAGAGCGACGGCAGCACGGGCGCCGGCTCGGCGGGACTGGCCGAGGGGCGCCAGGCCCGCGCGAGCGACTGCGCGCCCGGCGTCGACGGCAAGGAGCCGGAGCGGAGCCTGCGGCCGTCGGGCGACGACGGCGGTGCGGCGGTGCGGGCGATCAAGGACCGCGGTTATCTGTCGGTCGGCGTCGACCAGAACAGCTTCCGCTGGGGCTACCGCGATCCCAACAGCTCGGCGCGCAGCAGTGAGCTGGAGGGCTTCGACATCGATCTGGTGCACGAGATCGCCGGCAAGATCCTCGGCGACCCCGGCAAGGTCCGCTTCCACGCCATCCCGACGAACGAGCGGATCCCGGCGATCCAGCGCGGTGACGTCGACATGGTGGTGCGCACGATGACGATCAGCTGCGACCGGCTGAAGGACGTGGCGTTCTCCACCGCGTACTTCCAGACGGGTCAGCAGGTCCTCGCGCCGAAGGCGTCCGCGGTCACCGGGTACGACGGTTCGCTCGCGGGCCGGCGGATCTGCTCGGCGGCGGGTTCGACGGCCGAGGCGGCGCTCAAGGACGGCAAGCAGAAGGGCGAGCTGCCGGGCAGCGCGGACATCACGACGACCGTGCCGAACCAGCTCGACTGCCTGGTGCGGCTCCAGTTGGGCGAGGTGGACGCGGTGGTCACCGACGGCGCGCTGGCCGCGAGCCAGGCCGCGCAGGACCCGACGGTCGAGCTGAAGGGCAAGCCGTTCACCAAGGAGTTCTACGGTGTGGCCATGAAGAAGGGCGCCGACGACCTGGTCCGCCGGGTCAACGGGGTGCTGGCCGACTACCGCAAGGACGGCGGCTGGCAGAAGGCGTACGACAAGTGGCTGGAGCCCGCGCTCGGCGCGTCCGACGGGCCGCCCGCACCGAAGTACCGGTAGCGGCAAGGCGGTTGCGGCGTACGGAGTGCGGTCCTGGGGCAGTGCCGGGTTTTCGAGGAAGCGAGAGGTGATCGATGGGCGTCACGGGACCCCCTGGTCCGGTGATGGACCGGGACGAGGTCGACCGTGCCCTGGCCCGGCTCGGCGCCGAGCACGAGGCGATCGAGACCTCGCTGCTCGCGCTCCAGGACCACGCGGGACGCCGGCTGCTCGAAGGGGCGGAGCTGACCGGGACGACCCGGGAGCGCTGGGCGGCGGCCGAGCAGGAGATCACGCTGCTGTGGGCGTACTTCGACGCGTACGCGGGCGCGCTGCGCACGGCGCGGTCGGTGCGCTCGCGGCGCCGCTGGCTCGCCCGTGAGGACCTGGTGGAGCTGACGGAGCTGCTGCGCGGCGAGTCGGTGACGGTGGCGTCCGGCGCGGGCGCCGCGCCGCCGTCGCTCACGGGCCCGGCGAAGCTGTCCGAGCGGTTCACGCTGGCGGCGCTCGTGGAGCGGATGAACGAGCTGTACGCGTCGTCCCTCGACATGGTCGTCGCCGCCGACGCGGTGTGGTCGGCGCTGCCCGCCCGTATCGACCTGCTCGCCACGGAGTTGGCCCGCACCCGGCAGCTCGCGCACTCCGTCGGCGTACGGCCGGGTGAGCATCCGGCGGGCGACGACCTGGAGCGGATCACGCGGGCGCTGGCCCGGCTGCGCGAGGAGGTCGTCTCCGATCCGCTGGCGTACTGGCGCAAGGCGCACGGGAGTTCGGCGCCCGGGGGCGGGCGGCCGGACACGACGGCGTACGACAAGCAGGCGCTGGCGCTCGACGAGGTGCGGCGCGAGATCGAGGCGGTGCTGACGGTCCGGCAGGACGCGGAGGCGCGACTCGGGCGGCTGCGGGACCTGCTGTCGCGGGCGGACCGCACGCTCGCGGAGGCACGTTCGGCGCGCGGCGAGGTGCTGGCGAAGATCGCCGCGTCGGAGGTGCCCGCGGTGTCGGGTCCGCCGACGGCGTTGCAGGAGCAGCTCGCGGCGGCGGCCGAGTACCGCAGGCACGGCCAGTGGCACCGCCTGTCGCCGCTGCTGGAGTCCCTGGAGACGAAGGCGGAGGACGAACTGCTGCGCGCCCGCGAGTCGTTGACGGCGGTGACGGCTCCGCTGGCGGTGCGGGCGGAGCTGCGCGGGCGGCTCGACGCGTACAAGGCGAAGGTGACGCGGCTGGGGTTCGCGGAGGACCCGTTCCTCACCGAGCGCTACGACGCGGCGCGCCGCATGCTGTGGAGCGCGCCCTGCGATCTGCGGGCGGCGGAGGCGGCGGTGCTGCGCTACCAGCGGGCGGCGGCCGAGGCGCTGACGCCGACGGACCAGAGGGGGGAGTAGTGGTCGTGCCCGAGGCACAGAAGTGCACGCGGCCCACGTGTACGGGGTCGTACGAGGACGTGGGCGGGGAGTTGTACTGCGACACGTGCGGGCTCAAGCCGGCGCTCCCGGCGCAGTCGGCGGGCCCGGACTCGGCGGCGACGCGGGTGCGGGGGCAGGCGGCGGTCGCGGGCGCGGGCTCCGGGCGCGCGGGCGGCGGTGCGGGCGGTCTCGGGGCTCCGGCGTCCGGGTCCGCACCCAGCCGGCCGCCGGCCCCCTCCCCCATGGCGGGCGGCGCGTCCTGCCAGCGGCCCGGCTGCGAGGGCGCGTACGAGGACATGGGCGGGGGCGAGCTGTACTGCGACACGTGCGGGCTCGCGCCGGTCGTCGCGGCGAACGGGATGGTGTCGTCGCCGCCGACCGGGATCGCGGCGGGCGGGGCGCGGGGTTCGCAGAGTTCGGCGTCGAGTTCGCGGGCGTCCTCGCGGGCGTCGTCGCGTTCCTCGCAGTCGCGGCGCTCGGTGTCGGGCCGGCTGTCGCGGTCGCTGTCGGGGGCGTCCACGTCGCGGTCGGTGTCGGTGCGCAGTTCGGGGGCGTCGGCGAGCAGTTCGGGGCGGGCGCGGCTCGGCGCGGGCCTGGTGCGGGTGCCGGACGTGCCGCGTCCCGACCCGCGCGCGATGGTGCAGGAGAACCCCGAGGTCCCCGAGAGGAAGCGATTCTGCTCGCGGTCGGACTGCGGGGCGCCGGTGGGCCGCTCGCGCGGGGACAGGCCGGGCCGTACCGAGGGGTTCTGCACCAAGTGCGGGCACCCGTACTCGTTCGTGCCGAAGCTGTCGGCGGGCGACGTGGTGCACGGCCAGTACGAGGTCGTGGGCTGTCTCGCGCACGGCGGTCTCGGCTGGGTCTACCTCGCCGTGGACCGCGCGGTCTCCGACCGCTGGGTGGTCCTCAAGGGCCTCCTGGACACCGGCGACCAGGACGCGATGGCGGCGGCGATCTCCGAGCGCCGCTTCCTCGCCGAGATCGAGCACAGCAACATCGTGCGGATCTACAACTTCGTCGAACACCTCGACCAGCGCACCGGCTCCATGGACGGCTACATCGTCATGGAGTACGTCGGCGGCAAGTCCCTCAAGGAGATCGCCAACGAGCGGCGCACGGTCGACGGCCGCCGCGACCCGCTCCCCGTCGAGCAGGCGTGCGCGTACGGCATCGAGGCCCTGGAGGCTCTCGGTCATCTGCACAGCCGCAACCTGCTGTACTGCGACTTCAAGGTCGACAACGCCATCCAGACCGAGGACCAGCTCAAGCTCATCGACATGGGCGCGGTCCGCCGCATGGACGACGACGAGTCCGCGATCTACGGCACGGTCGGCTACCAGGCGCCCGAGGTCGCGGAGCTGGGCCCCTCGATCGCCTCCGACCTGTACACGGTCGCCCGCACGCTCGCCGTGCTCACCTTCGACTTCCAGGGCTACACGAACGTGTTCGTGGACAGCCTCCCCGACCCCGACACCATCGAGGTCTTCCGCCGCTACGAGTCGTTCTACCGGCTCCTCGTGCGCGCCACCGACCCCGACCCGGGCCGTCGCTTCTCCTCCGCGCAGGAGATGGCCGAGCAGCTCACGGGCGTGCTGCGGGAGGTCGTCGCCCTCCAGACGGGCCGCCCGCGCCCGGCCCTGTCCACGCTGTTCGGGCCCGAAGTGAAGGTCACCGACACGGAGTTGTTCGCCCGGCAGGACGGCGAGGTGTCCCTGCTCGGGGCGCGCGAGGTCCCCGTACGGGTGAAGCGGGGTGCGGCCGCGCTGCCCGCCGCGCCCCCGCGCCCGGCGCTGCCGCCCTCCCCCGCCACGCTCGTACGGGCCCTGCACGCGCCGGCGACCGCGCTCGCGCTGCCCGTGCCGCGCGTCGACCAGAACGACCCGAACGCCGGGTTCCTCGCGGGGCTCATCGCGTCCGCGCCCGCCGAGCTGATAGCGGCGCTGCACGCGGCGCCGACCGGCTCGCTCGAACTGCGGCTGCGGGAGCTGCGGGCCCGCCTGGAGATGGGCGAGACGGACTCGGCGGTGCGCGGTCTCACCGCTCTCGAGGCCGACCACCCCGACGACTGGCGGGTCGTCTGGTACCGGGGCGTCGCGGCCCTCGCCACCGGCGACCACGCGCACGCGGCGCTCGCCTTCGACGCCGTCTACGACGCGTTCCCCGGCGAGCCCGCGCCGAAGCTGGCGCTCGGGGTGTGCGCGGAGGTCCTCGGCCAGCTGGACAACGCGGCGGAGTACTACCGCCTGGTGTGGGCGACCGACCCGAGCTATGTCAGCGCCGCGTTCGGCCTGGCCCGGGTGCGGCTCGCGGCCGGCGACCGGGGCGGCGCGGTACGCACCCTGGAGTCGGTCCCCGAGTCGTCCATCCACTACACGGCGGCGCGCGTGGCCGCCGTACGGGCCAGGCTGCGCGGCCGGGTCGTCGCGGGCGCCGCGCCCGACGGCGATCCGCTGCTGGGCGATCTGACGGCGGCGGCGGGGCAGGTGGAGGCCCTGGAGGCGTTCGGTCTCGACGCCGTGCGCAGGGAGCAGTTGTCCACCGAGGTCCTCGGCACGGCGCTCGACTGGGTACTCTCCGGTAGGCAGGGTTCCGGTCAGCGGCCGGGGCCCGGACGCACGGCGGTACTCGGCAACGACCTGGACGAGCGCGGCCTGCGCCTGGGCCTTGAGCGCTCGTACCGGACACTGGCCAGGCTCGCTCAGCGCGGCGAGGAGAGGATCGAACTGGTGGAGCGGGCCAACCGCTACCGCCCCCGGACGTGGGTGTGAGTTGATGTCGCAGACGCACGAGCTGGCCGCCTGCCCCAGCTGCGAGGAGCCGCTCGACAAGAGCGACCGCTTCTGCGGGGCCTGCGGATACGACCTGTCGGCGGGCCCGCGCCCGGCGGCCGCCGAGGGCGCGCCGTCGCCCCGGGAGACGGACGGCGAGGCCGCGCCCGCCGCGTCCGCCGCGTCCGCTCCCGCCGGGCAGGACCCGGCGCCCGAGGGGCCAGGTCCGTCCGTCGAGTGGCCCGCCGCCGAGGCGGAGAGCACGGGCTCGCCCGCGCCCGTCCATCAGGCGGCCGACCTGGAGGGCACCGACTCCGGCGGCGGCGAACTGCCGGGCGCCGGACGCCACGAGCCGCCCGCCGCCGCACCCCGGGGCGAGAGCGGCGAGGACGCAGCGGGCGGGCAGGACGACGGGGGCGACGACTTCCGGCTCGCCGCGCCCGATCCCCGTACCGCCTCACCCGAGCAGTTGGAGGCGGCGGCCACCACGCCGCCCGCCGGCACCAAGCTCTGCGTCGCGTGCCGCGCCGGGCACGTCGACCCGGACGGCTACTGCGAGAACTGCGGGCACGCCCAGCCCCGCGAACGCGACCACATGGAACGGGAGTTGGACGCGGTCGCCGCGGTCAGCGACCGGGGCCTGCGCCACCACCGCAACGAGGACGCGTTCGCGGTGTCCTCGGCGGCGCTGCCCGACGGCACGCCCGCGGTCGTCGCCGTGGTCTGCGACGGCGTCTCCTCCGCGACCCGGCCCGACGACGCCTCCCTCGCCGCGTCCCGCGCCGCCGACGAGGCGCTGCACGCGGCCCTGCCGCGCGGCACGCACCCGCAGCAGGCCATGCACGAGGCGATCGTCGCGGCGGCGGAGGCGGTCAACGCGCTGGCGAGCGAGCCCGAGACGGCCCGCGAGCACAAGCCCCACCAGAACGCCCCGGCCTGCACCCTCGTCTCCTGCGTCGTCACCCGCGACCTGCTCGTCGTCGGCTGGGTCGGCGACTCGCGCGCCTACTGGGTGCCCGACGAGCGCACCTCGCCCGCCGCCCGGCTCACCGAGGACGACTCGTGGGCGGCGCAGATGGTCGCGGCGGGCCTGATGAGCGAGGCGGAGGCGTACGCCGACGAGCGCGCCCACGCGATCACCGGCTGGCTCGGCGCGGACGCCTACGAACTGGAGCCGCACACCGCCTCGTTCAAGCCCGACCGGCCCGGTGTCGTCGTGGTCTGCACGGACGGCCTGTGGAACTACGCGGAGGCCGCCGACGCGATGGCCCGCGCGCTGCCCGCCGACGCGGCGGCCCGCCCGCTGCACGCGGCGCAGGTCCTCGTCGGCCACGCCCTGGACGGCGGCGGCCACGACAACGTAACAGTGGCGGTGCTGCCGTTCCCGGTCCCGGCGGCCGGGGCAGGATCGGCGTAGCACACCGGCGGGGGCCGCGCCGCACGCGGTGAACGTGCTTTCACTCAGGGGGACTTGTCAGCATGGCCATTTTCTCGAAGTCGAACGTGCCGCAGTTCTCGGTCGAGGTCTACCAGAACGAGTTCCTGCCCGAGGGCGGCCGTGACGTGGACGCGATCGTCACGGTGACCTCGACCGGCGGCGGGACCGTGGGCGGGGCGGCCGGCGCGGCGTCCGCGTACCCGGTGGACGGGGGCGGCGGCCCGGACGCGGCGGTCGTCCTCATGGTCGACTGCTCCGGTTCGATGGACTACCCGCCCGCGAAGATGCGCGGGGCGCGCGAGGCGTGCAAGGCCGCCATCGACACCCTGCGCGACGGGGTGCGGTTCGCGGTGGTCTCGGGCACGCACGTGGCGAACGAGGTCTATCCGGGCGGCGGGCGGCTCGCGGTGGCGGGCGTGGCCACCCGGGAGCAGGCGCGGCAGGCGCTGCGCAAGCTGTCGGCGGGCGGCGGCACCGCGATCGGCGGCTGGCTGCGGCTCGCGGACCGGCTCCTGTACGCCGCCGACGTGCCGCCCGGCGCCGTCCGGCACGGCATCCTGCTCACCGACGGGCGCAACGAGCACGAGGCGCCCGAGGACCTGCGGGCCGCGCTCGACGCGTGTGCGGGCCGCTTCACCTGCGACGCGCGGGGCGTCGGCACCGACTGGGAGGTGAAGGAGGTCACGGGCATCGCCTCCGCGCTGCTCGGCACCGCCGACATCGTCGCCGACCCCGAGCATCTCACCGAGGACTTCACGCGGATGATGGAGACCGCGATGGGCAAGGAGGTCGCGGACGTCGCGCTGCGGCTGTGGACACCGCTCGGCGCGGAGGTCCGGTTCGTCAAGCAGGTCGCGCCCACGGTCGAGGAGTTGACCGGGCGGCGCAGCGAGGCGGGGCCGCGCGCCGGTGACTACCCGACGGGCTCGTGGGGCGACGAGTCCCGCGACTACCACGTGTGCGTACGGGTGCCGGGGGCGGAGCTCGGCCAGGAGATGCTGGCCGCCCGCGTCTCCCTGGTGATCCCGCACGCCGACGGCAGCGCGCAGACCCTCGGGCAGGGCCTCGTACGGGCGGTGTGGACGGACGACATGGCGGCCTCCACCTCGATCAACGCGCAGGTCGCGCACTACACGGGCCAGGCCGAACTGGCGCGGGCGATCCAGCAGGGCCTGGACGCGCGCAAGGCCGGTGACCTGGACGGGGCGACCGCGAAACTGGGCCGGGCGGTGCAGCTCGCGGCGCTCTCCGGCAACGCGGATACGGCGAAGCTGCTTTCGAAGGTGGTGGACGTGGTGGACGCCGCGGAAGGTACTGTTCGATTGAAGGCGAAGGTCGCGGAGGCCGACGAGATGACTCTCGAAACCCGGTCCACCAAGACGGTTCGCGTCAAGAAGTAGCTGGTCAGAACTACCGCAAGCCCGGTTGGTGCTTGCATGTGAAGGAGAGGGGGAAGCGCCGACATGCCGACCTGCCCGAACGGACACCAGTCGGGTTCCGACGACTGGTGCGAGGTCTGCGGTCACCGCATGGCCGGTGCCGTGCCCCCGCCCCCGCCGCCGCCTCCGGCCGCCGGCTACGGCTACCCCCCGCCGCCGCCCGCCGCGCAGGCGCCGCAGGGGGGCGGCGGTGCGCCCGAGCTGTGCCCGCAGTGCCGGACACCGCGTGAAGGGGGCGCTCCGTTCTGTGAGGAGTGCCGCTGGAACTTCCTCACGAACACCGCCACCTCGTACACGCCGGCCGCGCCGAACCCGCCGCTGCCGACCTCCGGCGGCGGTGCGCCGTCCGCGCCGGGGCCCAACCCGGCGCTGCGGTTCCAGCAGCCGCCGCAGGGGCGTGATCCGTACGAGTACCAGGGCTCGCGGCCCTCTCAGGTGAACCGGCCGGCCGAGCCGATCCCGCCGGGGCCGAACCCGTTCGGGGATCCTTCGCCCTCCGCGGGCGGCACCGGGGGTGTTCCGCAGGCGTTCCAGCAGCCCGCGCCGCCCGCGCCCGCGCCGTCCGCGCCGAATCCGTCCTTCGGGGGGAGCCCCGGCGGGGACGACTGGATGCTCCCGCCTCCGTCGTCGGGGGGCGGGTCCACGCCGCCGCCGTTCCAGCAGGGGCCTCCGTCGCAGCCGTCTCCGTCGTCGCCTTCCGCGCCTTCCGCGCCGGCCGGGCCGTCGTCCTGGTCCGCGACCATCGCGCCCGACCGGGACTACTTCATGGCGATGATGCAGCGCAGCGGGCCCGAGGCGTCGGGGCTCAACCTGCCCGCGTACTCGCCCGAGCAGCAGCGCCCGCTCGTGGGGAACCAGATCACGATCGGGCGGCGCCGGCACTCCACCGGGGACACGCCTGACATCGATCTGTCGGTGCCGCCGGAGGATCCCGGGGTGTCGCATCAGCATGCGGTGCTGGTGCAGCAGCCGGACGGGTCGTGGGCGGTGGTCGACCAGAACTCGACGAACGGTACGACGGTGAATGGCGGGGAGGATCCCATCCAGCCGTTCGTGCCTGTGCCGTTGCAGGATGGCGACCGGGTGCACGTTGGTGCGTGGACCACAATCACCATCCACCGAGCCTGACGGCGCCGCCCCCAACAAACATGCGCAGTTCCCCGCGCCCCTGGGTAGGCGGGTGGCTCCGGCCGGTGGGTCACCTCGACTTTCGTCGTGGTTGCTCGCGCAGTTCCCCGCGCCCCTGGGTGAGTGGGTGGCTCCGGCCGGTGGGCAACCTCGACTCGCGTCGTGGTTGCTCGCGCAGTTCCCCGCGCCCCTGGGTGAGTGGGTGGCTCTGCCGGTGGGTTTCCTCGACTTTCGTCGTGGCTGGTCGCGCAGTTCCCCGCGCCCCTGTCGGGGCGACTGCGTCGCCGCCTCCTCCCCTGGGGAGCTGGGGCGGAGCCCCGCTTCCCTCTAGGGCGTGTCGTCAAAGTGTCGTGCCGGGGGGCAGTATGGAGTGATGGTGCGTCGTCATGAACTGACTGATGAGGAATGGGAGTTGCTGGAGA
>NZ_JBVKBC010000028.1:0-88660 GCF_055639095.1 Streptomyces sp. NPDC107550
TTCCCCGCGCCCCTTCGGTGCGCACTTCGTGCGCTACCTCTATCGGGGGAGGCTGGGGCGAAGCCCCGCCTCCAGGGGCGCGGGGAACTGCGCGATCAGCCACGACGAGAGTCGAGGATCTCCACCGGCGGAGCCACCCACCTACCTAGGGGCGCGGGGAACTGCGCAACCGGAGGTACAGCGGGGGCTTCGCTGGATGACTCCTCAGGGGCGCGGGGAACTGCGCGAGCGGCCACGACGAGAGTCGAGGAGACCCAGCGGCCGGAGCCACCCACTCACCCGGGGCGCGGGGAACTTACATCAGGGCCGCCCGTTCGACGGCTCGGGGTGCTTGGGGCAACAGGCATGCGCGGCGCGTCGTACGCTGGAGGACCCGGCCCGTGCCACGTGTCGGGCCGTTCGCGTTGCCCCCGCCGCCCCCGCCAAGGGCCCCGCCAGGAAAGGCCAAGGCCCCATGAGCCTGCACGGACTGCTCGACGCCGTAGTCAAGGACGCGGCCCTCGCCGAAGCGGTGAAGGCCGCCGCCGACGGCAACCGGACGCACGTCGACCTGGTGGGCCCGCCCGCCTCCCGCCCCCTGGCGATCGCCGCCCTGGCCCGCGAGACGGACCGCCCCGTCCTGGCCGTCACCGCCACCGGCCGTGAGGCCGAGGACCTGGCGGCGGCGCTGCGCTCCCTGCTGCCCCCGGACACGGTCGCGGAGTACCCGTCCTGGGAGACGCTGCCGCACGAACGCCTCAGCCCCCGCTCGGACACGGTCGGCCGCCGCCTCGCGGTGCTGCGCAGGCTGACGCACCCGAGGGCGGACGACCCGGAGACGGGCCCGGTGTCCGTCGTCGTCGCCCCCATCCGTTCCGTACTGCAACCGCAGGTCAAGGGCCTGGGCGAGCTGGAGCCCGTGAGCCTGCGCACGGGCGAGAGCGCCGACCTGAACGAGACGGTGGAGGCGCTCGCGGCAGCCGCGTACGCGCGCGTGGAGCTGGTGGAGAAGCGCGGCGAGTTCGCGGTGCGCGGCGGCATCCTGGACGTGTTCCCGCCCACGGAGGAGCACCCGCTGCGGGTGGAGTTCTGGGGCGACGACGTCGAGGAGATCCGTTACTTCAAGGTCGCCGACCAGCGGTCCCTGGAGATCGCCGAGCACGGCCTGTGGGCGCCGCCCTGCCGCGAGCTGCTGCTGACCGCCGACGTACGGGCCCGCGCCGCCGACCTCGCCGAGCGCCACCCGGAGCTGGGCGAGCTGCTCGGCAAGATCGCGGAGGGCATCGCCGTAGAGGGCATGGAGTCGCTGGCGCCCGTCCTCGTGGACGAGATGGAGCTGCTGCTCGACGTGCTGCCCGAGGGCGCGATGGCGCTGGTGTGCGACCCGGAGCGGGTGCGGACGCGGGCGGCGGACCTGGTGGCGACCTCGCAGGAGTTCCTGCAGGCGTCCTGGGCGGCGTCGGCGACGGGCGGCGCGGCCCCCATCGACGTGGGCGCGGCCTCGCTGTGGTCGATCGCGGACGTCCGGGAGCGGGCCCGTGAGCTGGGCATGATGTGGTGGTCGGTGTCGCCGTTCGCGGCCGACGCCGAGGGGGACGCGGACACGCTGCAACTCGGGCTGCACGCCCCGGAGACGTACCGGGGCGACACGGCGAAGGCGCTGGCCGACACCAAGGGCTGGCTCGCGGACGGCTGGCGGACGGTGTTCGTCACCGAGGGCCACGGGCCGGCGAGCCGTACCGTCGAGGTGCTGGGCGGCGAGGGCATCGCGGCGCGGCTGGAGAAGGACCTCGGGCAGCTCACGCCGTCCGTCGTCCAGGTGGCCTGCGGCTCGCTCGAACACGGGTTCGTGCACCCCGCGCTGAAGCTCGCCGTGCTCACCGAGACCGACCTGACCGGGCAGCGCAGCGCCGGCAAGGACGGCCAGCGGATGCCGGCCAGGCGCCGCAAGACGATCGACCCGCTGACCCTGGAGTCCGGCGACTACATCGTGCACGAGCAGCACGGTGTGGGCCGCTACATCGAGATGGTGCAGCGCACGGTGCAGGGCGCGACCCGCGAGTATCTGGTCGTCGAGTACGCGCCCGCCAAGCGCGGCCAGCCCGGCGACCGGCTGTACATCCCGACCGACCAGCTGGAGCAGATCACCAAGTACGTGGGCGGCGAGGCCCCCACCCTGCACCGGCTCGGCGGCGCCGACTGGACGAAGACGAAGGCGCGCGCGAAGAAGGCCGTCAAGGAGATCGCCGCCGACCTGATCAAGCTGTACTCGGCGCGCATGGCGGCCCCCGGCCACGCGTTCGCGCCGGACACGCCCTGGCAGCGGGAGCTGGAGGACGCGTTCCCGTACGCGGAGACGCCCGACCAGCTCACGACGATCGCCGAGGTCAAGGACGACATGGAGAAGACGGTCCCGATGGACCGCCTGATCTGCGGCGACGTCGGCTACGGCAAGACGGAGATCGCGGTGCGCGCCGCGTTCAAGGCGGTCCAGGACGGCAAGCAGGTCGCGGTGCTCGTGCCGACGACGCTGCTCGTGCAGCAGCACTTCGGCACGTTCTCCGAGCGCTACGCGCAGTTCCCGGTGAACGTGCGGGCGCTCAGCCGCTTCCAGACCGAGACCGAGGCGAAGGCGACGCTGGAGGGCCTGCGCGACGGCTCGGTCGACATCGTCATCGGCACGCACCGCCTGTTCTCCTCGGAGACCAAGTTCAAGGACCTCGGCCTGGTCATCGTCGACGAGGAGCAGCGCTTCGGCGTCGAGCACAAGGAGCAGCTCAAGAAGCTCCGCGCCAACGTCGACGTGCTGACCATGTCGGCCACGCCCATCCCGCGCACCCTGGAGATGGCCGTCACCGGCATCCGCGAGATGTCGACGATCACGACCCCGCCCGAGGAGCGCCACCCGGTCCTCACGTTCGTCGGCCCGTACGAGGAGAAGCAGATCGGCGCGGCCATCCGCCGCGAACTCCTGCGCGAGGGCCAGGTCTTCTACATCCACAACCGCGTCGAGTCCATCGACCGTGCCGCGGCGCGGCTGCGGGACATCGTGCCGGAGGCGCGGATCGCCACGGCCCACGGCCAGATGTCCGAACAGGCCCTGGAGCAGGTCGTGGTGGACTTCTGGGAGAAGAAGTTCGACGTGCTGGTCTCCACGACGATCGTCGAGTCCGGCATCGACATCTCCAACGCCAACACCCTCATCGTCGAGCGCGGCGACAACTTCGGCCTCTCCCAGCTGCACCAGCTGCGCGGGCGCGTGGGCCGAGGCCGCGAGCGCGGCTACGCCTACTTCCTGTACCCGCCGGAGAAGCCGCTGACGGAGACCGCCCACGAGCGCCTGGCGACGATCGCGCAGCACACGGAGATGGGCGCGGGCATGTACGTGGCGATGAAGGACCTGGAGATCCGCGGCGCGGGCAACCTGCTCGGCGGCGAGCAGTCCGGGCACATCGCGGGCGTCGGCTTCGACCTGTACGTACGGATGGTCGGCGAGGCCGTCGCGGACTACCGGGCGTCCCTGGAGGGCGGCGTGGAGGAGGAGCCGCCGCTGGAGGTGAAGATCGAGCTGCCGGTCGACGCGCACGTCCCGCACGACTACGCGCCCGGCGAGCGGCTGCGCCTGCAGGCGTACCGGGCCATCGCGTCGGCGAACTCCGAGGACGACATCCGGCACGTGCGCGAGGAACTGGCCGACCGCTACGGCAAGTTGCCTGAGCCCGTGGAGAATCTCCTGCTGGTCGCGGGCCTGCGGATGCTGGCGCGGGCCTGCGGGGTGGGGGAGGTCGTGCTCCAGGGCACCAACATCCGCTTCGCGCCGGTGGAGTTGAGGGAGTCGCAGGAGCTGCGCCTCAAGCGGCTCTACCCGGGCACGGTGATCAAGCCGGCCACACACCAGATCCTCGTACCGCGCCCGAAGACGGCGAAGGTCGGCGGCAAGCCGCTGGTCGGGCGGGAACTGCTGGCGTGGGTGGGGGAGTTCCTCACCTCGATCCTCGGCTCCTGACCGCCCCGGGCCCCGCGCGAGCCCTTGTGATCACCCGCCCCCCGGACGCGCGCCGGGGGCGGGTGATCTTGGTTCGGGTACCGTGGTCGGGCCCGGGCGAAGGCCCCGGAACGTGAGCGAAGGGGAGGAAGCGCCGTGCTGCGTGGTGCTGGTCGGATCGCGGGTGCGGTGCTGGTGGCGGTGGTCGCCGTCACCGGGTGCGAGGGGCTCGACGCCGCCGGGCCGGGGGACTCCGGCAGCGGCCCGCAGGGGTCGGCGGGCAGCGCGCTCGCGGCCGTCGACTCCCTGACGGTGAAGGGGCGCGCCCCGAAGACCGGCTATGCGCGGGAACGTTTCGGCAGTGCGTGGGCCGACACCGACTCCAACGGCTGCGACACCCGCAACGACATCCTCAAGCGGGACCTCAAGAGCGTACGGTTCGCGGCCGGCGACGACTGCAAGGTCATCAACGGCCGCCTCGCCCCCGACCCCTACAGCGGCGGCGACGTCACCTACGTACGGGGACGCAGCAAGGTCGACATCGACCACCTCGTCGCCCTCTCCGACGCCTGGCAGAAGGGCGCCTTCCGGTGGGAGCCGAGCAAGCGCATAGCCTTCGCCAACGATCCGCTGAACCTGCTCGCCGTGGACGCCGGTCCCAACCGCAGCAAGGGCGACGGCGACGCGGCGACCTGGCTCCCGCCGAACAAGTCCTACCGCTGCGCGTACGTCGCCGGGCAGGTCGCCGTGAAGAAGAAGTACGAGGTGTGGGTGACGGCCGCCGAGCGCGACGCCATGAAGCGCGTCCTCGGCCGCTGCCCCGACGAGAAGCTCCCCACCGGCGGAAATCCGACTGCGGCCCCGCCCCGCTTCCGTGCACGATGACCCCATGGACACCGCGCCCGCACCAGCTTCCGCGCCCGCCCTCGGCACGCTGACCGTCACCACGCTCGCCGAGCGCCCCGAACTCGCCGGGCCGATGTGGACGATGCCGGACACCTGGCCGCGCTTCATCGGCCACGACCCCGTGGCCGCCTCGCTGCTGCCGCTGGTCGCCGACGTGTGGCCCCGGTACGTGCTCGTCGCCACGGACGAGCGCGGCGAGGTCGTCGCCAAGGGGCTCAGCGTGCCGTTCGCGCTCGCCGCCGAGGGCCGGGGCGAACTGCCAGACGGGGGCTGGGACCAGGTCCTCCAGTGGGCGTTCGCCGACCACGACGGCGGCCGCGAGCCCGACACGGTCAGCGCCATCGAGATCAGCGTGCACCCGGAGTTCCAGGGCCGGGGGCTGTCCGGGCGGATGCTGGCCGCGATGCGCGAGAACGCGCGCGCCGAGGGCTTCTCCACGGTCGTCGCCCCGGTCCGGCCGAGCGGCAAGCACCGGGAACCGGCCGCGTCCGCCGAGGAGTACGCGCGCCGGGTTCGCGCGGCGGACGGTCTGCCGCACGACCCGTGGCTGCGGGTGCACGTGCGGGCGGGCGGCGTCATCGAGAGGGTGGCGCCCGCCTCCATGGCCGTCTCCGGCTCGCTCGCGCAGTGGCGGGAGTGGACCGGGCTGCCCTTCGACACCGCCGGACTCGTCGAGGTCCCGGCCGCGCTCGTCCCCGTGCGCTGCGAGCCGGACGCCGGGTACGCGGTGTACGTCGAGCCGAACGTGTGGGTACGGCACGAGCTGTGAACGGGCCGCTGGCTGCGCGGGCGGGGGCGGAGGCGGGGGCCGGGGTTACAGCTTCAGGTCCCACTGCGTCGCGTCGTAGGAGAAGCTCGGGGTGACCTCCACCGTCAGGTTCTTCGCGTCGGCGGGGGCGTCGAACGCGTAGACGGCGGTGGCCTTCTTGCCCGGCAGGATCGTGCCGTCGAAGCCCGAGCCGACCTTCTCGTCGAAGACCTGCTCCGCGGTGATGTCCTTCTCACCGGCCCGCGCGTTCGCGCTCAGCAGCGAGGTGTCGAACTTCTCCTTGCTGTCGTTGGTGACCGTCACGGTGACCTTGTAGGCGCGGTGCCCGCGCGTGTGGCCGGCGGCGAACTGGCTCGGGCTGTACGCCACCGCGTTCGACACGGTGACGGTCAGGTCGTCGTCGTAGATCACGGAGTCGCCCGCGTCCAGGGCCTTGCCGGTCGGCTTCTTCTCGTCGGCCTTGCCGCCGGAGCCCTTGTCGTCGCTCTTGTCGCCGTCCTTGCCGGACGTGCCCTTGTCGGCCGTGCCCTTGTCGTCCGTCGCGCCCGCGTGCCCGGTGCCCTTGGCCTTGGTGTCCGACACGGACTTGTCGATCTGGTCGACCGCGTCACCGACGACCTTGAACGTGGTCACCGCTCCGAACACCGCGAGGCCCAGCGAGAGCACCGCGAGGATCACGCCGGTCAGCGCCACCCCCTTGTTCGTCGCCTCGCCGCGCCGGGCCCGGGCGTGCCCGGTCAGGCCGAGGATGAGGGCGACGACGCCGAGGATGCCGGCCAGCCAGAACATCAGCGGGATCAGCCCGGACAGGGCGCCGATGACGCCGAGGATCAGCGCGGCCGTGCCCAGCCCGTTGCGCGCGGTGTGCAGCGGCTGCTGCGGGGGGCCCGGCTGGAAGGGCGGGTACTGCGGGTGCTGCTGGGTCTGGGACATGGGTGTTCCTCCGAGATGAGAGACGCCAACCTCCCCCCGGCTTTCCATTGCTCCGGCGGTTGGCTGCGTCAAGAACACCATTGTTTGTGAACCGAGTCAACCCTGTTCACGCGAATCGTGAGGCGCGCGGTTGTGAACGCGGCTCTTACGTGAAAGTCGCTAGGCTCGCCCCCATGGACAACGCGACAGAGGTGACCGCCGCGGGTATCGCCCGGCTGGCCGGTGTCGGACGGGCCGCCGTCAGCAACTGGCGGCGCCGCCACGCCGACTTCCCCAAGCCGGTCGGCGGCACCGAGACCAGCCCCTCCTTCGCGCTCGCCGACGTCGAGGCGTGGCTGCGCGCCCAGGGCAAGCTCGCCGAGGTCCCGCTGCGCGAGCGCGTCTGGCAGCAGCTCGCCGGCCACCCCGCGGGCCCGGTCACCGCACTGCTGCACGCGGGCGCCACCTTGCTCCTCGTCCACGACCGGCCCACCGTGTGGCTCGCCCTCGCCGGTGAGCCCGACGACCAGCTCCTCGCCGAGCGGCTCTCCGGCTCCCTCGAAACCGTCCTCACCCCGCGCTTCGGGCCCGCGCACGAGCGCGCCCTGCCCACCCCGGCCGGGCCCGCCCTGCTGCCGTCCGTGCCCCTTCTGCGCGGCACCGGCGAACTCGCCGCCGAGCTGGGCGCCCGCGCCGCGTTCGCCTTCCTGCTCGGCCGTCACCTCGACGCCAACCCGCGCCAGTACACCCTCACTCCGCCCGGCCCCGCCGACCTCATGGCCGCCCTCGCGGGGCCCGCCGCCGTCGCCCTCGACCCCGCCTGCGGCACCGGCGCTCTCCTGCACGCCGTGCGCGCCCGCGCCGCCCGCCCCGGCCCCGACCTGTACGGGCAGGACGCCACCCCCGAGCTGGCCGCCCTCACCGCCCTGCGCCTCGCCCTGGACGGCGGCGCCGACGACGCGCGGGACGCGCCGCTCATCCGTACCGCCGCCGCCGACACCCTGCGCGCCGACGCCCTCGCCGACGTACGGGCCGACGTGGTCCTCGCGCACCCCCCGTTCAACGAGCGGGGCTGGGGCCACGACGAACTGGCCTACGACCCGCGCTGGGAGTACGGCTTCCCGGCCCGCACCGAGTCCGAACTGGCGTGGGTGCAGCACGCGCTGGCCCGCCTCAAGGACGGCGGCACCGCCGTCCTGCTCATGCCGCCCGCCGTCGCCTCCCGCCGCTCGGGCCGCCGTATCCGCGCCGACCTGTTGCGCCGGGGCGCCCTGCGCGCCGTCGTCGCCCTGCCCGCCGGCGCCGTACCGCCCAACAACGTGCCGCTGCACCTGTGGGTCCTGCGCCGCCCCGCGGCCGGCGCCCCCGCCGCGCCCGAGCTGCTCCTCGTCGACACCACCGCCGCCGTCACCGGCGACCCGCGCGAGAAGCGGGCCTGGGCCGCCGTGCAGGACGCCGTGCTCGACGCGTGGACCGCCTTCGACCGCACCGGCACCCTCGCCGAGCGCCCCGGGCTCGCCCGCTCGGTGCCCGTCATCGAACTCCTCGACGACGAGGTGGACCTCGCCCCCGCCCGCCGCCTGCCGCCCCCCGCGCCCGGCGGTGACGGAGGCGCCGATCTGGCCGCCGTCCGCGAGGAGTTGACGGCCACCCTGCGACTGGCCGCCGAGCTGACGCCGCGCGCCGCCGCCCCGGCCGCCGCCCCCGCCCGCTGGCCCCAGACGACCGTCGGCGAACTCGCGCGCGCGGGCGCCCTCACCCTGCACACCGCCGCGAGCGCGGGCCCCGGCGACCTCGCGGGCGCGGGCGGCCACGCGCGCGTACCGGTCCTCACCGACCACGACGTGCTCAGCGGCGGCGCCCCCTCCGGCGCCCCCACCGACGACGCCCCCGTGCTGCTCGCCGCCGGGGACGTCGTCGTGCCCGTCGCCGGGGGCGGCGCCGCCGTCCGCGTCGTCGACGAGGCCACCGCCGGCGCCGCCCTCGGCCGGGGCCTCGCCCTGCTGCGCCCCGACCCGGCCGCCCTCGACCCCTGGTTCCTCGCCGGGTTCCTGCGCTCCACCGCCAACAACCGGCAGGCCAGCAGCTACGCCTCCACCGCCACCAGACTCGACGTGCGCCGCCTCCAGCTGCCCCGCCTGCCCCTCGCCGAACAGGCGGGCTACGGCGAGCGGTTCAGGACGCTCGCCGCGTTCGAGGACGCCCTGCGCGGCGCCGGACGCCTCGGCGAGCGGCTGGTGCAGGGTCTGCTCGACGGCCTGACGGACGGCTCGCTCGCACCGGAGTGAGACCGCAGGGGGACCGGAGCGGGGCCGCGGGGGACCGGAGTGAGGCCGGAGCGAGACCGGAGTGAGCGCATCCCAGGGCCGGTTGTCCCCGCCTGCCTATACGCTCGTCGGAGCACAGCTTTCTCACGACGGCACGCACCCAGCAGGAGCAGTCATGCACGGCCACGGCTACGCGCCACCGCCCAAGCTCCCCTCCTCCGGAGGGCGCGTGGGCGTGCGCGTCCTGCTCGTCGCCGTCGCCGTGCTCACCCTCGGGTTCCTGTCGTTCGTGCCGGTGCTCAAGCACGCCGTCACCAGCAGCAAGAAGATCGACTGGCAGGTCTTCAGCGGCGTCGCCGCGCTCCAACTCGTCTCCTGGCTCCTGATCTTCACGGACCCCGGCGAGGACGAGTTCATCGCGCAGGGCAACACCGGCATGGTGATCATGATGGTCACCCTGGCGATCTCGGTGACGTACTTCCTCGTCGCCGACATCCGCCAGGCCGCCCTGGAGCGCCGCGCCACCGGCTACGGCACCCACCCGGCGCCCGGCGTCCTCGGCGCCCCCGGCCCCGGCCCCCTCGCCGTCCCGGCACCGCAGCCGCCCGCCTACGGCTACCCGCAGCAACCCGGCCCGCAGCAGCCCGCCCCGGGCCCGGCCGCCCCGCACACCCCGCCCGCGCCGGTGCCGCCCGCGCACACGGGCACGCCCGTGCCGCCCGCGAGCCCGCACACCCCCGCGCCGCACCGCATCGACCAGGTCCGCGCCGAGCTCGACGAGCTGAGCGACTACCTGCGCAAGCGGGACGAAGGCCGGTGACCGGCCGGACCCCGCTGCCCACGACCGGCGGACGCCTGGTCGCGGGCCGCTACGAACTGTCCTCGCTCATCGGCCAGGGCGGCATGGGCCAGGTCTGGACCGCCTACGACCAGCGCCTGGACCGCCGCGTCGCCGTCAAGCTCGTCCGCCCCGACCGCGTCGCGGGCGCCGAGGCCGAGGAGCTGCGCCGCCGCTTCCTGCGCGAGTGCCGCGTCACCGCCCAGGTCGACCACCCAGGACTCGTCACCGTCCACGACGCGGGCACCGAGGGCGAGCAGGACGACAGTGGCGGCTTCCTCTACCTCGTCATGCAGTACGTCGACGGGTCCGACCTCGCCGACCACCTCGCCGAGCACGACCCCTACCCGTGGCCGTGGGCGGTGTCCGTCGCCGCGCAACTGTGCGCCGTGCTCTCGGCCGTGCACGCGGTGCCGATCGTCCACCGCGACCTCAAACCGCGCAACGTGATGGTGAAGAAGGACGGCACGCTCACCGTCCTCGACCTCGGCGTCGCCTCCGTCCTCGACACCCACACCACCCGCCTCACCCACACCGGCACCCCCATCGGCACGCCCGCCTACATGGCGCCCGAGCAGGCGATGGGCGGCGCGGTCGGCCCGTACACCGATCTGTACGCGCTCGGCGTGCTGCTGCACGAACTGCTCAGCGGGGACGTGCCGTTCGCCGGGACGACCGCGCTCGGCATCCTCCACCGCCATCTGTACGAGGCGCCCGTCCCCGTGCGCCGGCTGCGCCCCGAGGTGCCCGAGGCGCTGGAACACCTCGTGCTGCGCCTGCTCGCCAAGGACCCCCAGCACCGGCCCGCCTCCGCGCACCAGACGTACGAGGAACTGCTGCCGCTGCTGCCCCCGCGCGGGGTGCCCAGCGGCCGCCCCCTCGACCCCACACGCCCCTTCCTGCGCCCGCACGCCCCCTGGCCCGACCGCGCCGCCGCCCCCGCCCCGCAGCCCGCGGGCGCCGAGATCCAGGGCGGCCCGGGCGAGCGCCCCGACGTGGCCCGCGCGGTCGACGAGGTCAAGCGGCTGCTCGGCGAGGGCCGCATCACGCAGGCCGTCGACATCCTCGGCGCGATCCTGCCCGCCGCCGCGGCCCAGCACGGCGAGCACTCACCCGTCGTACGGACCCTGCGCAAGCAGTACGCGGCGACCCTCATGGACGACGGCCAGTACCGCCGCGCCCTGCCCGAACTGCGGCGCCTCGCCGACGAGCGGGCCGCGGAGGCGGGCCACGCCGACCCGCAGTCCCTCCAGTTCCGCTACGAGGCCGCCCAGTGCCTCGAAGCCCTCGGCGAGCCCGCCGCCGCGCTCGCCGAGTACCGGGCGCTGCTGCCGTACTACGAGAACCAGTACGCGACCAGCGACCTCAGCCTCGCGCTCGATGTGCGGCGCCGCATCGGGCAGTTGCTGCTCGCGCTCGGCGACCGGGCCGCCGCCCACGACACGCTGCTGCGGCTGCTGCACGACTCCGAGCGGCTGCACGGGCCCGCCCACCCGTTCCCCGCGGAGGTCCGCCGCACGCTCCAGTGGCTCGGCCAGGTCCGAGGCTGACGCGGTCTTTGCGCGCCCTTGGGGCGGCGCCTGCGATGATCGTGCGCGCGTGACACGCTCACGACACACGCACAACAGCGACACACAACGGCACAGCGCGGAAGCAGGGGTGGGGACCATGGCGGGACACAAGCTGTCGAGAGGACGCAGGCGGCTGATCGGGGCCGGGGCGGGCGCGCTCGCCCTCGCGGGTGTCGTCACCGTCCAGCAGTCCCTCGCCACGACGACCGCGTGGCCGGCGGCCGCGTACTACAAGGGCCGCGCGTTCGACACCTGCGCCGCCCCCTCCGCCGCCGCCATGAAGGCATGGCACACCGGCTTCTACGGCGCCGCCGCCGTCTACATGGGCGGCAAGAACCGCGGCTGCGCCCAGGCCAACCTGACCGCGTCCTGGGTCAAGACCGTCACCGCGCAGGGCTGGAAGCTCATCCCCCTGTACGTGGGTGCCCAGCCGCCGTGCGCGAGCGGCTCCAATCCCGAGAAGATGACGTCCGCGACCGCCGCCTCCCTCGGCGCGGCCGACGGCGCCGACGCCGTGAAGAAGGCCGGCGCGCTCGGCATGAAGGCGGGCAGCGCGCTCTACCTCGACGTCGAGGCGTACGACCTGACGAACACCGCGTGCGACAAGGCCGTGCTCGACTACGTGCGCGCGTGGCAGAAGGCCGTCCACGCGCAGTACTACCGCACCGGCATGTACGGCTTCTCGTCGTCCAGCGCCAAGTCCGTCGCCACGACGAGCGACCGGAGCAACCTGCCGGGCAACCTCTGGTACGCCAAGTGGGACAAGGTGAACACGACGACGACCGACTGGCCGTTCAAGGCGACCCTGTGGACCGGGCACCACCGGGGCCACCAGTACATGGTCAACAGCAAGGAGACGCGCGGCGGATACACGATCACCGTCGACCGCGACGCGTGGGACGCGCCGGTCGCCGTCGTCGGCTGACGCGCGCTCGGCGGGGGTCAGTACCTAAGTCGAGGCGAATCGTTGTCGAAGAGGTGGCCGCGCGGGCGGCCACTGCCTAACATCGATCATCGCCGGACTTTGTGCACCGACGCACAAACTGCTCGCAGGGAGGCCCACCTTGCACCGCCGCAACAGCCGCCGCACCGCGCTCGTCCTGTCCGCCGCCGCCATCGCCGCGGCGCCCGCCCTCACCGCCTGCGGTAGCGACGCGCACCCCGGCGCCGCGGCCGTCGTGGGCGGCCAGCGCATCACCGTCTCCCAGTTGGAGAGCCGCGTCGACGAGGTCCGTGCCGCCCAGCAGGCGGCCACCTCGGGCGACGCCCAGTACGCGCAGGTCGTCGCCAAGTCCGGCGGCCTCACCCGCAACACGCTGCACTCGATGGTCCTCGACCGCGTCCTGCACCGGGCCGCCACCGACGCGGGCGTCAGCGTCTCCCGCAAGGAGATGCAGGACATGCGCGCCGGCCTCGAACAACAGGCGGGCGGGGCCCGGCAGTTGGAGACGGCCTGGCTCCAGCAGTACAACATCCCGCCCAAGCGGCTCACCGAGTCGCTGCGCACCGAGATCGAGGCGCAGAAGCTGGCGACCGCGCTCGGCGCCGACATGCAGACGCGCGCGGGGCAGGGCACGTTCTGGAAGGCGCTCGGCAAGGCGTCCAAGGAGCTGAACGTCGACCTGAACCCGCGCTACGGCGCGTGGGACGTCGCCAAGAAGGGCCGCGTCGACGCGAAGACGCCGTGGCTCAAGGAGGTCACCGCCCGCCAGGGCGCGCAGCAGAGCGCGTAGGCGGGCCTCGGGGGCGGGCCTCCGGGGCGGGCGATGTCGGTGGTCTGCGTTACGTTCGAGGCGTGAACGATCGAGAGGCGCCCTCCGCAGCCGCCGGCCCCGCCGGCCGCGTCGTCCTGCTCACCACCAGCCACCGGGTCGCCCCCGGGCTGCTGTCCTGGCAGGCGTGGCAGACCCTGCACGCGGCCGACGAGGTGCTGTGCGCCGACGCCGCGCACCCGCAGGTGCCGTATCTGAAGGAGGCGGGCGTCGCCGTCACCGTCGCCTCGCCCACCGCCCGCGAGCTGGTCGACCGGTGCGCGGCCACCGGCGCCACCGTCGTCGTCCTCGCCGGCGCGGACGGCGACCGGCGCCTGACCGACGGGCTGGCCGCGCTCGCCGGCTCGGGGCGCGAGACGATGCCGGCGCTGGAACTGCTGCCCGGCGCGTACGACCTGCCCGGGGCCCGGCTGCTCGACCTCGTCCAGGTCATGGACCGCATCCGGCGGGAGTGCCCCTGGTCGCGGCTGCGCACCCACGAGGACCTCGCCAAGTACGCCATCGAGGAGGTGTACGAGCTGGTCGAGGCGATCGAGGCGGGGGACCGGGAGGAGCTGCGCGAGGAGTTGGGGGACGTGCTGCTCCAGGTCGTCTTCCACGCGCGGATCGCGGAGGAGGCGGACGAGGACGCGTTCTCCATCGACGACGTCGCCGGGGGCATCGTCGACAAGCTCATCCACCGGCATCCGCACGTCTTCGGCGACGAGGTCGCGGCCTCTGCGGAGGAGGTACGGGAGATCTGGTTGCGGCGCAAGGGGGAGGCGAAGCGGCGGGAGTCCGTGACGGACGGGGTTCCGCTGGGGCAGCCGGGGCTGGCGCTGGCGGCCAAGCTTGGGGCTCGGGCGCGGGCCGGGGGGATTCAGGTTTCCGTTCCCTCGGGGGAGGGGGTCGGGCCCGAGCTTCTTGCGGTGGCCCTTCGGGCGGAGGAGCAGGGGGTTGATCCTGAGGCGGCCCTCCGGGAAGCGGCCCGCGCCTACCGCACGCAGATCCGCGCCGCCGAGGGCCTATAACTCCCTCGACCCCTACTCCCCTGGGCGGGGACGGCCCCGGTAAGTGGTCATCTGCGGGCCGGTGGGGCGTCTCGCGCAGTTCCCCGCGCCCCTAGCGAGTTCTCCAGCCGGAGGCTGCTTGTAGCTGAGGTTGCGCAGTTCCCCGCGCCCCTGACGGGGCGTTGCCCCTGGAGGTTGTCGTTCACCTGCGGGCCGGTGGGGGCTGGTCGCGCAGTTCCCCGCGCCCCTGAGGGAGCGGGGCTTCGCCCCAGCCCCCCAGGGGAGGAGGCGGCGACGCAGTCGCCCCGACAGGGGCGCGGGGAACTGCGCGATCAGCCACGACGAAAGTCGAGGAAATTCACCGGCCGGGGCCACCCACCTGCCTAGGGGCGCGGGGAACTGCGCAACGTTCAGGTCAGCGGGGCTCACCCGGAGAACTCCCTAGGGGCGCGGGGAACTGCGCGAGCAACCACGACGCAGCCGTGAGACGACGAACCCGCCCGAGAAGGCCCCCCGCGGAGCGGCCGGCGCTGGGGTGTAGGCCCGCCAAACAGGGGCCACCGGAGACGTTACCTTCGGAGGGTGACAACGCCCCCCGCCAGCCGAAACACCCCCACCCCCGAACTGTTCACCTGGGAGTTCGCCAGCAACCCGTACCCCGCGTACGCCTGGCTCCGCCACCACGCCCCCGTACACCGCACGACCCTCCCCAGCGGCGTCGACGCCTGGCTGATCACCCGGTACACGGACGCCCGCCAGGCCCTGGCGGACCAGCGCCTGAGCAAGAACCCGGACCACCACGCCGAGCCCAGCCACGCCAAGGGCAAGACCGGCATCCCGGGCGAGCGCAAGGCCGAGCTGATGACGCATCTGCTCAACATCGACCCGCCGGACCACACGCGCCTGCGCCGCCTGGTGTCGAAGGCGTTCACCCCGCGCCGGGTCGCGGAGTTCGCCCCGCGCGTGCAGGAACTGACGGACAGCCTGATCGACGGGTTCGCGGCGAAGGGCGAGGCGGACCTGATCCACGAGTTCGCGTTCCCGCTGCCCATCTACGCGATCTGCGACCTGCTCGGCGTCCCGCGCGAGGACCAGGACGACTTCCGGGACTGGGCGGGCATGATGATCCGGCACGGCGGCGGCCCGCGCGGCGGCGTCGCCCGCTCGGTGAAGAAGATGCGCGGCTACCTCGCCGAACTGATCCACCGCAAGCGCAGCGACCCCGGCGACGACCTCATCTCGGGCCTGATCCGCGCCTCCGACCACGGCGAGCACCTGACGGAGAACGAGGCCGCCGCGATGGCGTTCATCCTCCTGTTCGCCGGTTTCGAGACGACCGTGAACCTGATCGGCAACGGCACGCTCGCCCTGCTCACCCACCCCGAACAGCGCGCGCGGCTCCAGGAGTCGCTGGCGGCGGGGGAGCGGGGCCTGCTGGAGACCGGCGTCGAGGAACTGCTGCGCTTCGACGGGCCCGTGGAGCTGGCCACCTGGCGGTTCGCCACCGAGCCGCTGACCCTCGGCGGGCAGCACATCGCGGCCGGCGACCCGGTGCTCGTGGTGCTGGCCGCCGCGGACCGGGACCCGGAGCGGTTCGAGCGGCCCGACACCCTGGACCTGTCCCGGCGTGACAATCAGCACCTCGGCTACGGCCACGGCATCCACTACTGCCTCGGCGCGCCCCTCGCCCGCCTGGAAGGACAGACCGCGCTCGCCACGCTCCTGACACGCCTTCCGGACCTGCGACTTGCGGGGGAACCGACCGATTTGCGGTGGCGTGGAGGGCTCATCATGCGCGGACTGCGCACGCTGCCCGTGGAGTTCACACCCCACCAGAACTGACGCGGTGTCAAGAATGTGACTTTCACGTGATCTCCGCTGCATCGACTTGTGACGGATGTTCGAAGACCGCTACGTTCACCAGTCACCGCGACACGAGCACCACCGGTACCACCTGTCGCGCGCAGCAACTGTCTCCGCGAAAGGCATCCGCATGCTCTCCGGGAACGGCCGACACCGTCGCCCCCGTCAGGCCCCTGCCCTCGTCGTCGCCGCCGGAGTCACCGGCAGCGCCATAGCGATCCCGCTGCTCGCCGCGTCGAACGCGACCGCCGCGACCACCGCCACCTGGGACAAGCTCGCCGAGTGCGAGTCGGGCGGCCAGTGGAGCCTGGACGCGGGCAACGGCTACTACGGCGGCCTCCAGCTCTCCCAGGAGATGTGGGAGAAGTACGGGGGCCTCGACTACGCCCCGACCGCCGACCAGGCCAGCCGCTCGCAGCAGATATCCGTGGCCGAGAAGGTCCTCGACGCGAAGGGCCCGACCGCCTGGCCGAGCTGCTCGCTCACCGCGGGCCTCACCAAGAGCGACGACTCGGCGGACGTGGACCCGGGCGCGAGCCTGCCGCCGCTGCTGCCCTCCGGCTCCGCCGACCCGACGGGCCTGCCGAGCGGCTCCCCCGACAAGGGAGACAAGGATCACGCCGACGCGGACGCCTCGCAGAGCCCGTCCGCGAAGCCGTCCGCCGACGCCTCCCGGCACCCCTCCGACGACTCCTCCGGCAGCAAGCGGACCGACAGACACGCGGACCGCCCCGACGCCTCCGCCCCGGGCCAGACCTCCGACGACCCGTCAGACGCGCCCTCCGCTGAGGCGGGCGCCCACGGCACCGACGGCACGGACGAGACCTCCCGTACGGGCTCCTCGGCCACGCACGCGCCCACCGCGCCCGGCGCCGACGCCTCCGCCGACGACTCCGCCGGGGGCCGGCACCGCGGGGACCGCGCGGCGGACGACACGGACGCCTCCCGCGAGGGTGAGGGGCGTCACGCCTCGCGCGGCGAGGGGCGCGACGGACAGACGTACACGGTCCGTTCCGGCGACAACCTCTGGGACATCGCGGACGCCCATGACGTCCGTGGCGGGTGGTCCGCGCTGTACGAGCACAACAAGCGGGAGGTCGGTTCCGACCCCGATCTCATCCTCCCTGGTCAGAGTCTGGATCTAGGGCTCAAATCGGGTGAAAAGTAACGACGGTTCATGACCGATTGATGGCCCTTTGTCCGCTTTTGCGAGAATGAGAGATGGGTCTCAAAGGGCCTGATCGTCTTTGAAATCGGGCGGATCGCCTGCTTACGGTCTGACCGCTCGCCAATGCGGGCCCCGATGGACGTCACGCCGAATCCTGCCAACGTCCGTACGGGAACAGTCGACGCGTCAGCGCCGTAGGCAGGAGCGGGGGACCCAGGTAGGTGCCGCACCGGACGAAAGCCGGAGCGGCTTGGGGTGAAGCCGCGCACAAGGATGCGCGGCCGGGCACTCACTGGCCCGAACCCGACAGCTCACCTCGTAGGCGTCGGTGAGGGGATCTCTCCATGCTGTTTTCCAGCAAGGGCAAGCACCGCCGCCCGTCCAAGGCCGTCCGTGTCGCCACGCTCGCCGGTGTCGCCGGCGCCGCTGTCGCCGTACCGCTGATGGGCGCCACCAACGCCTCCGCCGCCTCCACCTCCGAGTGGGACCAGGTCGCGCAGTGCGAGTCCGGTGGCAACTGGTCGATCAACACCGGCAACGGCTACTACGGTGGCCTCCAGTTCTCGGCCTCCACCTGGGCCGCGTACGGCGGTACCGCCTACGCGTCCACCGCCAACCAGGCCTCCAAGGCGCAGCAGATAGCCGTCGCCGAGAAGGTTCTCGCCTCCCAGGGCAAGGGCGCCTGGCCGAGCTGCGGCGTGGGCCTCTCGGGTGCCTCCACGTCCAACTCCGCGCCGGCCCCGGCCCAGCCGAAGCAGCAGGCCCAGCCGCAGCAGCAGGAGCGGCAGGCCGAGCAGCCCGCCAACCGTTCGCAGCAGCGTCAGGCTCCGCAGCCGCAGCAGCAGCCCCAGCAGCAGCCGAAGCCGCAGGCTCAGCCGCAGCAGCAGGAGCGCAAGACCGTCACGACGCCGACCGGCAAGACGGTCAAGAAGGGTGACGGCGAGTACAAGGTCGTCTCCGGTGACACGCTGAGCAAGATCGCTCAGGCGCACGGGACGTCTTGGCAGAAGCTGTTCAAGCTGAACGGTGACATCGTCTCCAACGCTGACCTCATCTACCCGGGGCAGCAGCTTCACCTGAAGTAAGCGGTGCGCTCCGCGTAGGTACTGGAGGCCGGCGGACCCCCAGCACCCCCCCCGAACCCCCTGCCCTTCCCTGGGCGGGGGGTTCGCCACGTCCTGCCTCCGGCGGGTGAGTGGCCGGCCGCGCAGTTCCCCGCGCCCCTGACGGGGCACTACGCGTGCGTGGTCACCTGCGGGCCGGTGGGGCTTCTCGCGCAGTTCCCCGCGCCCCTGGGGAGTTCTCCAGGCGGAGGCTGCTTGTAGCTGAGGTTGCGCAGTTCCCCGCGCCCCTGAGGGAGCGGGCCTGCGCCCCGGCTCCCCAGGGGGGGGGAGGTGGCGACGCAGTCGCCCCTCCAGGGGCGCGGGGAACTGCGCGACCAGCCACGACGAAAGTCGAGGAACCCACCGGGCGGGACCGCCCACTCACCCAGGGGCGCGGGGAACTGCGCGAAACGTTCAGGGCAGCGGGCCTCGGCCTGGTAACTCCTCAGGGGCGCGGGGAACTGCGCGAACCTCAGCCGCAAGCGGCCTCCGCCGGAGGACTCCCCAAACGGCGACGCGGGGCAGCCCCCCGCCCGAAAGATGGCCCGCTCACCCCCGGCGGGACAAGTGGGGGCGGAAGTCCTGGGCGGAAGGCCCACCCCCCTTGGGGGCGCTGGGAAAGCACACGGTGCCTAATTGTTTCGCACGGAAACATTTCGCTCTCGGCGTTGTCCACGAGACGGTCGGTCGGCTGGCCGATGCTCCCGAGCCGGTTAGGCTCAGGGGGAGGCGGGCCCGAACACACGGCCCACCGCAGACCGCGTCACATCCCAGAAGGAGATGCTCGTGCCGTCCATCGACGTCGTCGTAGCCCGGGAAATCCTGGACTCCCGAGGCAACCCCACGGTCGAGGTCGAGGTCGGCCTCGACGACGGAAGCACCGGCCGTGCTGCCGTCCCGTCCGGCGCCTCCACCGGTGCCTTCGAGGCCATCGAACTCCGCGACGGTGACCCCAACCGCTACCAGGGCAAGGGCGTCGAGAAGGCCGTCCTCGCCGTCATCGAGCAGATCGGCCCGGAGCTGGTCGGCTACGACGCCACCGAGCAGCGCCTGATCGACCAGGCCATGTTCGACCTGGACGCCACCGACAACAAGGGCTCGCTCGGCGCCAACGCCATCCTCGGCGTCTCGCTCGCCGTCGCGCACGCCGCGTCCGAGGCCAGCGACCTCCCGCTGTTCCGCTACCTGGGCGGCCCGAACGCGCACCTCCTGCCGGTGCCGATGATGAACATCCTGAACGGCGGGTCGCACGCCGACTCCAACGTGGACATCCAGGAGTTCATGATCGCCCCGATCGGCGCGGAGTCCTTCTCCGAGGCCCTGCGCTGGGGCGCCGAGGTCTACCACACCCTCAAGAAGGTGCTGAAGACCAAGGGCCTGTCCACGGGCCTCGGCGACGAGGGCGGCTTCGCCCCGAACCTGGACTCGAACCGCGCCGCGCTCGACCTGATCCTCGAAGCGATCAAGGAGGCCGGGTACATCCCCGGCCAGCAGATCGCGCTCGCCCTCGACGTCGCCGCCTCCGAGTTCTACAAGGACGGCAAGTACGAGTTCGAGGGCAAGTCCCGCTCGG
Organism: Streptomyces sp. NPDC107550; assembly: GCF_055639095.1. Classification (NCBI taxonomy): domain Bacteria; kingdom Bacillati; phylum Actinomycetota; class Actinomycetes; order Kitasatosporales; family Streptomycetaceae; genus Streptomyces; species Streptomyces sp. NPDC107550. The sequence continues at coordinate 19,696 of NZ_JBVKBC010000028.1, forward strand.
CCGCCGAGATGACCGAGTACTACGAGGAGCTCGTCTCCGCGTACCCGCTGGTCTCCATCGAGGACCCGCTGTACGAGGACGACTGGGCCGGCTGGAAGGTCATCACGGACAAGCTGGGCGACAAGGTCCAGCTCGTCGGCGACGACCTCTTCGTCACCAACCCCGAGCGCCTCGCCCGCGGCATCGAGGAGGGCTCCGCCAACGCCCTGCTGGTCAAGGTCAACCAGATCGGCTCGCTGACCGAGACCCTGGACGCCGTCGAGCTGGCCCAGCGCAACGGCTTCAAGTGCATGATGTCCCACCGCTCCGGCGAGACCGAGGACGTCACCATCGCCGACCTGGCCGTCGCCACCAACTGCGGCCAGATCAAGACCGGTGCCCCGGCCCGCTCCGAGCGCGTCGCCAAGTACAACCAGCTCCTGCGCATCGAGGAGATCCTCGACGACGCCGCGGTCTACGCCGGCCGCAGCGCCTTCCCGCGCTTCAAGGGCTGACCCGTAACAGGGCGGTAGTTACGTACGTCCCCGCACTCGGTCCCGTACCGTGTGCGGGGACGTACGCACGTGAGGCAGGGGAGGCGGGAGAGGCGATGCCGGGCAAGCTTCGCGACAGGGACGCCGACGGCGGCCAGGCCCGCTTCTCCACCGCGACGCGGCTGCGGGTGCTCGGCGAGCAGACCGCCGAGCGGGTCTACCGCTCGCAGAGCAGGCGCCAGGCCCGCCGCTCCCGGCTCACCGGCCGCGCGGCCCTGCTCGCCCTGGTCCTGTGCACACTGGTCGTCGCGCTCGCGTACCCGATAAGGCAGTACGTGTCCCAGCGCGGCGAGATCGCCGATCTGCGGCGCCAGCAGCAGGAGGCCAAGGAGCGCGTGGACCGGCTCCGCGACGAGAAGGCCCGCTGGCAGGACGACTCGTACGCCGAGCAGCGCATCCGCGAGCGGCTGCACATGGTGAAGCCGGGCGAGACCGGGTACGTGGTGCCCGACCCGCGCGCCGCCGCGTCCGGCCGCACCGACCAGGGCGCGGCCGACCGCCCCTGGTACTCCAACGTGTGGGACGGCGTCGACAAGGCCGACCAGGCCGATCACTGACCCCGCCCCCGCTCCACCCCTCCATCCAGTCACCGACACGGAAGACAGCCGGAAGCAAGGCATGCAGACGCCCCCGCCCCAGACCGAATCCACCGCGCCCACGGACGCCGACATCCACGCGTTCAAGGAGCAGCTCGGCCGCCCGCCGCGCGGTCTGCGGGCCATCGCGCACCGCTGCCCCTGCGGCAACCCGGACGTGGTCGAGACGGCCCCGCGCCTGGAGGACGGCACGCCGTTCCCGACGACGTACTACCTGACGTGCCCGCGCGCGGCCTCCGCGATCGGCACGCTGGAGGCCAACGGGGTCATGAAGGAGATGACCGAGCGGCTCCAGAGCGACCCGGAGCTGGCCCGGCAGTACCGCGCCGCGCACGAGGACTACCTCGCCCGCCGCGACGCCATCGAGGTCCTGGAGGGCTTCCCGAGCGCCGGCGGCATGCCGGACCGCGTGAAGTGCCTGCACGTGCTCGTGGCGCACTCGCTGGCCGCGGGCCCCGGCGTCAACCCGCTGGGCGACGAGGCCATCGCCATGCTGCCGGAGTGGTGGAAGAAGGGCGCCTGCGTGAGCGCCGTCGCCGCCGAGGAGGGCCACCAGTGACCAGGGTCGCCGCCGTGGACTGCGGCACGAACTCCATCCGGTTGCTCGTCGCGGACGCGAACCCGGACACCGGCGAGCTGGTCGACCTCGACCGGCGGATGACCGTCGTACGGCTCGGCCAGGGCGTCGACCGCACCGGGCGGCTCGCCCCCGAGGCGCTGGAGCGGACGTTCGCCGCGTGCCGCGAGTACGCCGAAGTGATAAAGGAGCACGGGGCGCGGAAGCTGCGGTTCGTCGCCACGTCCGCCTCGCGCGACGCGGAGAACCGCGACGAGTTCGTGCGCGGGGTCCTCGACATCCTGGGCGTCGAGCCCGAGGTGATCACCGGTGACCAGGAGGCCGCGTACTCCTTCACGGGTGCGACGAAGGAGCTGGCGGGCCGCCCCGACCTCGACAAGCCGTTCCTGGTGGTGGACATCGGCGGCGGCTCCACGGAGTTCGTCGTCGGCACCGACACCGTCGAGGCGGCCCGCTCGGTGGACATCGGCTGCGTACGGATGACGGAGCGGCACCTCGTCCGGGACGACGGCACGCTCGCCGACCCGCCGGAGCCGGCCCGGATCGGCGCCGTGCGCGCGGACATCGCCGCCGCCCTCGACCTCGCCGCCGAGGCCGTGCCGCTGAAGGAGGCCCGCACGCTGGTCGGGCTCGCCGGTTCGGTGACCACGGTCGCCGCGCTCGCCCTCGGCCTCGACGCGTACGACTCGACGGCGATCCACCACGCGCGGATCTCCTACGACAAGGTCGCCGAGCTGACCGACTGGCTGCTCTCCTCCACGCACGAGCAGCGGTCCCTGAAGCCGGTCATCCACCCCGGCCGGGTCGATGTCCTCGCCTCCGGCGCGCTCGTCCTGCGCATGATCATGGAGCGCACCGGCGCCCGCGAGGTCGTCGTCAGCGAGCACGACATCCTGGACGGCATCGCCTGGTCGCTGGCCTGAGCGGCCGGGTCCTACGGAGGGTACGAGGGGGCCCCGCGGGCCCCCTCGACACGCTTCGGCGACACTCCGTCGGGAAAGTTCGTGAAGTTCTTCACAAGGAAATCGGCCCTCTTGGCGGCTGTTACGCGCCGCTGGGGCCGTCCGGGGGTGCCCCAGGCCACGGGCTCGAGGGGTTTATGAGGTTCCGGGCGTGTTACGCGCCCATGAACCGCGCGAGTGGTCCAGTGCGCCCGAATGCCCGCCGTGGCTGCTCAAGGGGGGTGTGCAACGACTGGGGCGACCCGGTGGTTCCCCTCCACGGCCATGACATGGGTCACGTGGGCGGCGAAGTGTAGCAGAGGGGTTGGCGGACCTTGTGAAGGGGCGCACGAGCGACCCCCTCCAGTCGGGTGGATACTCGATGGCATGAGCACCACGGAGCGTCCCAGGATCCTCATTGTCGGGGGTGGGTACGTAGGCCTGTACGCGGCGCGGCGCATCCTCAAGAAGATGCGCTACGGCGAAGCGACCGTCACGGTCGTGGACCCGCGCTCGTACATGACGTACCAGCCCTTCCTCCCCGAGACCGCCGCCGGCAGCATCTCGCCGCGCAACGTCGTCGTCCCGCTGCGACGCGCTGTGCCGGGCGCCGAGATTCTCACCGGCCGCGTCACCACCATCGACCAGGACCGCAAGGTCGCCACGGTCGCCCCGCTCGTCGGCGAGGCGTACGAGGTGCCCTTCGACTACCTGGTGATCGCGCTCGGCGCGGTCTCGCGCACCTTCCCGACGCCGGGCCTCGCCGAGGTCGGCATCGGTATGAAGGGCGTCGAGGAGGCCATCGGCCTGCGCAACCACGTCCTCGAGCAGCTCGACAAGGCCGAGTCGACCACGGACGAGGAGATCCGCCGCAAGGCGCTCACCTTCGTCTTCGTCGGCGGTGGCTTCGCGGGCGCCGAGACGATCGGTGAGGTCGAGGACCTGGCGCGCGACGCGGCGAAGTTCTACAAGAACGTCAAGCGCGAGGACATGCGCTTCGTGCTCGTGGACGCCGCCGACAAGGTGCTCCCCGAGGTCGGCCCCGACCTCGGCCAGTACGGCAAGAAGCACCTGGAGTCGCGCGGTATCGAGGTCTACCTCGGCACCACGATGCCCTCCTGCGTCGACGGTCACGTCGTGCTCTCCAACGGTCTCGAGGTCGACGCCAACACGGTCGTGTGGACCGCCGGCGTCAAGCCGAACCCGGCCCTCGCCCGCTTCGGCCTCCCGCTCGGCCCGCGCGGTCACGTGGACACGCAGGCCAGTCTCCAGGTCGCCGGCAGCGACTACATCTGGGCCGCGGGCGACAACGCCCAGGTCCCGGACCTCGTCGGCCGCGCCGCGGGCAACCCGAACGCCTGGTGCCCGCCGAACGCGCAGCACGCCATGCGCCAGGCCAAGGTCCTCGGTGACAACGTGGTGTCCGGCATGCGGGGCTTCCCGCAGAAGGACTACAAGCACGCCAACAAGGGTGCGGTGGCCGGTCTCGGCCTCCACAAGGGCGTCGCCATGATCGTCATGGGCAAGATGAAGATCAAGCTCAAGGGCCGTCTGGCGTGGTACATGCACCGCGGCTACCACGGTCTGGCCATGCCGACCTGGAACCGCAAGGTGCGGGTGATCGCCGAGTGGACGATCAACATGTTCCAGAAGCGCGACATCACCGCGCTCGGCGCCCTGGAGACGCCGCGCGAGGAGTTCTACGAGGCCGCGAAGCCGGCCCCGGCCCCCGCCGCCAAGGCGGAGGACAAGGGCAAGGCCGAGGCCGAGAAGGCCAAGGCGTCCTGACCCCGCTGTAGCGTTTCGCCCGAAGGGGCCGCCTGCCATCCGTGGTGCGGGCGGCCCCTTCGGCGTGCCCGCGCCCCTGAACCGGCGTGCCCGCATCTCTAAAAGCATGGCGTCTACACGTATTTTTGCCGTTCCGTGACGCGGCAACGGGACTGCGAGAGCGCCTGGTTGGTGTTTACGTGGTGTTGGACCGTTCCGGGCCCAGAGATCACTGGAGATCACGTCTCGCCACGGAGGTGTGCGCCATGCAGGACGCCGCACAGCGGCTGAAGAACCTGGCCGAGCAGGTGCTCGGCGCCGAACTCCCGGTGCGCCTGCGCGCCTGGGACGGCTCGGAGGCCGGTCCCCCGGACGCTCCCGCCCTCGTCGTGCGCCACCGCCGCGCGCTGCGCCGGCTGCTGTTCAAGCCCGGCGAGCTGGGACTCGCCCGCGCCTGGGTCGCCGGCGAACTGGATGTGGAGGGCGACCTGTACGCCGTCCTCGACGCCATGGCCGGCCTGATCTGGGAGCGCGACGAGGACGCCCCCTCGCTCGCCGCCGCCCTCAGACGCCCCGAGGTGCGGGCCGCCGTCAAGGAGCTGGTCAAGCTCGCCGGGCCGCTGCCGCCGCCCGCGCCGCCCGCCGAGGAGATGCGCCGCAGAGGCCGACTCCACCTGCACACCAAGGGTAGCGACAAGCGGGCCATCAGCCACCACTACGACGTCGGCAACGACTTCTACGCCCTCGTCCTCGGCCCCTCGATGGTCTACTCGTGCGCCTACTGGGACTCCCCGGGCGCCACCCTGGAGGACGCCCAGCGCGACAAGCTCGACCTCGTCTGCCGCAAGCTCGACCTGCGCGCGGGGCAGCGCCTGCTCGACGTGGGCTGCGGCTGGGGCTCCATGGCGATCCACGCGGCCCGCGAGTACGGGGTGAGCGTCGTCGGCGTCACCCTCTCGCAGGAACAGGCCGCGTTCGCCCGCAAGCGCGTCGCCGACGAGGGCCTGACCGACAAGGTCGAGATCCGCGTCCAGGACTACCGCGACGTGCGCGACGGCCCGTACGACGCGATCTCCTCCATCGGCATGGCCGAGCACGTCGGATCAGAGCGCTATCTGGAGTACGCGAGCGATCTGTACGCCCTGCTCAAGCCGGGCGGGCGGCTGCTCAACCACCAGATCGCGCGCCGCCCCCAGCGCGACGAGTCGGCGTACGAGGTGGACGAGTTCATCGACGCCTACGTCTTCCCCGACGGGGAGCTGGCCCCGGTCGGCACCACGGCCGCGCTGCTGGAGCGCGCCGGGTTCGAGGTGCGGGACATGGAGGCCATCCGGGAGCACTACGCGCTCACCCTGCGCCAGTGGGTGCGCAACCTGGAGGCCCGCTGGCCCGAGGCCCTGACCCTGGTCAGCCCGGGCCGGGCGCGGATCTGGCGGCTGTACATGGCGGCCTCCGCGCTGAGCTTCGAGCGCAACCGCATCGGCGTCAACCAGATCCTCGCCGTACGGACCGAGGAGGCCGGGGTCTCGGGCATGCCGCTGCGCGCCCGCACCTGGAACTGACACCCCCGTACGCGGTTCGGGGCGCACCGGTGACGAACCGGTGCGCCCCGAAGGCGTGAGCAGGGGGTGCGGGCCCCCGCGGCTCACTCCGACTTGATGGCCGTCAGCATGTTCAGGCGGGCGGCGCGGCGGGCCGGCCACAGCGCGGCGAGGATGCCGACGACGGCGGCGAGCGCCAGGAAGATACCCATCCGGCCCCACGGCAGGACCAGCGAGTACGTCGACATGCTGTCCCCGATGAGCTGCCCCGCGGCCCAGCCGAAGAAGACGCCGAGACCGATGCCGAGCACACCGCCGAACAGGGAGATCACCAGCGACTCCAGGCGGACCATGCGCTTGACCGCCTTGCGGTCGAGGCCGATCGCGCGCAGCATCCCGATCTCCTGCTGCCGCTCGAAGACCGACATGGCCAGGGTGTTGATGACGCCGAGGACGGCGACGACGACGGCCATGGCGAGCAGCCCGTAGACCATGTTCAGCATCAGCGTGAACGTCTGGGCGGTCTCGTTGGAGATGTCCTGGCGGTCCTGGATCTTGATCGCGGGGTTCTCGCCGAGGGCCTTGGTCAGCTTGTCCTTGGTGGCGGTGGAGGTGCCGCCGTCCGTCTTGACCATGACGCGCCGGTCGGAGACGCCCGAGGTGACGTGCGGGTTCAGGGTGCCGGCGTCGACCATGACGCCGTTCATGAGCTGGTTGCCCTCGTAGACGCCCGCGACGGTCAGGCGCTGCTTCTTGCCGTCCTCGTAGGTGGTCGTGAAGGCGGAGCCGGCCTTCCAGCCGTGGTCCTTCGCGGTCGACTCGTCGACGACGACGTCGGTGCCGCCGATCTTGAACGTGCCGGACTTCAGGTTCAGGTCGGCGAGCTTGTCGATCGTGGCGCCGTCCACGCCGGTCAGGTACTCGGTCGAGCCGTCGATCCGGGAGGCGGCCTGCGACATGCCGCTGGCCGCGGTGATGCCCGGGGTCTTGTCGAGGGTCTTCAGGACCTCGGAGGACAGCGGGTTGCCGTTCGCCATGGAGACGACGTAGTCGGCCTTGAGGGAGTCGGCGGCCATCTTGTTGATCGCGGACTGCACGCTGCCCGCGATCACCGTCAGGCCCGTGATCAGGGTCAGGCCGATCATCAGCGCCGACGCGGTGGTGGCGGTGCGGCGCGGGTTGCGTACGGAGTTGAGGCGGGCCAGCTTGCCGGCGACGCCGAACGAGCGAAGGAGCGGGGCCGCGGCGGCGATCAGGGGGCGCGAGAGCAGCGGCGTCAGGATGAACACGCCGATGACCAGGAGGGCGGCGCCGAGCCCCATGGGGAGCTTGGCGGCGTCGAGCTTCATGCCCGTCGCCGCGATGACGCAGACGAGGCCGGCGGCGCTGATGAGCGAGCCCAGCGTGTTGCGTACGACGAGGGACTTGGCGGTCGGGGCGGCGTGCAGCGCGTTCATCGCGGCGACCGGCGGGATCTTCGCGGCGCGGCGGCCCGGCAGCCAGGCGGCCAGCATGGTGACGACGACGCCGACGACGAGCGCGGAGACGACCGTGCCGACGGTGACGACCAGCGGCCCGTCGGGCAGGACCGCGCCGGTGGCGCCGAGCAGCGAGCGCAGGCCCGCGCCGATGCCGATGCCGGCGACGAGACCGGTGACGGCGGCGACCGCGCCGACCACGAACGCCTCCAGGAGCACCGAGCGGGTGACCTGGCGGCGGGAGGCGCCGACGGCGCGCAGCAGCGCCAGTTCCTTGGTGCGCTGGGCGACCAGCATGGTGAAGGTGTTGGCGATGATGAAGATGCCGACGAACAGCGCGATGCCCGCGAAGACCAGCAGCATCGTCTTCATGGAGCTCATCTCGTCGGCGATCAGACGGGCCTGGTCGTCGGCGAGCTGCTTGCCGGTGGAGCTCTCGACGGAGTCGCCGAGCGCCCGGTCGAGCTGCGTCTTGAGCGTGTTCTCGCTGGTGCCCGCGGCGGCCTTCACGTCGATCTCGTCGTACGCGCCCTGCTTGTGGAACAGCTTCTGCGCGGTGGGCGTGTCGAACAGGGCGAGCGAGCCGCCCGCCGCGACGTTGCCGTCGTCGGTGGTGAAGACGCCGGTCAGGGTCGGGGTGAGGACCGGGCCCTCGACGGACATGCGGACCTGGTCGCCGACCTTGTAGCCGGCGCGCTCGGCGGTCTTCGCGTCGAGCGCGACCTGGCCGGGGCCGTGCGGGGCCTTGCCGTGCGTGATCGGGTAGCGGGCGTCGCGGGCGCCCCAGTAGTTGCCGCCCTGGGTGGAGAAGCCGTTGCCGACGAGCTTGCCGTCCTGGTCGGCGACGGCCGCGTAGCCGCTGACGACACCGGTCGCGGACGCGGCGCCCGGCACCGCGCCGGCCTTCTTCAGCATGGCGTCGGTGAGCTTGACGTCCTTGCCGACCTTGTCGCCGGACGCCTGGGTGTAGCCGGGGGTCAGGGCGACGTCGACGTGGTCGAAGCCCTTCTCGGAGGACTTCGACAGGGCGGAGGAGATGGTGTTGGTGAAGACGAGGGTGCCGCTGACGAAGGCGACGCCGAGCATGACCGCGAGCACGGTCATCAGCAGTCGGGCCTTGTGCGCGAACACATTGCGTAGGGCTGTACGGAACATCGGGGTCTCTTCAGGTCTGGGGCCGGGCGCGGGCGTGTGCGGTGGTACGGCGGTACGAGGGTGCGGCGGCGCGGTGCGGGTGGGCGGCACCGGCGCGGCCGGGTCAGCTCGTGCGGCCCTTGGCGTCGAACCGCTTCATGCGGTCGAGCACCGACTCGGCGGTCGGCTCGCGCATCTCGTCCACGATCCGGCCGTCGGCGAGGAAGACGACCCGGTTGGCGTAGGCGGCGGCGACCGGGTCGTGGGTGACCATGACGACGGTCTGGCCCAGTTCCCGTACGGAATTGCGCAGGAAGCCCAGCACCTCGGCGCCGGAGCGGGAGTCGAGGTTTCCGGTGGGCTCGTCACCGAAGATGATCTCGGGCTGGGAGGCGAGCGCGCGGGCGACGGCGACGCGCTGCTGCTGGCCGCCGGAGAGCTGCGAGGGCCGGTGCCCGAGCCGCCCGGACAGGCCGATCATCTGGATCACGTTCTCCAGCCACTGCTTGTCGGGCTTGCGGCCGGCGATGTCCATGGGGAGCGTGATGTTCTCCAGGGCGGTCAGCGTCGGCAGCAGGTTGAACGCCTGGAAGATGAAGCCGATCTTGTCCCGGCGCAACTTCGTGAGCTGCTTGTCCTTGAGCGAGCCGAGTTCGGTGTCGCCGATGCGCACGGAGCCGGACGTGAAGGTGTCCAGACCGGCCACGCAGTGCATCAGCGTCGACTTGCCGGAGCCGGAGGGCCCCATGATCGCGGTGAACTCGGCGCGGCCGAACTCGACGGAGACCCGGTCCAGGGCGACCACCTGGGTCTCGCCCTGTCCGTACACCTTGGACAGATCCGTGGCGCGGGCGGCGGCCGTGGTGGTGCGGCCGGCGAGCGGGGTGGTGGTCACGGGCGGGTGCTCCTGTCGGTCGGGGGCGCGCAGCCGGCGAGGTGCGCGGCTGGCGGGGACAGATCCATCGTCTCCGCCGCCTGCCCGCGAATCGTCAGACGCAGCTCTCGTTGTGAGGGGCGACTCCGGTCGGACCGCAGACCCCCGGGGTCATACCTGGGTATGACCCCGGCCCCTGAGACGCCGGACGGCACGCGGGGGCTCGGGGCGCCGCGCCGCGGAGGTGAAATCACGTCAATCCGAGGGAACGGTTATGCAGTGGTGAAAGGGCCTCAGGCATGTGCGGAGGGCGTGGGACGTGGCCTGATGCACCCTCAGACGTCAATAAAATAAGACAACATCGGGCTCTTGTTCCGCTGATCGGGGGATGCCGCCGGATAGGCTCGGAAGGTCGATGCGGAGCGCCACAGCCTGCCCGGATGGTGGAATGCAGACACGGCGAGCTTAAACCTCGCTGCCCCTCGCGGGCGTACCGGTTCAAGTCCGGTTCCGGGCACGCCTCCGTTCACCTCTCCGACCAGCGGAGAGGGCCCTCGGGGTCGCCGTGCCGTTTTCCCTTGGGCGCACCGTGGGCGCACGCTTCTTCTACTCGGTCGCCCATGGCCCAGGTGAAGCCGTCGCAGCGGCTTCTGGTCCGTCGTGGCGTTCGTGGATCACCTCGGGCATCAAGGAGCCTCGAGGCCGGCACGGATCATGACGGTGAGGAGCGGGGACGCGGGAGACGGTTGGCTCTGTCCGATGTCCTCGTACCCCCAGGAGCGGTAGAGGGCGTGCACCTTCCCGTCGCCGGCCGCCTTGTTGACCATGAGCGTCACGTACGGCTCGCCGGAGCTGAGGAGCAGTGCGTCGTGGATGCGCCGGGCTGTGCCGGTCTTCCGCCAGCCGGGGCGTACACCGATCTCCTTGATGGCCAGTGCCGGACTCGCGGTGTACTTGTCGGGCGGCTCCGGGGTGGTGCGCTGCCAGTAGCGGTCTCCGTGCTCGATGCGGTTGCCGTACGCATATCCGACGGGGTGGCCGTCCGCGTACGCCAGGACGGCGAGGAAGCCGGGTTCCGCCCCGTGGCGGTCCAGGCGCTCGCCGAAGACGGTGACGGCGTAGTTCGGCAGGTGGAGCAGGGGCGCGCGCACCTCCGCGTAGATGTCGATCAGGTCGCCGCGCGCGGAGTCGAGCGTGGTGAACTTCCGGAGTTCGATGACGGGTGCCGTGGTCATGCGCTGGCCCTCCAGGCGGCGGTGTGCTCAGTCCAAGTCTTCACGGTCGAGACGCCCGGGGCGGTAGCACGCAGAGCTGCCCCGAACTCGTTCAGCATCCTCGATACCCGGGCGTGTTGGGTAGCCGCGGCGACAGGGACCTTCATCGCTGCGGCCACGGCGGCTTCGACCTCGCCTTGGGCGAGCTGAGCGTGCGCGAGCCTGGTCTGCGTGATGGCCCGGGACCGGGCCATATGGGGGCGCAGCCCGGACAGACAGCGATGGGCGTGGGCCTCGGCCGTCTGGTAGTCACCCAGCGCCAAGTACGAGGAGAGGCCCAGGGAGTCCAGCTCGGCCTGGTCGTAGAAGGCGACCAGCCACACCGGCCGGTGTGCCTGCGGGTCGGCGCGATCCATGGCCTCTTGGGCCTGGCCCATGGCCCGCTTCGCGCCGCCTCGTTCTTGGGCTGTTCCGTGGATGGCGGCCTGTCGGGCCAGGCCGAGAGAGGCGAACATGGGGTCGCGGCGGGTGATGTGCAGACCGCGCGCTACATCGTTCGCAGCGAAGGCGTCGGACGGTCGGCCCATGTGCCGGTACATGCTGCCGGCGTGGCTCCAGATGCGGAACTTGATCGCCTGGTCACCCGACATCTCGGCGAGGGCCTGGGCCTCACGCATGTGCTGCTGAGCTTCATCGTATCGGCGGCCGTCGATCGCCGCCCACATCGCCGAGGAGCGGAAGGCGGCAGCAGCGGCGTAGAGGTTGCTCCGCACGCGCTGCGTGGCGCTGCCCGCGTTCTGCAAGTTCAGTGCCGCGTCAGCGAGGGCCGCGGCCCGCTGCTCGATCCCGAGCTGTCCGCCGTGGCGGTGATCACTGGCGACGATCTCGGCGAACCGGTCCTGGAGGCGTTGGATGTCGCTCATACCGATGCGGCGAGGCGCGAGGCCGGGGGCAGCCGCCGCGACGGCGGCGGTAGCGGCCAAGCCGCCCACGAGGGTTCGGCGCTTCATGTCGGGGTCCTCCCGCTTCGGGCTGGGCTGGGATTTGGCCCTGCCCCGTGGCACGAACCCTAGATCGGTGCTCGACAAACCCGTAACGGCTTCAAGGCCCCTTCGGGTAGCTGCATTTGGCCACCGGATCCGGCCGGACTTCCACGCTCGGACCGACGACCCGTCGTGTCCGCCTGGTCGTCCGGTCACCCTCTCCATGGCCGAGTTCACTGCCTCGGCCAGCGTGGCTGAGCTGTGTCCGTGTGCCTGCATCCACGCCGTGAGCCGGGTATTTCGCGTGGCGTCCATTCACGCACCGTAGCGCCGCCGGCTCGCTCAGTCAGGTAAACGGATAGTCAAGTCCTCCTAGGTGACGGGGCCGGATACATCGCTCATCGTCCTAAGCAGATGTCTTGCCGCAGGAGTTGTCTGGTCAGGGGCCGCCGCTTCGGAAGGTGGGTCGGTGGCGGCCCTTGGATTCTGCGTCGGCCCTGCCTATCGAGACAGACCCGGTTGGGAGCAATAAACGATGCCGAGCACACCGACGAGAGATGCCGGAGAGTCTGGTCTCGGCCTCGTCCCTTCCGCCGTAACGACGTCCGCCGAACGGCAGTTGGCGTCCGGGCACTGGCTGCTCGCGGCGGCGCCCTCACCGCCGCGGGCGAGGGCCGAGTGGGAAAAGCGCGGGGCGGCGTGGCTGCGGCCGGGCGTCCTGTTCTGCGCTGTGCAGATTTCCGCCCGCATCCTCCATGCGGCCGTGGGCCGGGGCAGCCCCCAGGAGTGCGCCGCTCCGCTTGCCAGGGTGCTGGAGTCCGGGCCGCTGTTCTACAGCCCGGTCGGCTTTCAGCGTGAAGGCTCGTACACCGCGCTGCTCCCGGCGCGCTTAGCCCGGCTGCGCGATCCGATCCCCGGCGCTGCGACGCTCCCTCAGCGCGCCCTCTTCCTCGTACCCGCGCCGGACGTCACCGAGCCGGCCGATGGAGGCGGCCCTTGGTGGGTGTGGCCGCTCGACGGCCCCGGGCTGCTCTGCCCGCCGGATCGCCTCGCCGCGCTCGTCGGCTTCGGCCGGCACATCCTCGCCGCTTCGAAGGGCTCCCAAGATGCTTGAGACCGCCGCCCGTGCACCGGCCGCCCCTGCGGCAACGCTCCCCGCGAGGGCGGTTTGCCGAGGTCCCGCCCGGCACATCAGGATTGGTTCACTCGTCATGGTCGAGACCGGAACGGGCACGAGGCCCGCCTACACCGAGACGCTGCCGAGGATTTCGGAGGCTGTGGGTCACGCCCGCCGCCTGGTGGGCCTGGCGCTGAGCGTCTGGGGCATGGACGACGGCCTCCTGGACAGCGCCCACCTCGTCGTCAGCGAGCTGCTGACGAACTCCGTCCAGCACGCGCGGCGCGAGTGGGTCCGGGTGACCGTGACGCGGTTGGACGAGGAAGTGGTCCGGGTGGCCGTGGTGGACCTGTCCCGGACGCCCCCGGCGCCCCGTGCCGCCGGCCCGGTCGAGGAGTCCGGGCGCGGCCTGGCGCTCGTGGAAGCGTTGAGTGGCGGGCGGTGGGGAGTTGACCCGCTGCCGTGGGGGAAGCGCGTCTGGGCTGATCTGGGTGCCGGCGAGGGGGCAGCCGGTGAGTGAGCAGACCCGCCAGGTGCTCTACATGGTGGTCCTCGCCGTGCTGCTGGGATCCCTCTGCTTCGGCGTCACGCGCGGGTAGCCGCCAGTGGAAAGAGACTGGATCACTGGTTGGTGCTGGCACTGCGAGGCAACCGATCTGCCGGTGCTGTGGGTTGGGCCCGTCGGCAGCGTGGAGCACGGGGAGGCCCCCCTCCACCTCTGCCTGCTGTGCATCCGCCGGCTCGAAGACCTGATCGTCGCCCACCACCGCGCCTGACGTGCCCGGCGCACCCTCTCTCATCCCGTACGCAGCGTCAGCCGACCGCTCTCGGCGCGCGGCACCCCGAACCTTGGCGGCCTCCGTGCCCCCACGACGAACCCCGAACCGTGCGACCCGCATTCAGAGGCAACGCGATCCCACTAGGAGACGGCCGTGACCCTCACTACGAGCGAAACCACGGCGGTGAGTGCGGCGCTGCTGCACACCGCCAGCCAGCAGATCATCACCCGCGCGGCCACAGAGCTGTGGCCGGACAAGGACGTAGTCCTCGGCCCGCAGTGCCCGAGCGTCACGTCGTACGTCTGCCGGGTCAGGGTGGACGGCGACGAGACGATCGCCAAGCTCAGCTGGCTCGGCATGTCCCTGGTGTCGATCCTGCGGGGCGCCGGAGGCACGTGGGAGCAGGTCGAGGAAGCGCAGCGCGCCTACGTCAGCAGCACCGATCAGCTGACCGCTCGGGAAGCGCAGAACTTGAAGGCCCTGCGCAGGCTCGGCCGGCCGCGGGTGTGCCGGACCGCCGGTCTGCGTGGCGGAGTCCTGTTCACGCACGTCGCGGCGGGCACGCCGTTGGCGGACGAACTGGCCGCCCGCCCGGGGGAGACGGGCGCGTTCCTCGAAGCGGTCTTCGAAGCGCTCGGTAACCTCCACGGCCCGGCAGGAGCTGAGTGCCTGCGCCATACGGCGACGATCGGCGAGCGGTCCATCGCCGGCGTCTTCCGCCGGAAATTCAACGGTGCCAGCTCCGCCGCCTATCTGGGGGCGCTCGGCCGGGATAGCAAGCTCCCGGAGTACGAGCGCCGCGAGACCATCGAGCTGGTACAGAACGCGGTGTGGCGGCTGCTGCGGATGTCGAGCGCGATCTCGCCCCGGCGGGACACTGTCGTCTTCGGAGACCTCAAGCCCGAGCACGTCTTCCTCGACGGCCCGCGCCTGCACTTCATCGACCCGGCCGTGCAGTGGGCCGCCGGTCCCCAGCCGGACATTGCGAAGCTCGCCGGCCGGGCGCTCCTCCTCGCGGTCGGGCACCCGCAGATGCAGGGGAGGCGCCAGATCGTGCAGGGTGTGGCGTCCACGCTCACACGGCACATCACATCGCTGGCCGCGCGGGAAGGGGCGGCGCGGCTCCGGGAGGTCCTGGTCCTGTGGCTCATGGACACCGTGAGCATCCTGAGTACCTGCCTCAGCGCACCGCCGGGGCTCCCTCTGGCACCCCATCAACAGGCCCTCGTCGCGCAGGCTCGCGTGGTCGCCGGCATCGTCGACCGGGTGAGTGCCCTCCTCGTGGGGGCGATGGCCGGGTTCCGGCTCCTGGACGCCGTGTTCTCCGAGGTGGAGGACAGCGTGGGGAGTACGTGGTGAGCGGCCCGGTGGTGGGGATCGTCGGGGCGGGCGCCGTCGGGCAGACCGTCGCCACGAGCCTGGTGACCGCGGGCCTACCGGATCGGCTCTTCGTCGTCTCCCGGCAGCCCAGCCAGGCGCAGGGGTTGACCGCCGACCTCCAGGACCTTGCGCACACAGTGAGGTCGCACTCCCGGGTCGTGGCCGGCGAGGTCGCCGACCTCCACGGCTGCGACGCTGTCGTGATCGCCTTGCGGACCGACTTCAAGAACACGGCCGAGCGGGACATCCGGCGCGGCGGGGTAGCGGCGAACGCGCCCGCACTCGGCGAGCTGGCGAGGGAGCTGCACGGGTACGGCGGCACGGTCCTCGTCGTGACGAACCCGGTCGACCTGATGACCCGCCGGTTCGCCGAAGTGTCGGGCTGTGCCCGGGCCTTCGGGATCGGCTCGAACCTCG
Organism: Streptomyces sp. NPDC107550; assembly: GCF_055639095.1. Lineage (NCBI taxonomy): Bacteria > Bacillati > Actinomycetota > Actinomycetes > Kitasatosporales > Streptomycetaceae > Streptomyces > Streptomyces sp. NPDC107550. The sequence goes on from NZ_JBVKBC010000028.1 coordinate 35,027, forward strand.
ATTCGGCCCGCTACCGGCTCATGCTCGCCCGGTACGCCCAGGTCTCGCCGGAGCAGGTGCGCGGCCATGTGATCGGTGAGCATGGCGACCGTGCCGTCGTGTGCGCGTCGACGCACGATCGGCTGTCACCCGTTCCCGGTGCCGGTGCGCGCCGTTGTCGACGACCTCCAGCGGCGCCCGGCGCTGATCCGGGGCGGCATAGGCCGTACCCGCTGCGGCCCTGCGGGCGCGGTGCTCTCCACGCTCCGCAAGACCCTCGGCCTGGTCGACGGCATCGAGGAGCTTTCCGTCCCGTACGGCGACGTCCACCTCGGAATTCCGTTGCGGTTCACCGGCGGCCAGGCCGTCCCGTGCCTGCCTCCCCTCACCCGTTCCGAACGCCTGCGTCTGGACTCTGCGGCCAGCAGTCTCCGCGACGCCTACGCCCAACTGCCCGCCCTTCCCGAGAGGATCGCTACGTGATCACAGCAACTCGACTGGAGGCCGCCGCGGCGGCCGTCACCGTGCTCAGCAACCGGACGGAGGTCACGGACTGGGCGCTGCGCTACTTCGGCCCGTGGTGGAACGCCACGACGGTGGACGCCGACTCCGTGTGCACCGGGGACGTGGTGATCGCCGACGTCAAGCCGGAGGTCTACGAGGAGATCACCCTCCTGGTCCGCGACGGCCGGCGTACCGAAGAGGTGGAGTACGCCAAGCACCCGCTGCTGTTGGCGCGGGACGGTGAGGACATCATCGCCACGTCGCCGGAGGAGGGGATCGCGTACCGCAGCACGCCGTCCTCGGGCCGCCTCGTCCTCGTCGGCTCCGACGCGCAGCCCCTCGCCCTGGCCGCCGCGCGCCTTGCGCGGGAGGCGATCCGTGGCCAGCTCCTCCGTGACGGGTGGGCCGTGCTCCATTCCTCCGCCGTCGTAGGGCCGGACGGTGCGACCCTCCTCACGTTCGGCGACAAGGGGGCCGGGAAGACCACCACGGCGCTGCTGCTCGCCTCGTACGGCTGGAAGCTCCTCGCCAACGACCGGGTACTGGTCCGGCCGACCGGCGAGCGAGATGTCGAGGTCGTGCCCTGGCCGTCCGCCGCCGCACTGGGCCTCGGCCTGCTCCACTCGCTCGGCTGGTTCGAGACGGCGCGCGAGCACGTGCGGTCCGGCGGCAGCTTCCACCCGACGCAGCACGAGTCGGTGACCGAGGCGCTGCTGGTCGGGGATTCCACGCCGCTGTGGGAGAACGCGGGGCGGGAGCGGAAGGTGCAGGTGTTCCCGGACCAGTTCCCGGACCTGTTCGGTGTGCCGCTGGCCACCGGCGGCCGGGCGGCGGGCCTTCTCTTCCCCCAGATCGACGCCGACGCCGCGCCGGACGTCACCGACGGCACCCGGACGCTGGGCGAGGCGGACTTCATGTCCGGGAAAACGGAGGACCGCTACCCCGACGTCTTCGGGCAGGCACAAGGCGTGGACGGCGGCGGCCGCGAGAGCGCGCGAGCCGAGGTCGCGGCCCGGCTCGCGGAGCTGCCGCACCGGGCGGTCCGGCTCAGCCACGACGTCCCGGCGAGCGCTGCCGTGCTGACCAAGGTCGCCGACACGCTCTGACGCGGGTCATCGGGCGACAGCGGGCGGGCCGTCGCGTCGGCGTGACGATTCCCGCCCCTGTCGCCTCGGACTCGCCCTAGGGTGAGGGCGTGATCCCTGATTTCGTCTCAGACCTACGGAAAGCGGTCGGCCCTGACACCCTGCTCTGGCTGCCGGGGGTGGTCGCGGTCGTCCGTGACGACGAGCGCCGGGTGCTCCTGCAACGCCGGTCCGTCAAAGGGTTGTGGACGCCGCTGAGCGGGATTGTGGAGCCGGGTGAGTACCCGGCCGTCGCGGCCGCGCGGGAGGTGGCCGAGGAGACGGGGGTCCGGGTGGTCGTCGAGCGGCTGGTGGCGGTGACGCACTCCCCGCCGGTACGGCACAGCAACGGGCACAGGGCGCAGTACTTCGAGGTCGTGTTCGCCTGCCGACCGGCGGAACCCGGCCAGGAGCCCCGGGTCTGCGACGATGAGTCGGCGGAGGTCGGTTGGTTCCCGTTGGATGCTCTGCCGCCGATGAGCGAGCGGATGCGGGATCTCATCGCGCTGGCTGAGGGGAACGAGCGCGAGGCGTGGTTCACGCCCGCATGACCGCCACCCCGAGCCTTGAGCACGCCCCCGTCGTCGCCCTGGATGACGAAGGGCGCGTCGCCGTCGTCAGCTCCCGGAATGCCGGCCACGGGGAGATGTTCCTGCCCGGCGGGCGGCGTGATCCGGGGGAGGACGCCGAACAGTGCGCCCGGCTGGGCCGCTGGCCCTCCTCCTGGCGGCTCGCCTGGTCTGACCTCGGCGGCGAGCCCGGCGCGGGCGTGAGCGATCTCGCTGAGTCGTACGACGGTTTCCCGCTGTGAGCGGAACATCGGGGAGGCTTCCCACGTTCCTCGTAACAGGATGGGAAAGATCCTCCCTGAGCACTAGGCTCGGGTCTTTGCCAAGCCATTACTCTTGATGGCAAGGCCATACACGGTGGCCATGGAGGAGTGAAATGAGGAGCAGCAACCCGGTCTTCTCGCGACGGGGGTTCAGCCGCGACAACGGCTACGCGCAGTTCAACGCGCAGCCGCAGGCCGGGGGCCCCGCTGTCGGCACGGGCGGCAACCCGTACGCGCAGAACCCGTACGCGCAGACCGACGTCCAGTACGGCGCCCCGGCGCCCGCCACCACCGGCCGCATGACGATGGACGACGTCATCATGCGGACCGCCACCACGCTCGGTCTCCTGATCGTCACGGCGGCGCTCTCGTGGGCGCTGCTGCCCGTCGACGACGCCCACATCGGCAAGTCGTACGGCATCGCCATCGGCGCCGGCCTCGTGGCGATGGTGCTGGGCTTCGTGCAGGCGTTCAAGCGCAAGGCGTCGCCGCCGCTGATCCTCGCGTACGCCGCCCTGGAGGGTGTCTTCCTCGGCGTCGTCTCCAGCGTCGTCGACAACCGCATCGCCAGCGGCGCCGCCATGCAGGCCGTCATCGGCACGATGGCGGTCTTCGCGGCCGTCCTCATCGCCTACAGGGCGGGCTGGATCCGCGTCAACCGGCGGTTCTACGGCTTCGTGATGGCCGCCGCGATGGGCTTCGTCCTGCTGATGGCGGTGAACATGCTGTTCGCCCTGTTCGGCGGCGGTGACGGTCTCGGCTTCCGCAGCGGCCCCCTCGGCATCGTCTTCGGCATCGTCGGCATCGTCCTCGGCGCGGCCTTCCTCGCGCTCGACTTCAAGCAGGTCGAGGACGGTGTCGCGTACGGCGCGCCGAAGGAAGAGGCGTGGCTCGCGGCGTTCGGTCTCACGATGACGCTCGTGTGGATCTACATGGAGTTCCTGCGGCTCATCTCGATCCTGCAGGGCAACGACTAGCCGACCGGCGGTTCCGCCCCGGCGGCCGGCAGTCCAGGGCCCGCGCACCTTCTGGGTGCGCGGGCCTTTGTCGTGTACGGGTTCGCGTGTACGGGGATGTGGGCGCGGGCTAGCTGAAGCGGCGGGCGGCGCGCCTCAGGTCGTACTCGTGGACGATCGCCTTGGCGTGGCCGTGCGAGAGATCGTGCTCCCCGCGCAGCCAGCTCACCTTCTCCTCGAAACGGAGGAAGCAGGGGCCCTCTTCGACGGTGCGCAGCCAGTCGGCGACTTCACGACCGGTGCAGTGGGGGATACGAGCCAGCAGGTTGCGGTGGGTCTCCTCGGAGAAGACTTGGGACATCGGCGCCTCCGGAACGCTTCGATGTGGCCGGTCCTTCACGACACCGTGCCTGAGCGGTGGCCCCTTGTAAACAGCTACAGTCGCCGCGTGCTTGATACGACGCCATTGACTTCAGCGGTGGACCGGTTCGCGGACCGGTTGCGGGCCGCGCCGCAGAGCCGGTTGCAGCGGGGGGCTGCCGCGGCGGCCCTCGAACTGGCGCGGGAGCTGTCCGCGTGGGCTCAGCGGGTGGAGGGGGTTCCCGAAGGGGCGGTACGGGTGATGCCGGAGGCGGGGATGTTCGCCGTCGCGGACCAGGTGACGGTCGCTTCGCGGGATCTGGCGGTTGTTCTTACGGAGCGGGCTGAGGTCGAGCGGGCGGTTGGGCTTGTCGAGGCGGCGATTAAGCGGGCCGGGGTCTGAGGTTCCGCTCCGCTGGAGTGCCGGTCGTCTTTTGGCGGGCGGGGCCTCTTATTGCGCAGTTCCCCGCGCCCCTGGGTCGTATTTCGGCCGCGGGCCGGTGGGGCGTCTCGCGCAGTTCCCCGCGCCCCTGAAGCATGCACTTCGTGCAGCTTCCCCTTGAGGGAAGCGGGGCTTCGCCCCAGCTTCCCCAGGGGGGAGGGTGCGACGTAGTCGCCCCTCCAGGGGCGCGGGGAACTGCGCGATCAGCCACGGCGAGAGTCGAGGATGTCCACCGGGTGGGGCCACCCACTCACCTCAGGGGGCGCGGGGAACTGCGCGAAAGGCGAGGGCGGGACAGTTCAGGCCGCCGCAGACGCTATTACTCGGTCCGCCAAAATGTAGACGTTCGTTCCCGCGCACTGGAACGTGAGTGCGTACGCCCCGGAGACTCCGGACCCCCCGAGAAGGACGGGCGCGTCCCCCTCCCGCAGCGCCGCGGCAAGCCGCTCCGCCGTCTCCCGGTGCCCCGGCGTCATGCACAGCGTCGTCCCGTCGGCGAACACGTACACGTCGAGCGTCCCCAGCGGCCCGGGACGGACGTCACACAGTTCGGTGCGGTCCCGCGCCAGCTCCTCCAGGCACTCCACGGTCCGCTCGTGGTCCCCGACGACCGGCGACTGCACCGGCACGAAGTCCGGGTGCGAGGGATGCCGGCGCCGCGCCGCGGCCAGCTCCGGGGACTCGCCCGCGAACTCGTCCTCCGTCTCCAGCGCCGGCGCCGGCTCGATGACGGGCTCAAGCCCCGCGAAGTCCGCCTGCCGGGGCAGGAAGAACTCCTCCCCGAGCCCGAGCCCGGCGGAGCCCCCGGCGAGGAACGGCGGGAGTTCCGACCCGTCCCGCGCCTCCTGCGCCGCCCAGAACGCCCGCGCCTCCGCCAGCTCCCGCTCCCGCTCCTCGGCGAGCGCGTCGGCGACGGCGGTGCGTATCGCGTCGGTGTCGGTCGTGGCGCGCGCCGCGGGGACACCGGAGTGTGTGGCGACGGCGCGGCTGCGGGCCAGCTCCGCACGCAGGTCCGTGATCTGCCGACGCAGGCCCCGGACGTTGTGCAGGGTGGCGGCGCCGACGGCCGTGGCAGCGGCCGTGGCGAGCAGCAAAGCAAAGGGGATGGCGCTCACTGACGTACTCCCGGTTTCAAGTCGACCCCCGACTTCCTACATCAGCTTGAAGCCTGGACGAACCACCTGTCAGTGCATTACGTCACGAAATGGACAGGTCTTTTGGTCAGGTGTTTAGCCCCGATATGGGCTGGGTACCGCCTGACCTGCGAAAATGGCTCTCCCCCGAGATGCACGTCACATCTTGGGGGAGATTGGATCACGTCTCCGCAGCCGGTTTCCGGCCGACTTCGGTTCCGGGCGTCAGCTCAGGCGCTCGATGACCATCGCCATGCCCTGGCCGCCGCCCACGCACATGGTCTCCAGGCCGAACTGCTTGTCGTGGAACTGGAGGCTGTTGATCAGCGTGCCCGTGATCCGGGCGCCGGTCATGCCGAAGGGGTGGCCGACGGCGATGGCGCCGCCGTTGACGTTCAGCTTGTCCTCGTCGATGCCGAGGTCGCGGGCGGAGGGGATGACCTGCGCGGCGAACGCCTCGTTGATCTCGAACAGGTCGATGTCCGACACCGAGAGACCGGCCAGCTTCAGCGCCCGCTTCGACGCCTCGACCGGGCCGAGGCCCATGATCTCGGGGGACAGCCCGGACACGCCCGTGGACACGACGCGGGCCAGCGGGGTCAGGCCCAGCTCGCGCGCCTTCGTGTCGGACATGATCACGAGGGCGGCGGCGCCGTCGTTGAGCGGGCAGCAGTTGCCGGCGGTGACCAGGCCGTCGGGGCGGAAGACGGGCTTGAGGCCCGCGACACCCTCCAGCGTGACGCCGGCGCGGGGGCCGTCGTCCTTGGCGACGACCGTGCCGTCGGGGGTGGTGACCGGGGTGATCTCGCGCTCCCAGAAGCCGTTCTTGATGGCTTCCTCGGCGCGGTTCTGCGAGCGGACGCCGAAGCGGTCCATGTCCTCGCGGGTGACGCCCTTCAGGCGGGCCAGGTTCTCGGCGGTCTGGCCCATGGCGATGTACGCGTCCGGGACGAGGCCGTCCTCGCGCGGGTCGTGCCACGTGGTGTTCTCCTGCGTGGCGACCTCGGCGGTACGGGCCTCCGCCTCCGCGAAGAACGGGTTGTGCGTGTCCGGCAGGGAGTCCGAGTTGCCCTTCGTGAAACGGGAGACCATCTCGACGCCGGCCGAGATGAACACGTCGCCCTCGCCGGCCTTGATCGCGTGCAGCGCCATGCGGGTCGTCTGGAGCGACGAGGAGCAGTAACGGGTGATGGTGCAGCCCGGGAGGTGGTCCATGCCCATCTGTACGGCGACGATGCGGCCCAGGTTGTTTCCCTGCTCGCCGCCGGGGAGGCCGCAGCCGAGCATCAGGTCGTCGATGTCGCGGGGGTCCAGCTCGGGGACCTTGGCGAGGGCGGCCTGGATGATCGTGGCGGTCAGGTCGTCGGGGCGCAGGTCCTTGAGTGAGCCCTTGAAGGCGCGGCCGATGGGGGAGCGGGCGGCTGAGACGATCACTGCTTCGGGCATCACGGCTCCAGGGGGTGCGTTGCGCGTTGTGGGCGGACCGTCTGGGAAGTTACCTGTACGTAGCGCTGGGGTCATCGGGGTTGGTGTGTGATGCCTGACGCATTCTTCTAAGCGTTTGCTTTGGTGGGCCGGTTTTTGGGTGAACGGGGTTGTCTTCTTGGAGGGGCTGGGGTTTTGTGCGGGGGGTTTCTCGGTTCTGGAGCTGGCCTTCACGACTCGGGGCTCCGCCCCGGAACCCCGCTCCTCAATCGCCGGAGGGGCTTGATCGGGGGGTATTCCCGGGGGTGTTGAGGGGTGGGCGGGGCTGGCCTCCTCGTCTCGGGGCTCCGCCCCGGAGCCCCGCTCCTCAATCGCCGGAGGGGCTTGATTTGGGGGTTGATGGGGTGGAGTTGGGGGTGTGGGGGTGCCAGGGGAGGGTGTGGCCGGCGAAATGGTGGTGGTGGGGCGGGGTCGGGTCCTGGGTCGGGACGCGGCGGCGGCGCCGGCGCTTGAGGAGGGCCCAGGGGCCGCGCGGGCCCGTCGGCATCGCGGCGGCGACCTCCGTGCCGCCTTCCTGGACCGCGCGGGCGGCGGCGCGGGCGACCGGGTAGAAGCCCTCGGCGCGGGAGACGTCGGGGCGTTCCTCCTCGGGCCAGACGCCTAGGGCCGCGCAGAGCGTGGGCAGGACGGCCATGGCGGCGGTGGCGTAGCCCTCGGCGGAGGGGTGGTAGTTGTCGGGGCCGAACAGTTCGCGGGGGTTCGCCGCGAACTCCGGGCCGAGCAGATCGCCGAGGGAGACCGTACGGCCGCCCTGCTCGATCGTGCCGATGGTCTGCGCCGCCGCCAACTGGCGCGAGGCCCGGCGCGCCAGCCAGCGCAGCGGCTGCTGCACAGGCTCGACCGAGCCGAGGTCGGGGCAGGTGCCGACGACGACCTCGGCGCCCGCGGTACGCAGCCGCCGTACGGCCGCGGAGAGGTGCCGTACGGAGGTCGTGGCGGGCATGCGGTGGGTGACGTCGTTGGCGCCGATCATGAGCACGCAGACGTCCGGCTGCCACCGCGGGTCCGCGAGGATCAGCGGGACCTGCCGGTCGAGGTCGTCGGAGCGGGCGCCGGGCAGCGCCACGTTCCGCAGTTCGACCGGGCGCTCGGCGACCGCCGCGAGGCCCGACGCGAGCAGCGCGCCCGGCGTCTGCCGCGCCCGGTGCACGCCCTGGCCCGCGGCCGTGGAGTCGCCGAGGACCGCGAAGCGCAGCGGCTCGGCGCCCGCGCTCCCGTACGCGCTGCCGTACAGGCCGTCGGCGGACGGGACGCGCACGGGATCGGGGCCGTGGTGACCCACTTGGCGGCGGGCCATCTGGACCTCCGCCACCAGCACCCCGACCGCGGCGGCGCCGAGGAGTCCGATCCCGCCGCCGCCGTACGCCGCTCCCGCGGCGATCCGTCGTGCCACCCTCGCCCTGCTCGACATGTTCCGCGGCCACCTGCCTTCGCGCTGCGCCCATCGACTGGTTCTCTTTTACGGCTTCATGAACTCATTGCCCCGTAATCACCGTCGGCCAATCGCAACGGGGGATGAAGGCCCGGCGCGCGGCATACGCTGGCCGCATCCATAAGTAGGAGACCGGAGACAACGGTGCAGATCCACGACTCGATGATCAGCCTCGTCGGCAACACCCCGCTGGTGAGGCTCAACAAGGTGACCGAAGGCATTCAGGCGACCGTCCTGGCCAAGGTCGAGTACTTCAACCCCGGCGGCAGCGTGAAGGACCGCATCGCGCTGCGCATGATCGAGGCGGCCGAGCGCAGCGGCGAGCTGCGCCCCGGCGGCACGATCGTCGAGCCGACCAGCGGGAACACCGGGGTGGGCCTCGCCATCGTGGCGCAGCAGAAGGGGTACAAGTGCATCTTCGTGTGCCCCGACAAGGTGAGCACCGACAAGATCAACGTGCTGCGCGCGTACGGCGCCGAGGTCGTCGTCTGCCCCACCGCCGTGGACCCCGAGCACCCGGACTCGTACTACAACGTCTCGGACCGGCTCGTGCGCGAGACGCCCGGCGCGTGGAAGCCGGACCAGTACTCGAACCCGAACAACCCGCTGTCGCACTACCACTCGACCGGCCCCGAGCTGTGGGAGCAGACCGAGGGGCGGATCACACACTTCGTGGCGGGCGTCGGCACCGGCGGCACGATCTCCGGCACCGGCCGCTATCTGAAGGACGCGAGCGAGGGCCGGGTCGAGGTCGTCGGCGCGGACCCCGAGGGCTCGGTGTACTCGGGCGGCTCGGGACGCCCGTACCTGGTCGAGGGCGTGGGCGAGGACTTCTGGCCGAGCGCGTACGACCGTGAGGTCGCCGACGAGATCGTCGCGGTGTCCGACAAGGACTCCTTCCAGATGACGCGGCGGCTCGCCAAGGAGGAGGGGCTGCTCGTCGGCGGCTCCTGCGGCATGGCGGTCGTCGCCGCGCTGCGCGTCGCGGAGCGGCTCGGCCCGGACGACGTGGTCGTCGTGCTGCTGCCGGACAGCGGGCGCGGCTACCTCAGCAAGATCTTCAACGACGAGTGGATGGCCGACTACGGCTTCCTCGACGACTCCGGGCCGAGCGCCCGCGTCGGTGACGTGCTGCGCCACAAGGAGGGCGGCGCGCTGCCCGAGCTGGTGCACATGCACCCCGAGGAGACCGTCGGCGAGGCGATCGACGTGCTGCGCGAGTACGGCGTCTCGCAGATGCCGATCGTGAAGCCGGGCGCCGGTCACCCCGACGTGATGGCGGCGGAGGTCATCGGCTCGGTCGTCGAGCGGGAGCTGCTGGACGCCCTGTTCGCGCAGCGCGCCTCGCTCGGCGACCCGCTGGAGAAGCACATGTCGGCGCCGCTGCCGCAGGTCGGCTCGGGTGAGCCGGTCGCGGACCTGATGACGGTCCTCGGCACGGCGGACGCGGCGATCGTGCTGGTCGAGGGCAAGCCGACCGGTGTCGTCAGCCGGCAGGACCTGCTGGCGTTCCTCGCCAAGGACGCCGGCAAGTAGCGGCGGCCCCGGGGTTCGCGCAACCGGTACGCGCGCGTCACGTGCGCGCAGCACCGGCTTAACACGCGTCCGGCACAGTGGTGGGTGTCGGCAGGGGAGAGCGGCTCTCGACCCCGCCGGCGCCCGGGGTCTTTCCCTGCGTCCCGTAGGGGAGGCCCTCGCGGTGTCAAGGTCTCCGGAGCGGCTCCCGGACCCCTGGACGCCCGGACGCGATGAGCCCCGGCCCTGACCCGGAGGCGCGTCCCTCGCGGGGACCGCCGTCGTCCCGCCCCCCGTTCACGGGGGTGCGGCGGTCCCCGCGCCACCTTCTTCGGCGCGGGTGCGCCTCACGCTTGGGCGCAGGTGCGCGTCATGCTTCCGCGCGGGTGCGCCCCCCGGCACGGGTGCGCGTCAGGCTTCCGCGCGGGCGTGCCTCACTCGACGAACAGGCCGCGCTCCGCCGCCCGTACGTCGAACTCCTCCAGGCGCGCCTGCGCCTGCGGCAGCCCGTCGCACATGGCCTCCAGGAGCACCCGGCCCAGCAGCATCGGCGCGCACGCCGTGTCGAAGGCGAGGCCGGTGCCGACGGCCGCCGGGATGAGCAGGTCGGACTCGCGCGCGACCGGCGCGAACGCCGAGTCCGCGACCGTGACCACCGTCAGACCGGCCTCGCGGGCGTGCGCGAGGGCGTCGACGACCTCGCGCGGATGGCGCGGCAGCGCGAAGCAGAGCAGGGTGGACGCCCCGGCCCTGACCGCCGCGTCGATGCGGTCGGTGAGCATCGAGCCGCCCTCGTCGAGGAGCCGTACGTCCGGGTGGACCTTCGCCGCGAAGTACGCGAAGCCGTACGCCTGGGAGGCCGCCGCCCGCAGTCCGAGCACCGGCAGCGGGCGGGACGCGGCGAGCAGCCGGCCGGCCTCCTCGACGGGCGCGGGGTCGGCGAGGAGTTCCGCGAGGTGGCGCAGGTTGGCGATCTCGGACTCGACGGCCTGCTGGTACTCGTTGGCCTTCGTGGCGGCCGGTTCGGCGGGGGCGACCTCGCGCAGATGGCGGCGGAGCGCCGGGTAGCCGTCGAAGCCGAGGGCGACCGCGAACCGGGTCACCGACGGCTGGCTGACCCCGGCCAGCTCGGCCAGCTCCACCGACGACAGGAACGGCACGTCGGCCGCGCGGCGCACCATGCAGTGCGCGATGCGGCGCTGGGTGGGGGTGAGGCGGTGGCCTTCGAAGAGGCTCTGGAGGCGGGCGGCGGGGCTGCCCGCCGACCGGCTCCGGTCCTCGCCGGCGCCGCCCTCGTCGGTGGTGTGCTCGCTCATCTCTCCCCGTCCGCGTCCGTGCCGGCCGCCGCCCTTCGCGCGGCGCCGGCTCTGCATGATGCTATGTCCAGGGTATTGACAAAAGTATTCAGCGGCGAGAACCCTGCATGACACTATGCAGGGAGGATCGCCATGGCAGCGGTAGTGGAGAAGCACTCCATCGACGTCGTACCCGACAGCGAGCGCCACGGGCGCGCCTTCAACCAGTTCACCCTCTGGCTCGGGGCCAACCTCCAGATCACGGCCGTCGTCACCGGCGCCCTCGCCGTCGTCTTCGGCGGCGACGTGGTCTGGTCCCTCGCCGGGCTCGTCCTCGGCAACCTCCTCGGCGGCGCCGTCATGGCCCTGCACTCCGCCCAGGGGCCCCGGCTCGGCCTGCCGCAGATGATCCAGTCCCGGGCGCAGTTCGGCGTCAAGGGCGCGGTCGTCCCGCTGCTCCTCGTCATCCTCATGTACGTGGGCTTCTTCGCCAGCGGCAGCGTGCTCGCCGGCGAGGCCACCGCCCGCCTCACCCACACGAGCGACACCACCGGCATCGTCGTCTTCGCCGCCGTCACCGCCGTCATGGCCGCCGTCGGCTACCGCGTCATCCACGCCCTCGGCCGCGTCGCCTCCGTCGTGTGCGCGCTCGCCTTCCTCTATCTCGGCATCCGGCTCCTGGACCGCGTCGACCTCGGCGCGCTGCTCGGCAAGGCCCACTTCTCGCTGCCGATGTTCCTGCTCGCGGTCTCCCTCTCCGCGTCCTGGCAGCTCGCCTTCGGCCCGTACGTCGCCGACTACTCGCGCTATCTGCCGCGCACGACCAGCGCCAAGGCCACGTTCTGGTGGACGCTGTCCGGGTCGGCGCTCGGCGCGCAGTGGTCCATGACGTTCGGTGTGCTGGTCGCGGCGAGCGCGGGCGGCGCCTTCCTCGACGACCAGGTCGGTTACGTCGTCTCCCTCGGCGGCGCCGGGCTCGTCGCGTCCTTCTTCTACTTCGTCATCGCGCTCGGCAAGCTCACCATCAACGTCCTCAACACCTACGGCGGCTTCATGTCGATGGTGACCGGCGTCAGCGGCTTCCGGGGCCAGCGCGTCCTGTCGCGGCGCGGGCGGGCCGTGTACATCGCCGTCATCATGGTCGCGGGGACGGCCGTCGCCCTCGCCGGCAAGGACAGCTTCCTCGCGTCGTTCAAGGACTTCCTGCTGTTCCTGCTGACGTTCTTCACTCCGTGGTCGGCGATCAACCTCGTCGACTACTACCTCATCTCCCGCGAGCGCTACGACATCCCCGCGCTCGCCGACCCCGCCGGCCGCTACGGCGCCTGGCGCTGGGACGCGCTCACCGTGTACGGGATCGGGCTCCTCGCCCAGCTCCCGTTCCTCGCCACCGCGTTCTACACCGGGCCGCTCGTCGGACCGCTCGGCGGCGCGGACATCTCCTGGATCGTGGGGCTCGTCGTCCCGGCCGCCCTGTACTGGGCGCTCGCCCGCCGCGACACCTCCCACGTCCCGCACGAGACCATCCTCGGGCTCCCCGATCAGCGCCCGCTCCCGGCGGCCGAGGGCGCCGTCCCGTAGGGGAAAGAGGGGGGTTAGCCCCACTGCCCGCGGTACCCGGCGCCCGTACCGTGGTGGGCTATGGAAGCCCGCGAACGCGCACGTGACGCCGAACTCAAGAAGGAACTCGACGCCGCCCTGGACGCCCGCAGGGAGCTGGGCGAGGAGTACGAGTCCGCGCTCGTGGACTCCTTCCTGGACAAGGTCGAGCAGCGCCTCGACTCCGTCGTCGACCGCCGGGTGCGCCGGCGCCTCGCCGAACAGCAGATGGTCGTCGCCCGGGGCGGGCGCGGGGCGCGCGGGAGCGGCGGTGACGGCTGGGGCGAGCGCTTCGGTTTCGCCGTGATCTCGCTGGTGCTCGCGGTGCCGCTGTCGGCCATCGCCGTCGTCAACGCCCATCTGCCGGGCCTGCTCATCGCCTGGGGCGGCATCGTCGGCGTGAACGCGCTGCACACCGGCCATCTGTGGCCCCGCCGACGCGAGCGCGCCACCCGCGACGAGAGCGAGTGGCGCGACTAGTGGTACGTGTGGTGGACCGGCGGCTCAGACCTCCAGTTCGGCCTCGATCTTCTTGAGCTGGTGGCGGGCCATCGCCAGGTTCGAGCGCGAGGCGTCGAGCACGAGGTAGAGGAACAGGCCGTTGCCCCCGCGCCCCTTGAGCAGCCGGATCAGGTGGTACTGCGTGCCGAGCGTGATCAGGATGTCCTCGATCTCGTCCTTGATGCCGAGGTGCTCCATCGTGCGCAGCTTGGCGCGCACCACGTCGGTGTTGCCCGCGGCGGCGACCTCCAGGTCGAAGCTCTTGGAGCCGCCGATGGTGCCAAGAGCCATGCCGCTCGTGTAGTCGACGAGCGCGGCGGCGGTCGCCCCCTCGATGGAGGAGAGGGCGTCCTTGAGGGCGGTCTCGGTGTTGGCCATGGTGCTGGGTCCTTCCTTGGCGTTGCCGGTGGTACTACGACGGGTGTTCCGTTTTTCCTGACTGGTACGGGGGGTGCCGCCGACGCCCGTCGAACGGGCGTGGCGCGAGCGGGCCGGGGGCGTCAACGCGCCGTCCCGGCCTGCGGATCGGTCCGCTCGGGGAGCCTCGGCGTACGGACGGGCAGGGCGGCGGAGCCGGGCAGCGTACGGGCGCGGGCCCGGCCGCGCTGGCGTGCGGCGGCCTCCCGCGCGGTGGCCAACCCGCCCGCCGCCGCGACGAGTTCCCCTATCCGCACGCTAGCCCTGCGGCCCTCCAGATGGAGCCGGCCCACGTTGACCCGGTCCTCGGCGAGCAGCGTGAGCACCGCCGCGTCGCCGGCCGCGTACGTGGCGACGTACCCCTCGGTGCCGCGCACCAGCAGCTCGCGGAACGCGCCCTGCTCCGTCGCGTCCGACAGGCGCTGCGCCACGCCGAGCGCGGCGGCGGTCAGCGCGGCGACGCCCTCGGGTTCGACGCCGGGGGTGTCGTGGGCGAGGACGAGGCCGTCGACGCTGGCCGCGATGGCGCCGGTCACCTGCGGCACCTGGACTCTCAACCGGTGCAGTTCGGCGCGGAGTTCGGCCTCGTCGGCCATCGGAAGTCTCCTCTCGGCAGGCTGGCGGCGGCGTCTCACAGCGCCTCCAGCGCGGCACGCAGCCGGCGCAGCAGGGCCACGTCCGGGTCCTCGACGGCGGTCTGCGCGACCCATGCGGGCACGGGCGTGGTGTGGGCGGGCAGCGGCGGCGCCGTCGTGACAAGCCCGGTCGCGGCCAGGCGGCGCAGGTCCACCAGCGTGTGGAACGCGGGCCGGCCGAGCGCCAGCGCGATCTGCGAGGCGGTCCGCACGCCGTCCACCAGGTCGAGCACGCGGCGGCGCCTCGGCGGCACGCGGCTGTCCCGGGCGGCGGCGCGGGCCAGGGGCGCGGTGTCGGTGTCCGGCTCGGGCCAGATCCGCTGGAGCAGATCGCGGCGGCGCAGCGTCTCCCGTTCGACGGCGGCGACCGGCACCGGGCGCACCGCCCCGAACCAGTGCGCGACCCCGTACCGGAAACGGGTCGGGCCGCTGCTCGGGGCCAGCGTGAAGTACGCGGCGTCGAACAGCGCGCCCAGATGGCACAGTTCGAGCGCGCCGTCGGTCAGCTTGCCCTGCTCGACGAGGTAGCGGCCGACGCTGTGCCGCGCGCCCGCCCGGTCCACCGCCTCCCACCAGCCCTCGGCCTTCAGCGCGCCGCCCGCCGTGAGCAGGACGTCCATGCCGGGGGTCGCGGGCGACTCCGCGTGCGTGATCCGGCCGTCCTGGAGGTAGAGCGTGCCGTGCTCGCGGATCAGGGCGCCCGTCGCGTGCTCCTCGGCGAGCCGGTTCAGCATCGGGGAGAGCGCGTTCATCCGAGCACCAGCCGGTCGGCGAGGTCCGCGAGGCGGATGCGGGCCAGGGCGAGGTTGCCTTCGGCGCGGTCCAGCCACAGGTGCAGGAAGACGCTGCTGTCGAACGCCGTCGGTACGAAGCGCAGCAGGTGGTAGCCGTCGCGGCTGGTGACGATGACGTCCTCGACGGGCGGGGACTTCTCCCCTGCCGGGTCCGGGGCGCGGTCCTGGGTGTCGGCGGGGGCGAACGCGCGGTGTTCCGCCGCCATCCGGGCCAGTTCCGCGGCTTCTACGGCGGTGGCCTCGTGGTCGCCGTTGGGGGAGTCCCCCACGGTGCCGAGGGCCAGGCCGCTGGTCCAGTCGACGACGGAGGCGCCTCGGGCGCCTGGTAGCCGCATGGCCTCCAGGAGGCACTCGTCGATTCCGGGCACGCCTGGGACTCCCCATCTCGTCGTCATGGCACGGGTGTACGTATTCGTGTGACGGTGAGGCTACGCATTGTGGGGCGGGCCGGTGAGCGTTCTGGCATTTTCCAGTGGAACATGCGTCCCCCTACTAGACTCCGCGCCACTCGTCCGAGGCTGAGGCCCGCTGCCCTGAACGTTCTGCGCAGTTCCCCGCGCCCCTGGGTAGTCGATCACCTTTCGGCCGGTGGGGCTTCTCGCGCAGTTCCCCGCGCCCCTGAGGGAGCGGGGCTTCGCCCCAGCTCCCCAGGGGAGGAGGTGGCGACGCAGTCGCCCCGACAGGGGCGCGGGGAACTGCGCGATCAGCCACGACGAGAGCTGAGGCTCAAGACCACGGGCTGGCCCACCTGCCTAGGGGCGCGGGGAACTGCGCGATCAGCCACGACGAAAGGCGAGGGCGCCCACCGGGCGGGACGGGCTACAGGGACGTCAAGGCGTTGGCGTGGGCGCCGCCTGATTCCGCTACTACGTCCGGGACGGACTGCGCATCCCGCACGACAGCGAACCGCACACCCCCCACCCCGTCGGAGACGAACCCGTACACCCCGGGCCGCACAAGGGAGTTGTACGAGTAATGCTGCGCGAAGTAATACGCCCCGGTGTCCAGCGCAGCGACCACGTCCCCCGCGTCCAGCAACGGCACCTCCCGCCCCTCGGCCAGCAGATCCCCCGAGAAGCAGGCGGGCCCGGCGATGTCCTGGAGGACGGGGGGCCCGCTCTTGGGCCGCCCGTCACCCCCGTACGCGGCGATCCGCAGCGGCCAGGACGAGGGCGCGTACACGGTCCGCGTGGCGACCTGGACGCCCGCGTGCGTGACGGCGATGGGCCGCCCGCCGCTGTGTTTGGCGTACTCCACGAGCGCCAGCGTCGTCCCGTGCTTGGCGAGCAGCGACCGCCCGAACTCGGTGACGAGCCCGTACCGCCCGTCGAACAGCCCGGGGACGGTCGCGGCCAGCAGTGAGGCGTACTCGGCGTAGGAGGGCGTCGTCTCGTCGGAGCCGAAGTCGACGGGCAGGCCGCCGCCGATGTCGAGGGTGTCGATCTGCTGCCGGCCGGCCGCCGCGTTGATCTCCTCGGCGAGTTCGTACGCCTCGCGCACCCCGCGCGCCATCAGCTCCAGGGGCACGCCCTGCGATCCGGAGTGGGTGTGCAGGCGGGTCAGCCAGGGCCGCGTGCGGTACGCCTCGACGACCCACGCGCGGGCGCCCTCGTCCCGCAGCGCCACCCCGAACTTGGAGGTCGCGGTCGCGGTGGAGAGCGCGCCGATGGTGCCCGCGCCGATCTGCGGGTTGACGCGCAGGCCGAGCGGCGACGTGGTGGGCGCGGAGGCGACGAGCGCGTCGAGGCGGGCGAGTTCCTGCGGGTTGTCGGCGTTGACGGCGATGCCGAGGGCGAGCGCCTCGCGCAGTTCGGCGCGGGTCTTGGCGGGGGAGTCGAGGACGGTCGCGGTGGGCGGGACGCCGGCGGCGCGGGCGAGGGCGAGTTCGCCGGGGCTCGCGACCTCGGCGCCGATCCCGGCCTCGCGCAGCAGCCGCAGCACGGGCACGAGCGGGGTCGCCTTGACGGCGAAGGCGTGCAGGACGGGCGTGCCGGGCGCGGTGACCGCGTCGAACGCGGCGTGCAGCGCGGCGGCCGAGGCGCGGATGCCGGCGATGTCGAGCAGGCCCGCGACGGGCGCGCCGGGACCGATGAGGCGCTGCTCCACAGCGGCGCGTACGGCCTGGTCGCGGCGGGTGGTGAGGTCCTGGGCAGAGAGCGGGGAAGCGTCCGTGGATGCCATGGGTGCCACACAACCATCCGGGCCGCGCCGAAGGGAACGTATTGACTAGCTCTATTCAGAAAGCCAGGATGTGAATATCTGCATCCGCCGTTCCTTCCTGGAGGCTCACATGTCCGGTCCCCGCCCCGTACGCGCCCCGCGCGGCACCGAGCTGAACACCCTCGGGTGGCAGCAGGAAGGCGCCCTGCGGATGCTCATGAACAACCTGGACGCCGAGGTGGCGGAGCACCCCGACAAGCTCGTCGTCTACGGCGGCACCGGCAAGGCGGCCCGGTCCTGGGAGGCGTACGACGCGATCGTGCGCACGCTCAAGACGCTGAAGTCCGACGAGACGCTCCTCGTGCAGTCCGGCAAGCCGGTCGGCGTGCTGCGCACCAGCGAGTGGGCCCCGCGCGTCCTGCTCGCCAACTCCAACCTCGTGGGCGACTGGGCCAACTGGGAGGAGTTCCGCAAGCTGGAGGCCGCGGGCCTGACCATGTACGGCCAGATGACGGCCGGTTCGTGGATCTACATCGGCTCCCAGGGCATCGTCCAGGGCACGTACGAGACCTTCGGCGCCGTCGCCCGCAAGAAGTTCGGCGGCACCCTCGCCGGGACGATCACGCTGACCGCGGGCGTCGGCGGCATGGGCGGCGCCCAGCCGCTCGCCGTCACCATGAACGAGGGCGTCGCCCTCTGCGTCGACGTCGACGAGACCCGTATCGACCGCCGCATCCACACCCGCTACCTCGACGTGAAGGCCGACAGCCTCGACCACGCCCTGGAGCTGGCGGTCAAGGCCCGCGACGAGCGCCGCGGCCTGTCCATCGGCGTCGTCGGCAACGCCGCCGAGGTCTTCCCCGAACTGCTGCGCCGCGACGCCCCCATCGACATCGTCACCGACCAGACCTCCGCCCACGACCCGCTCGCCTACCTGCCCGTCGGCATCTCCGTCGCGGACTGGGACAAGGAGCGCGAGGCGGACCCGGCCGGCTTCACCGACAAGGCCCGCCACTCGATGCGCCTGCACGTCGAGGCCATGGTCGGCTTCCTCGACAAGGGCGCCGAGGTCTTCGACTACGGCAACTCCATCCGCGACGAGGCCCGCAAGGCCGGCTACGACCGCGCCTTCGACTTCCCCGGCTTCGTGCCCGCGCACATCCGGCCGCTGTTCGAGGAGGGCCTCGGCCCGTTCCGCTGGGCCGCGCTCTCCGGCGACCCGGAGGACATCCGCAAGACGGACGCCGCGATCAAGGAACTGTTCCCGGACAACAAGCACCTGCACCGCTGGCTCGACATGGCCGGCGAGCGCATCTCCTTCGAGGGCCTGCCCGCCCGCATCTGCTGGCTCGGCTACGGCGAACGCCACCTCGCCGGGCTGAAGTTCAACGAGATGGTCGCCTCCGGCGAACTCTCCGCGCCCGTCGCCATCGGCCGCGACCACCTCGACTCCGGCTCGGTCGCCTCCCCGTACCGCGAGACCGAGTCCATGAAGGACGGCTCCGACGCCATCGCCGACTGGCCGCTCCTGAACGCCCTCGTCAACACCGCCTCCGGCGCCTCCTGGGTCTCCCTGCACCACGGCGGCGGCGTCGGCATGGGCCGCTCCATCCACGCCGGCCAGGTCTGCGTCGCCGACGGCACGGAGCTCGCTGCCGCGAAGATCGAGCGGGTCCTGACGAACGACCCGGCGATGGGCGTCATCCGCCACGTTGACGCGGGCTACGAGCACGCGGCCGAGGTCGCCGCCGAGCGCGGAGTCCGCGTGCCCATGACGGAAGGTGACAGCAAGTGACGCGCCCTGAAGGGGCGCCGGGAACCGCGCGGCCGGCCACGGCCGGCCCGCAGTCGCCGACAACCCCGGACTTCACGGCGATGTGGCGCGACCTGCGGCCCATCGGCCGTGACAAGGACACACGCGGCTACCGCCGCCACGCCTGGACCGAGGCTGACGCCGACTGCCGGGCCTGGTTCAAGGAGCAGGCGGAGAACCGCGGCCTGACCTACGAACTGGACCGCAACGGCAACCAGTGGGCCTGGCTCGGCGACCCGGAAGCCGGCGGAGCCGTCGTCACCGGCTCCCACCTGGACTCCGTACCCGACGGCGGCGCCTTCGACGGCCCGCTCGGCGTCGTGTCGTCCTTCGCCGCGCTCGACGAACTCCGCCGCAGGGGAGCGGAGTTCACGAAGCCGCTCGCGCTCACCAACTTCGGCGACGAGGAGGGTGCCCGCTTCGGCCTGGCCTGCGTCGGCTCCCGCCTCGCCACCGGCGCCCTCACCCGCGAACAGGCGCACGCGCTCACCGACGGCGACGGCGTCACGCTCCCGCAGGCGATGGAGCGCGCGGGACACGACCCGCAGGCCATCGGCGCCGACCCCGAACGCCTGGACCGCATCGGCGCGTTCGTCGAACTCCACGTCGAACAGGGCCGCGCCCTCGACCTGTCCGGGGACGGGGTGGGCGTCGCCAGCTCCATCTGGCCGCACGGCCGCTGGCGCTTCGACTTCCGCGGCGAGGCCAACCACGCCGGCACCACCCGCCTCGTGGACCGCAGGGACCCCATGCTGTCCTACGCGGAGACCGTCCTCGCCGCCCGCCGCGAGGCCCGCGCCCTCGGCGCCGTCGCCACCTTCGGCAAGATCGCCGTCGAGCCCAACGGCGTCAACGCCATCCCCTCCCTCGTACGGGGCTGGCTCGACTCGCGCGCCGCCGACCAGGACACCCTGGACGCCACGGTCACCGCGATCGAGGACGCCGCCCGCGCCTACGGCGAGGAACACGGCATCGACGTCGCCCTCACCCGCGAGTCGTTCACGCCGGTCGTCGAGTTCGACCACGCCCTGCGCGACGAGCTGACCCGCATCCTCGGTACGGACACCGACCTCAAGGTGCCCGTCCTCGGCACGGGCGCGGGACACGACGCCGGCATCCTCGCCTCCCGCGTCCCCACCGCCATGCTGTTCGTACGCAACCCCACGGGCGTCTCGCACTCCCCGGCCGAGTTCGCCGCCGAGGACGACTGCCTGGCCGGGGTGCGCGCACTGGCCGACGTACTGGAAGGACTGGCCTGCACGTGACGCAGACGACGACGTACTGGCTGGAGCACGCCTGGCTCGACCCCCACGTCGAACCCGGCGTGGTCATCGAGACGAGCGGCGAGCGCATCACCGCCGTCCGCACGGACGTGCCGACGCCCCCGCCGGGCGCCGTCGTCCTGCGCGGACTGACCCTGCCCGGCCTCGCCAACGCCCACAGCCACGCCTTCCACCGGGCGCTGCGCTCGACCGTGCAGGTGGGTTCCGGCACGTTCTGGACGTGGCGGGAGGTCATGTACGGGGTCGCCGACCGGCTCACCCCCGACTCGTACCACGCGCTCGCGCGGGCCGTGTACGCGGAGATGGCGCTCACCGGCATCACGGCCGTCGGCGAGTTCCACTACGTGCACCACGCGCCCGGCGGGACGCCCTACGCCGATCCCAACGCGATGAGCGAGGCGCTGATCGCCGCCGCCGAGGACGCGGGCGTACGCCTCACCCTCCTCGACACCGCCTATCTCTCCGCCGGCTTCGGCAAGGAGCCCGACCACCACCAGCGGCGCTTCAGCGACGGGGACGCGGTGGCCTGGGCCGAGCGCGTCTCCCGGCTCAAGGAACGGCCCGGGCTGCGGATCGGCGCCGCGATCCACTCCGTACGGGCCGTGCCGGCCGAGCAGCTCGCCACCGTCGCCGCATGGGCCCGCGACCGGGGCGCCCCGCTCCACGTGCACCTGTCGGAGCAGACCGCCGAGAACGACGCCTGCCAGGCCGCCCACGGGTGTACGCCGACGCAGCTCCTCGCCGATCACGGGGTGCTGGGGGCGGCGACCACGGGCGTCCACAACACGCACCTCACGGACGGGGACATCGCGCTCATCGGGGGTTCCGGGACCGGCACCTGCATGTGCCCGACCACCGAAC
Organism: Streptomyces sp. NPDC107550; assembly: GCF_055639095.1. Classification (NCBI taxonomy): domain Bacteria; kingdom Bacillati; phylum Actinomycetota; class Actinomycetes; order Kitasatosporales; family Streptomycetaceae; genus Streptomyces; species Streptomyces sp. NPDC107550. The sequence goes on from NZ_JBVKBC010000028.1 coordinate 56,147, forward strand.
GCGACCTCGCCGACGGGATCGGCCCCGCCGTCGCCCTCCAGCGGGCCGGATCGCCGCTCAGCCTCGGCTCCGACAGCCATGCCGTGATCGACCTCTTCGAGGAGGCGCGGGCCATGGAGCTGAACGAGCGGCTGCGTTCCCGTACGCGGGGCCACTGGACCGCTTCGGCGCTCTTGCGGGCGGCCACCGTCGACGGGCATCGGGCGCTCGGCTGGTCCGACGCGGGTGTCTTCGAGGCGGGGGCCCTCGCGGATCTGGTCACCGTGGACCTGCGTTCCGTACGGACCGCTGGGGCCGCGGGGCGGTTCGGGGCGGAGGTCGCGGTGTTCGCGGCGAGCGGGGCGGATGTGACTGACGTCGTCGTGGCGGGGCGGAGGGTCGTCCGCGCGGGTTCGCATGCGCGGGTGCCGGATGTCCCCCAGGCCCTCATCACCGCGCTGCCCCTCTGACCGGACGCTGCCCCTCGCGGCATGCCTGTCACCTGCGGCCCGGTGGGGCTTCTCGCGCAGTTCCCCGCGCCCCTGAAGCATGCACTCCGTGCAGCTTCCCCTCCGGGAAGCGGGGCTCCGCCCCAGCTCCCCTCCCTCCGGGGGGGGAGGGTGCGACGCAGTCGCCCCGACAGGGGCGCGGGGAACTGCGCGACCAGCCACGACGAGAGTCGAGGATCAAGACCACGGGCAGGCCCACCCACCTAGGGGCGCGGGGAACTGCGCGATCAGCCACGACGAGAGTCGAGGCCAAGGAAACCGCCCGGAGGGGCACTCACCCAGGGTGAAGCGCGCCGGCGACGAAGAACCCGGATTTAAAGGAGAACGTCGACTTGACCAGTACCGCCATTCTCAACATCGGGACGTTGGTCACCAACAGCCCCGCCCACGGCCACGGCCCCGGCCCCCTCGGCCAGATCGAGAACGCCGCCCTGGTCGTGGAGGACGACACGGTGACCTGGGTGGGCCCGGGCAAGAACGTCCCGCCCACCGACACCACGTACGACGCCCAGGGCCGAGCCCTGATCCCCGGTTTCGTGGACTCGCACTCCCACCTCCTGTTCGCCGGCGACCGAACCGCCGAGTTCAACGCCCGCATGTCCGGCCAGAGCTACGCCGCGGGCGGCATCCGCACCACCGTCGAAGCCACCCGCGCGGCAAGCGACGAAGCCCTGGAGGCGGGCCTCACCCGTTACCTCGCGGAAGCGCTCCGCCAGGGCACGACGACGTTCGAGACGAAATCGGGCTACGGCCTGACGACGGCCGACGAGGAACGCGCCCTGCGCATCGCCGCCGCCCACACGGACGAGGTCACGTACCTCGGCGCCCACATCGTCGCGCCCGACTTCGCCGACGACCCGGCCGCGTACGTCGACCTCGTGACCGGCGAGATGCTGGACGCCTGCGCCCCGCACGCCCGCTGGATCGACGTGTTCTGCGAGAAGGGCGCGTTCGACGGCGACCAGGCGCGGGCCATCCTCACGGCGGGCCGCGCCAAGGGCCTGCACCCGCGTATCCACGCCAACCAGCTCTCCTACGGCCCCGGCGTCCAGCTCGCCGTGGAGCTGGACGCGGCCAGCGCCGACCACTGCACGCATCTGACGGACGCGGACGTCGACGCCCTCGCCAACAGCGCGACGGTGGCCACGCTGCTGCCGGGCGCCGAGTTCTCCACCCGCGCCCAGTGGCCGAACGCCCGCCGGCTGCTGGACGCGGGCGCGACGGTCGCCCTGTCCACGGACTGCAACCCGGGCTCGTCGTTCACCTCGTCCGTCCCGTTCTGCATCGCGCTGGCCGTACGCGACATGGGGATGACGCCCGACGAGGCGCTGTGGGCGGCGACGGCGGGCGGCGCGGCGGCGCTGCGCCGCACGGACGTGGGCCACCTCGCGCCGGGCGCCCGCGCCGACTTCGCCCTGCTGGACGCGCCGAGCCATGTGCATCTCGCGTACCGGCCGGGCGTCCCGCTGGTCACGGAGGTGTGGCGCAGGGGCGCCCGCGTGGCCTGAGGGCGTTCCGGCTCTCGCACGCGTACGGGCCCGCCTCCCGGGGATCGGGGAGGCGGGCCCGTACGCGTCAGGGGCCGGGTGGTGGGCTCACTCCTCCACGGTCAGGCCCTTGCGCAGCCGCACGAGGGTGCGCGACAGCAGCCGCGACACGTGCATCTGCGAGATTCCCAGCTCCTCGCCGATCTCGGACTGCGTCATGTTGGCGACGAACCGCAGCGAGAGGATCTTGCGGTCGCGCGGCGGCAGCTCGGCGATGAGGGGCTTGAGGGACTCGATGTACTCGATGCCCTCAAGGCCGTGGTCCTCGTAGCCGATGCGGTCGGCGAGGGCGCCCTCGGAGTCGTCCTCCTCGGGCTGCGCGTCCAGGGAGCTGGCGGTGTACGCGTTCGACGCCGCCATGCCCTCGACGACTTCCTCGTTGGTGATGCCGAGGCGTTCGGCGAGCTCGCTCACCGTGGGGGCGCGGTCGAACTGCTGGGCCAGTTCGTCGCCCGCCTTGGCGAGGTCGAGGCGGAGCTCCTGGAGCCTGCGCGGAACCCGCACGGACCAGGAGGTGTCGCGGAAGAAGCGCTTGATCTCACCGACGATGGTCGGCATGGCGAACGTCGGGAACTCGACGCCGCGGCTCAGCTCGAAGCGGTCGATCGCCTTGATCAGGCCGATGGTGCCGACCTGGATGATGTCCTCCATCGGCTCGCTGCGGGAGCGGAACCGGGACGCGGCGAACTTCACCAGGGCGAGGTTGAGTTCGACCAGCGTGTTGCGGACATACGAAAATTCGGGGGTGCCTTCCTCCAGCGCTTCGAGGCGCTCGAAGAGGGTCTTGGACAGGGCGCGCGCGTCGAGCGCCCCCACCTCGTCGAAGGGCGGGATCTCGGGCAGGCCGTCAAGGCCCTCCAGCGCGCCGGCGGCGGTGTGATCCGCGTCGGCGGGGGTATCCGGGGGGAGAGTCGACGACGCCTGGTCAGTACGCGATTCGTCGAGCCGGGGTGACATGATGTCCTCCATCGTTCTCGGCATATGGCTGCCGATGCCAATACGTGCACTGCGGTGTGCGGCGCCTCCAAAGCCGGCCGTGTCGATTGCTGTCCTTACTAGGCCTACCCGTTTTCCTTACCCAGTCGCAAGTGCGTTTTGTGGCTAAATGTCCGATTCCTAGGGGTTGTTCGGGTACCAGGACTTGTGGAGAAGGCGTAGTGTTCGAGGGCGTCAATCGGCACGTCGTAAGGCAGCAGAGAGCTTCTGCGGGAGAGGGACGTCATGGACCGCGGGACAGTCGGCAGCAGGGGCCGGCTTCTGGTCGAGGTGCGGCAAGAGGGCGCCAGCGCCGTCGTGGCCCCGGTGGGTGAGCTGGATCACCACACCGCCGATCTGCTGCGTGAGCCTCTTGAGGAGTGCCTGGCAGCAGGCCTGACACGGCTGGTGGTGGACTGCTCGCGGCTGGAGTTCTGCGACTCCACCGGGTTGAACGTGCTGCTGGGCGCGCGGCTGAAGGCGGAGTCCGCCGGCGGCGGTGTCCATCTGGCCGGGATGCTGCCGGTGGTGGCGAGGGTGTTCGAGATCACGGGGGCGGACGCCGTGTTCACGGTGCACGCGTCGCTGGCCTCGGCGCTCGCGGCGGAGTGACGGGAAGTGCTCCTGCCCGCGAAGGGCAAGAGTTACGCTCCAGTTGTCTCTACGTGATCGAGGCGTTACCAGCGTCACAGGTTCGCGCCGAACAGATGGGTGTTCTCGTCGTTCGGCCGGGCAGGAGACTCCCCACGAACGTGGCGTACACAACAGACACGGCGCCCAGTCCATGAGAACGACGAGACCGACGAACCCCGACCCCCCGCCCCTGCGACCGCGAACCCTGAACTCTGAATCCTGAAGCTGTATTGGTGAATCGGTGAGGTGACGTGCTGATGAGCACCACCCGGCCTTACTCGCCGGGCGACCACGGCCCCGAGCCCGGCGACGTGCCGGCTGCCCCGGGCCGTCAGGTCCGCAGGCTGAGCCTCAGCGGGGCCAGCGGCATCGTGCCGATGGCCCGCGACTTCACCCGCGAGGCGCTGCATGCCTGGGGCTGGCTGCCGGCCGCGTCCGCGGACCGGCGCGCGGCCGCGGAGGACGTCCTGCTCGTCGTCTCCGAGCTGGTCACCAACGCCTGCCTGCACGCCGAGGGGCCCGACGAGATCGTCGTCTCCCTGGACAACAAGGTGCTGCGGATCGAGGTCACCGACCACGGCGCCGGCCAGCCCGCCCCGCGCACCCCGCACCGCGCCGGGCGTCCCGGCGGGCACGGCATGTTCATCGTCCAGCGGCTCTGCCTCGACTGGGGGGTCGTGCGCACCCCGGGCGTCACCGGCAAGACCGTCTGGGCGGAGGTCGGCGCCCCCGCCTGAGCCGCCCCGCGGGCCCTGACCCGTACGCGTGAGAGAGCACGCCGGATCGTCTTCGATCCGGCGTGCTCTTTGTCTTCCCTCGGCAAGGCCCCGGGCGTACCTTGAGCCACCCGCATCTGATGAACCGTCAGTAACCGTCGGTCTGAAGGGATCTCGAGGTGTCGTACCGGACGTACCCGAAACGAACCGCCGCGTTCGCGCTCAGCGCGGCCCTGGCCGGCTCGGCGGTGCTGATGGCCGCCCCCACCGCCTCGGCCACGGTCGTGGACGTCAACTACCAGTGCAAGACGCCGATCGGGAACAAGGGAGCCGTCTCCCCGATCGACATCAAGTCCGTCAAGAGCGGCAGCGGCTACAAGATCACCATGTCGTTCCAGAAGGGCGTCTCCTCCAGCCCCGTCGAACTCGGCAAGGGCGCCATGAGCCCCAGCGCCGTGATCAAGCTCGGCGGCGCCGACAGCGGCTCCCTGCCGGTCTCCGGGCCGCCGAACGCCGAGGCGATCCCCGCCAACTCGCCCATCAAGATCAGCGACCTGAGCGGCACCTACACGCCGAAGAAGAGCGGCAAGGTCTCCTTCACCGCCGGCGTCCTCACCATCAAGGCGCTCGGTACGACGACGACCTGCACGCCCTCCAACAACCCGAAGCCGTCCCTGGAACTCGACGTCAAGGGCGCGGGCGGCTCGGGCTCCTCCGGCGGCTCGTCCGGCTCGTCGGGGTCGTCCGGCTCCACGGGCGGCTCCTCCTCCGGCGGCTCCGCCACGGGCGGGTCCGGCTCGTCGGGCGGCGGCGGGCAGCTCCCGCAGACCGGCCCCGAGGACTCCGCCATCGCCCTCGGCACCCTCGGCGGCACGGTCCTGTTCGCGGGCGCCGCCGGCACGCTCTGGCTCACCAGGAGGCGCCAGGCGGGGGCGTCCCGCTAGGGGCGCGGGGACCGGCGCGAGCGACGACGATGCACCCCCACCCGCACCCCCGCCACCTCCCGCACCCGCACCCGCACTCCCGTGTCCCGCGTCCCGCGCCCCGGCGCCGGGGCGCGGCCGCCCGCGCCGCCGCGCTCCTCGCCGTACTGCTCGCGGCGGGGGGCGCGGCCCTGCCCGCGGCGGCCCCCGCGACCGCCGCCCCCATGACCCCGACCGACGTCCCCGCCGCCGCGAGCGCGGGCCGGGCCGCGTGGACCATCGCCCCGGTGGCCACCGGCGGCTCCCGCCCGGCGGGCCGCGACGGCCGCCCCTACATCTACGCCGAGGGCGGCCCCGGCGCCGTCCTGGAGGACACCGTCGCCGTCACCAACCCCGGCGCCGCCCCGCTGCGCGTCACCCTCGGCGCCGCCGACGCCGACAACCGGGCCGACGGCGGCGCCCTGAGCCTGCGCGCCCGCGCCCGCGACACCGGCGCCTGGATCCGGTTCGCCGACGCCTCCGTCACCGTCCCGGCCCGCACCCGCGCCGACATCCCCTTCACGGTGAACGTCCCGGCCGGCGCCGCCCCCGGCGACCACCCCGGCGCCGTCCTCGCCCGCGCCGCCGGACGCACCGCGGGCGTCGACGTCCATCTGCGCGTCAGCGGCCCCACCCTGTCCGCCCTCACCGTCGAACGCGTCCGCGTCCTCGGCCGCCGCGCCATCGCCTACGACGTCGTCAACCGCGGCAACACCACCCTCACCCCCCGCCTGAGCGTGCGCGCCGACGGCGTCCTCGGCACCGTCCTCGACGAGCGCTCCCGGCGCCTGCCGCTCGACCTGCTGCCCGGCCGCCGCGTCACCCTCACCGAACCCTGGCGCGACGCCCCCGCCCTCGACGCCGTCGACGTGCGGGTCACCGTCACCGCGGGCGGCGGCGCCACCGGCACCGCCACCGCCACCGCCCGCTTCGTGCCGTGGGGTGCGCTCGGCGGGACGGCGGCCGTCCTCGCGGGCGCGGGCTGCGGCGCGTACTGGCTGATCCGCCGCCGCCGAGCGGACCCGTCCACGCAAGGGAGTACGTCATGACTCGCCGCAGCGCGCCGGCCACGCGGCTGCTCACCGCCCTCGCCCTGACGGCCGCCCTCCTCGCGGGCTCCGCGCCCTGGGCGGCGCCCGCGCGGGCCGCGCAGGCGCCCACCGTCTCCCTCTCCCGCTCCCAGGCGGGCACCGGCGGCTCGATCACCGTCACCGGGCGCGGCTGGCGGCCCGGGGCGCTGCTGATGATGCTCGTGTGCGGGCGCTCCAGCCCCGAGCGCGGCGTCATCGGCGGCACCAACTCCTGCGCCAACGCCGACGGGAGGGCCGTCACCACCGGCTCCGACGGTCGCTTCCGGCGCGCGCTGCCCGTCGCCGAACCGCCCGCGCCCTGCCCCTGCGTCGTCCATGTCGCCACCGTCACCGGCGAGAAGGCGCAGGCCGACGCCGCGTTCCTGGTCGCCGGGCACCCCGTGAAGGCGCTCCCGAAGCCCTCCGGCGGCGGGCGCCTGACCATGGTCACCGACACGCGTCTCGAAGGCTCGAGCGGCGTCCTGACGTGGTTCGGGGCGCCGCCCGCCCGCACGTTCACCTTCACCGTCGGCAACGTCGGGACGACCCCGGTCAAGGACCCCGTGTTCCAGGTCGGCACCTCGCACGGCGTGTTCGCGCCGCAGTGGGAGGAGCAGCAGTGGCGCGGCACGGTCGCGCCCGGCAAAAAAGCGCAGGTCAAGCTGCCCGTGGAACTGTCGGCGGGCGCCCACGGCAGCTATCTGATCTCCCTGAGGTACGGCGGCAAGGTGCTCGCAGAACAGCCGTGGGGCGTCGGCCGCCCCTGGGGCGTCACGCTGTTCTGGCTGCTGCTGTGCGTCGTCGTACCGGCCGCCGTGTTCCGGATCGGCATGGCCGTCGTCGACCGGCTGCGCCCCCGCGAGCGGCGCGCGGCCCCACGCCACCGGCCCGCGGCGACGCGCCGCCTGACCGCCCTGACGGCCCGGCTGCCCGGTCCCGTACGGGCCTCGCGCGACCCGGCGCCGCACGCGCCCCCCGCGCCCGCGGATCCGGACGGGTCCGCCCCCACCACGACCACCCTGCCCTGGTTCACCCCGGACAGCGCTCCGGACCGGACCACGGCCGGTCGGCTCTCCGCACCGCCCGAGAACAGCCCGACGACGAGAGGAACCACGTGAGCACGCAACGGAGAGTGAGTGCGGCCGGCGTCGCCCTGATGCTCGGCGGGGCGGGACTGCTGTTCGCCGCGTCCCCCGCGCAGGCCGCCGAAGTCGCGTACAAGACCGAGTGCGTCCCGCCCGCGATCTCCGGGATGGACCCCGTCGAGGGCACCACGAAGGTGGACATCGCGGCCCCGGCCGAGGCGAAGGTCGGCGACGAGGTCCAGGTGACCTGGACGTTCGCGCAGGCCGCGTCGAAGAACCCGGGCGTCATCGACCTCGACGCCAACACCGTCCAGCCGAGCGGCACGCTCAAGGCGTCCGGCGCGCAGACCGCGGACATCGCCATGTCGGGGCCGCGCGAGAACCCCAAGATCCCCAAGAACAGCGAGATGAAGCTGTCGAAGATGACGGGGAAGCTCAAGCTGACGGCGGCCGGCGAGGTGAAGCTGACCCCCGACAAGTACGACATCAACGTCAACAAGCCGGTCTCCACCGACACCAAGTGCACGCCCAAGGAGGCGGTGCGGCCCGGCGCCACCATCAAGGTCACGGCCGGCTCGGGCACTTCGACGGGCGGCGGCTCGGGCTCGGGCGGTTCGGGTTCCGGCGGGTCTGGATCGGGCGGCGGCTCGGGTACGGGCGGGTCCGGCACGGGCGGCGGTTCGGGCTCCGGCGGCTCGGGTTCGGGCGGTGGGGCCGGCTCGGGCGGGTCCGGGGGCTCCGGCGGCTCGGGCGGCCAGAGCGATCTGACGGGCAAGGAGGTGCAGATCCCGTACGCCTGCAAGACGCCGATCGGCGACAAGAACGCGACCTCGCCGGTGCAGATCGACGCCAAGCAGAGCGGCGGGAACTACGCGCTGACCGTGCAGTTCAAGAAGGCCGTCATGGACAGCCCCGCCGACATCCCGGCCGACTCGGTCAAGCCGTCGATGGAGGTGAAGCTGGGCGGCGCCGACAAGGGCACCGTCCACGTCGAGGGGCCCACCAACAGCAAGCCCATCAAGACCGGTGACCCGATGACGATCCCGGACCTGACCGGTACGTACAAGCCGGGCGCGGACGGCAAGTCGACGCTGTCGCCGGGCGTGCTGACCGTGAAGGCGCTCGGCACGACCACCACCTGCACCCCGACGAAGACGGAGGTCTCGCTCCAGATCGACACCAAGGCCCAGCCGGGCGGCGCGTCCGGCGGCACAGGATCGGGCTCGGGCTCCGGCTCAGGTTCCGGTTCGGGTTCCGGCGGCGGCTCCGCGGCCTCCGGCGGCTCGGGCGGCGGCCTCGCCGAGACCGGCGCCTCGGACGACGGCGCGCTGCGCGCCCTCGGCCTGGTCGCCGGGACGGTGATCCTGCTGGGCGGCGCGGTCTTCACGTTCCTGCCCCGCGCCCGACGCCGCCTGCGCTGACCCAGGGAAACCGGACGCGTCGCCCGCGGGGCGCCCGCCCGGGAGAACGGCGAAGGCCGCCGCACCCGAGTCGGGTGCGGCGGCCTTCGCGCGCCGGGGGAGAGGGGACGTCAGTGGACGTCGCCCATCAGTTCCTTGACGCGCTTGCGGTACATGTAGATCGCCACGCCGGCGAGGACCGCCGCGACGGCCTCCACGGCGACCATCGGCTTGGTGTCGAGGTTGAAGCCGTTGTTGGAGAGCAGACCGGTGACCGCGTCGCCCGCCGTGACGGCGAGGAACCAGACACCCATCATCTGCGAGCTGTACTTGGCGGGCGCCATCTTCGTCGTGACGGAGAGGCCGACCGGGGACAGGCACAGCTCGCCGACCGTCTGGCAGAAGTAGATCAGGACGATCCACCACGGGCTGACCTTGCCGTCGCCCGAGGCCGTCAGCGGCAGCAGGAAGACGAAGAACGAGATGCCGATGAGGGCGAGACCGGCCGAGAACTTCACGACCGTGCTCGGCTCCTTGCGGGAGCGGGCCAGGTACAGCCACAGCCAGGCGGCGACCGGCGCGAGCGCCATGACGAGCACCGGGTTGATCGACTGGAACCACGAGACCGGGAAGTGCCAGCCGAACACCGAGGTGTTCACGTGGTCGCTGGCGAAGATCGACAGGGTCGAACCGCCCTGGTCGTAGATCATCCAGAAGACGGCCGCGGCGGCGAAGAACCAGATGTAGCCGGAGACCTTGGTCTGCTCGGTGGCCGAGAGGTCCTTGTCGCGCTTGATGCGGGCGAGGACGACGATCGGCACGACGAGACCGATGATCATCAGCGGGTTCGTGGCCCACTTCAGCGTGTAGTTGCCGGTGCCGGCGACGATGCCGTAGAAGACGACCGCGACGAGCAGCCAGATCATCGCCTTCTTGAGCGTGGAGGCGCGCTCGGCGGCGCTCAGCGGCTTCGGGACGACCGACGAGCGGGCGTCCAGGTGGCGGGTGCCGAGCAGGAACTGGATCAGGCCGATGGCCATGCCGAGCGCGGCGAGACCGAAGCCGAGGTGCCAGTTCACGTTCTGGCCGACCGTGCCGATCGCCAGCGGCGCGAAGAAGGCGCCCAGGTTGATGCCGATGTAGAACAGCGTGAAGCCGCCGTCACGGCGCGGGTCGGCGGGACCGTTGTACAGGTGGCCGACCATCGTCGAGATGTTGGACTTCAGCAGGCCGGAGCCGATGGCGACCAGCAGCAGGCCGAAGTAGAACGTCGCGGCCACCGGCAGGGCGAGTACGAGGTGGCCCGCCATGATGATCGACGCCGCGATGGCCGTCGTCTTGCGGGGTCCCCAGACCCGGTCGCCGAACCAGCCGCCGGGCATGGCGAGCAGGTACACCGTCGACATGTAGACGGAGTAGATGGCGATGGCGGTGCCCGCGTCGAGGCCGAGCCCCGCGGGGGCGACCAGATACAGCGGGAGAAGGGCGCGCATGCCGTAGTAGGAGAAACGCTCCCACATCTCGGTCATGAAGAGAGTGGCCAGTCCGCGGGGGTGGCCGAAGAAGGTCTTCTGCGAGCCAGGAGTGCTGGCCGCGTCCTTCGTCAGGCTGGACGCCATGGGTCGATCCTTGTGGGGTCTCGGGGGCACACCACCGGGTGGGGGCGGGTCCCCTGTGGGGGCTGGCCGGCACCGGAGTCCTACCGTCCTCCCCACGCCTGGCGGGGAACTGGTACGGCGGACCCGGGATCCACGCCCCGGCGCGCTTCGTTACGTGCGGGGCCCGGCCACAGGTCATTCCTTCACGCTGACGGGAGTCAGCTCACACAGGAAAGGGACCTTCGGTGCGCAGTGCGCTGCAAAGGTCCCCCAGTAGTGCATCAGGCGTTCCGTCACCTTACGACACGACAGTGCGGCATATGGAAGGACTTGAGAGATGGATCACAGGCCCTCGTGGAACCGTCCCTGCTGATTCGAAGGTGTTTCTCAGGATCGCACCCCACAGCCTCAGGACGCGAACCCGGAGGTGCTGGTTCCGTTTCGATTCCGTTCCGGTTCCGCTCCGTGCGGGCGGGCGCTGTCGTGGTTCCCCCCACGGTCCTCGTCCCGCGCGGACTACCATCACCCCATGACCCGTGTACTGCTCGCCGAGGACGACGCGTCCATCTCGGAGCCGCTGGCCCGCGCCCTGCGCAGGGAGGGATACGAGGTCGAGGTCCGTGAGGACGGACCCACCGCCCTCGACGCCGGACTCCAGGGCAACATCGACCTCGTCGTACTCGATCTGGGGCTGCCCGGCATGGACGGCCTGGAGGTGGCCCGCCGGCTGCGGGCCGACGGGCACACGGTGCCGATCCTCATCCTCACCGCCCGCGCCGACGAGGTCGACACGGTCGTCGGGCTCGACGCCGGCGCCGACGACTACGTCACCAAGCCGTTCCGGCTCGCCGAGCTGCTGGCCCGGGTGCGGGCGCTGCTGCGGCGCGGGTCGGCGGAGCCGAAGGAGGCGCCGGCGACGCACGGGGTGCGGATCGACGTCGAGTCCCATCGGGCGTGGATGGGGGACGAGGAGCTCCAGCTCACGGCGAAGGAGTTCGATCTGCTGCGGGTGCTCGTGCGGGATGCGGGGCGGGTCGTGACCCGGGACCAGCTCATGCGGGAGGTCTGGGACACGACGTGGTGGTCGTCCACCAAGACGCTGGACATGCATATCTCCTGGCTGCGCAAGAAGCTCGGGGACGATGCGGCCAATCCGCGGTACATCGCCACGGTACGGGGCGTAGGTTTCCGCTTCGAGAAAAGCTGACCTTTCCCTGTGCGGGGGACGCTGAGACAAGCCCCGTAAGGGGCGCGGGGAACTGCGCGCTCAGCCACGGCGAACCCGGCACTCTGGGGCGCTGCCCCAGGCCCCGCTCCTCAATCGCCGGAGGGGCTGGGTGTTGGCGCTGAGGCCGATTCCCTCAGGGGCGCGGGGAACTGCGCGCTCAGCCACGGCGCCCCGATACGGGCCCACTCCGGGAGACTAGGGCGTATGCGTCGACGTCTTATCAACTCCACGCTCGCCGTCGTGCTCGTGGTGATCGCCGTGTTCGGCGTCTCCCTGGTCATCGTGGAGACCCGCACGATCACGAACAGCGCCCAGGACCGCGTCGAGTCGGAGGCCGTCCGCCTCGCCTCCATCGTCGACAGCCGCCTCCTCAGCGGCGAACAGGTCAACGCCGACCGCCTGAGGGACCAGGTCACCCTGGAGGACCGGTACGCGGTCGTCGACATCCCCCACCGCACCCCCATCGAACTCGGCACGAAACCCACCGGCGACGTCATCGCGTACACGGCCCGGGGCGAACGCGGCGAGAAGGTCACCGTCGAGGAACCCCGTTCGGCCGTCACCCGCGAGGTGGGCCGCACCCTGCTGATCATCGCCGGGGTCGCCCTGCTCGCCGTGGTCGCCGCCGTCCTCCTCGCCGTACGCCAGGCGAACCGGCTGGCGTCCCCGCTCACCGACCTCGCCTCCACCGCCGAACGCCTCGGCTCGGGCGACCCCCGCCCCCGGCACCGCCGCTACGGCGTCCCCGAGCTGGACCGGGTCGCCGATGTCCTCGACGGCTCCGCCGAGCGCATCGCCCGCATGCTCACCGCCGAACGCCGGCTCGCCGCCGACGCCTCCCACCAGCTGCGCACCCCGCTGACGGCCCTGTCGATGCGCCTGGAGGAGATCACCATGACGGACGACCTGGACGAGGTGAAGGAGGAGGCCACCATCGCCCTCGCCCAGGTGGAACGGCTCACGGACGTCGTCGAGCGGCTCCTGACGAACTCCCGCGACCCGCGCACCGGCTCGGCCGTCACCTTCGACCTGGACGAAGTGATCAAGCAGCAGCTTGAGGAGTGGCGCCCCGCCTACCGCAGCGCGGGCCGCGCGATCGTCACGTCCGGCAAGCGCCATCTGACGGCCGTCGGCACCCCCGGCGCCGTCGCCCAGGTCCTCGCCGCGCTGATCGAGAACTCCCTGATGCACGGCGGCGGCACCGTCGCCCTGCGCACCCGCGTCACCGGGAACCAGGCCGTCATCGAGGTCACCGACGAGGGCCCCGGCGTACCGCCCGAACTGGGTTCGCGGATCTTCGAGCGGACCATCAGCGGCCGCAACTCCACCGGCATCGGCCTCGCCGTGGCCCGCGACCTCGCCGAGGCGGACGGCGGACGCCTGGAGATGTTGCAGGCCGCGCCGCCGGTCTTCGGCCTGTTCCTGTCCCGTACGCCCCTGAGGAAGCCGTCGGAGGGCGGCGACGCGGAGCCGACGATCCGCTGAGCGGTCCCGCTACGAGCGCACGCGCGGCGCGGGCTCCCCACCGGAACCGGAACCGGAGCCGGGGCCGGGGCCGGAACCGGAGCCCGGCCCCGGGCTGGACGACGGGCCGGACCCCGGCTCGTCCAGGAACGATTCCGCGCGGGCCACGGCCTCCCGCGCCGGCAGCGCCTTGAAGACCCAGCTCCGGTACGACCAGAAGCGGAACAGCGTGGCGAGCCCCATGCCGAGGAACTTGAACACGTTGCTCTGTAGCGGGCTGTCCCAGCCGAACCCGTACGTCGCCACGTACAGGACACCGTTCTCGATCACCAGGCCGACCACGCTGAACAGCAGGAACAGGCTCATCTCCTTCGCCCGCCGCGACTTGTCCCGGTCGCGGTAGGTGAAGTAGCGGAAGCCCACGTAGTTGAACGCGATGGCGACGATCGTGGCGATGACGCTGGCCCGTACGACCTGGAGGTCGGTGCTGTGCCGCATCAGGTTGAAGACGCCGAAGTTGACCAGGACGCCCAGCACGCCGACCACGCCGAACTTGGCGATCTCCCTGCTGAGCGCGGCGAACCGGTCGCGCAGCGAGGTCGCGGGCGCGGACGCCGGGCCCGCGGCGGACTGCCGGTCGGGCCGGCCGGGCCGGTCGGTGGTCCCTGTCATGGTGCTCGCCTCGACCCCCGTCGTCCCCGTCATATGGTCACGCGATCCCGCAGGACCGACTCCGCCATGCTAACCAGGGGGACCGCCCGCCGCCCGGCGAGTACATCCCTGGACGTTCCTCCAAAAGCGGGCCCGTACGGGAACCGGTCAATTGGCCGATACCCTGGAGGAGTGACGTTCCCGGTAGTCGGCATGGTCGGCGGTGGCCAGCTCGCTCGTATGACACACGAGGCAGGCATCCCGCTCGGCATCAGGTTCAAGCTCCTCAGTGACACGCCCCAGGACTCCGCGGCCCAGGTCGTCGGCGACGTCGTCGTCGGCGACTACCGCGACCTGGACACGCTGCGCGCCTTCGCCCGCGGCTGCGACGTGATCACCTTCGACCACGAGCACGTGCCCACCGAGCACCTGCGGGCCCTGGAGGCGGACGGCATCCCCGTCCGCCCCGGCCCCGGCGCGCTCGTGTACGCCCAGGACAAGGGCGAGATGCGGGCCAGGCTCACCGAGCTGGGCGTGCCCTGCCCCCGGCACCGCCTCGTGAGCGACCCGGCCGACGTGGCCGCGTTCGCCGCCGAGGGCGACGGCTTCCCCGTCGTCCTGAAGACGGTCCGCGGCGGCTACGACGGCAAGGGCGTCTGGGTGGTGCGCTCCGCCGCGGAGGCCGCCGAGCCGTTCAAGGCGGGCGTGCCGGTCCTCGCCGAGGAGAAGGTCGACTTCGCCCGCGAGCTGGCCGCCAACGTCGTGCGCTCCCCGCACGGCCAGGCCGTCGCCTACCCCGTCGTCGAGTCCCGGCAGGTCGACGGCGTCTGCGACACCGTCATCGCGCCCGCCCCCGGCCTCGGCGAAGCCCTCGCGGGCGAGGCGCAGGAGCTGGCGCTGCGCGTCGCGCAGGAACTCGGCGTCGTCGGCCACCTCGCCGTCGAGCTGTTCGAGACCCGCGACGGCCGCGTCCTCGTCAACGAACTGGCGATGCGCCCGCACAACTCCGGCCACTGGAGCCAGGACGGCGCGATCACCTCCCAGTTCGCCAACCACGTACGGGCCGTGCTCGACCTCCCGCTCGGCGACCCCCGCCCGCGCGCGCCCTGGACCGTGATGTGCAATGTCCTCGGCGGCGACTTCCCGGACATGTACAGCGCGTACCTGCACTGCATGGCCCGGGACCCGCAGCTCAAGATCCACATGTACGGCAAGGACGTGAAGCCCGGACGTAAGGTCGGACACGTCAACACCTACGGCGACGACCTGGACGACGTCCTGGAGCGCGCCCGGCACGCAGCCGGCTATCTGAGAGGGACGATCACCGAATGAGCCCGGTCAATCCCGTCGTCGGCATCGTCATGGGGTCGGACTCCGACTGGCCCGTCATGGAGGCCGCCGCGAAGGCCCTCGACGAGTTCGAGATCCGCTACGAGGTCGACGTCGTCTCCGCGCACCGCATGCCGCGCGAGATGATCACGTACGGCGAGCAGGCCGCCGACCGCGGCCTCAAGGCGATCATCGCCGGCGCGGGCGGCGCCGCCCATCTGCCCGGCATGCTCGCGTCCGTGGCGCCGCTGCCCGTGATCGGCGTGCCGGTGCCGCTGAAGTACCTCGACGGCATGGACTCCCTGCTGTCCATCGTGCAGATGCCGGCCGGGGTGCCGGTCGCCACGGTGTCGGTGGGCGGCGCGCGCAACGCGGGGCTGCTCGCCGTGCGGATGCTCGCCGCGCACGACGAGGAACTCCTCGGCCGCGTACGGGAGTTCCAGCAGGAGCTGAACGACCAGGCCACCGAGAAGGGCAAGCGCCTGCGCACCAAGGTCGAGGGCGCGGGCGGCGGCTTCGGCTTCGGGAAGTGAGCGTGTGATGAGCGACCGGCTGGACCGGGCCCGCGCGCTGCTCGCGGAGTTCCCCGTGGCGGACGGGCACAACGACCTGCCGTGGGCGCTGCGCGAGCAGGTCACGTACGACCTCGACGCCCGGGACATCGCCGCCGACCAGAGCGACTGCCTCCACACCGACCTGGCGCGGCTGCGCGCGGGCGGGGTCGGCGCGCAGTTCTGGTCGGTGTACGTGCCGGCCGAGCTGACGGGGGACGCGGCGGTCAGCGCCACCCTCGAACAGATCGACTGCGTCGACCAGTTGATCGCCCGCTACCCGGCGGACCTGCGGGCCGCGCTGACGGCGGCGGACATGGAGGCGGCGCGCGCCGAGGGCCGGATCGCCTCCCTCAAGGGCGCCGAGGGCGGCCACTCCGTCAACGAGTCGCTCGCCACGCTGCGCGCCCTGTACGCGCTCGGCGTGCGCTACATGACGCTCACCCACAACTCCTCCCTGTCCTGGGCGGACTCCGCGACGGACGAGCCCCGCGCGGGCGGCCTGTCGGCGTTCGGCCGTGAGGTCGTACGGGAGATGAACCGCGAGGGCATGCTCGTCGACCTCTCGCATGTCGCCGCCACGACGATGCGGGCCGCGCTCGACGTCAGCGAGGCGCCGGTGATCTTCTCGCACTCCTCGGCGCGTGCCATGTGCGACCACCCGCGCAACATCCCCGACGACGTCCTGGAGCGGCTGCCCGGCAACGGGGGCGTGGCCATGGCCACCTTCGTGCCGAAGTTCGTCCTCCAGGCGGCGGTCGACTGGACCGCCGAGGCGGACGAGAACCTGCGGGCGCACGGCTTCCACCACCTCGACACGTCACCGGACGCCATGAAGATCCACCGGGCGTTCGAGGAGCGGCGGCCCCGGCCCGTGGCGACGGTCTCCACGGTCGCGGACCATCTCGACCACATGCGGGAGGTCGCGGGCGTCGACCACGTCGGGGTCGGCGGGGACTACGACGGGACGGCGTTCACGCCGGACGGGCTCGACGACGTGTCGGGGTACCCGAACCTGGTCGCGGAGCTGCTGGAGCGGGGGTGGTCCTCCGCGGATCTGGCGAAGCTGACGTGGGGGAACGTGGTGCGGGTGCTTGGTGACGCGGAGGCCGTCGGCCGGGATCTTCGGGGGCGGCGGGGGGCGTCCAACGCGACCCGAGCCCAACTCGACGGGTAGCCCTCCGGCGCCGGCCTGATCATCGGTACCCGGTGCCCCCCTTGGTCGTTGTTCACCATCCGCCCGGTGGGGGCTGATCGCGCAGTTCCCCGCGCCCCTGGGGAGTTCTCCGGGTGAGGTCCGCTGACCTGAACGTTTTGCGCAGTTCCCCGCGCCCCTAGGGGGTTCTCCGGGTGAGGTCCGCTGCCCTGAACGTTGCGCAGTTCCCCGCGCCCCTGAGGGAGCGGGGCTTCGCCCCAGCTCCCCAGCGGAGGAGGCGGCGACGCAGTCGCCCCTCCCGCTCCCTCCGGGGGAGGGTGCGACGCAGTCGCCCCGACAGGGGCGCGGGGAACTGCGCGATCAGCCACGACGAATGTCGAGGATCCCCACCGGCAGAGCCACCCACTCACCTGGGGGCGCGGGGAACTGGGCGGTCAGCCGCGACGCGACCGTCAGACGGAGAACCCGGGGTCACCCGGATGGGGCACTCGGCGTGTCGTTGCCCCCGGCGCGTGTCAGATTGAGGCGGACGTTGCTACACCGAGGTCCGGAGCCCTGCCATGGCAGACCTACAGGACGAACTGACCGCCCCCGCCGAAGCCGGCAGGCTCGACCCACCCCTGGACCCTGAACCAGATCCAGACCCGGACCCAGGCAGCGCACAAGAGACCGCCCCCGGCGACCTGCTCGCCCGGCATCCCGTCGCGGACGGCTACTGCGGCCTCGCGGAAACCCTGCGGGCCCTGCCCTGGTACGACCTGGAACTCGGCGAACACTCGGTGGAGGCCGACCTCCCCCGCCTCCGCATCGGCCGCACCGGCGCCCAGCTCTGGGCCCTGAGGGTCACCGAGGACCACCCCCTGACCTCCGCCCTGGAGCAGATCGACCTGATCAACAGGGTCGTCGCCCGCTACCCGGAGGGCCTGCGCCTCGTACGTTCCGCGTCCGAGACCGCCGACGCCCGCTCGCACGGCAGGATCGCCGTACTGATCGGCCCCGCCCCCGCCCGCGTCATCGGCGACTCGCTCGGCACCCTGCGCGCCCTGCACTCCCTCGGCCTGCGCGCCGTCACCCTCGGCGGCGGCACGTCCTGGGCGTCGGCCGCGGGCCTGACCCGGTTCGGTGAGGAGGTCGTACGGGAGCTGAACCGCCTCGGCGTCCTCATCGACCTGTCCGGCACGGCGGAGCCGACCGCGCTGAAGGTGCTGACCGTCTCCCGCGCGCCCGCCGTGCTCACCCACTCCGGCGCCCGCGCCCTCACCGACCACCCCGACAACGCCTCCGACGCCCTGCTCGCGGCGCTCGGCGCGGCCCGGGGCCTGTGTCTCGTGCCGTGCTCCGCGGCCCGTACCGGCCAGGGTCTGCGCGAGGTCGCCGACCACCTGGACCACGTACGGAAGGTCGCGGGACCGGAGGCGGTCGGGCTCGCCGGGATGTACGACACGGGGGAGGCCCGCCCCGAGGGGCTCGCGGACCCGGCGGGGCAGCCCGCGCTGGTCACGGAGTTGCTGGAGCGCGGCTGGTCGGAGTCCGACATCGCCCTGCTGACCTGGGGCAACGCGGAGCGGGTGCTGCGCAGTACGGAGTTCGCCGCGCGGGAGGCCAAGCGGCGCCTCACCACCCCGCCGGCCGGCGCGACGGGCTGACGGCACGGGGCCCCGGGTGCGGTACGCCACGCCCGGGGCCCCGCCCCGCGCTCACCGCGCGGTCAGCCGGTCTCGGGCCTGATCAGGCAGAACGGGTGGCCCTCCGGGTCCGCGTAGACGCGGAAGTCGCGGGTGCCGCCCGCGTCGTCGAGGTCGAGGGCCCGCGCCCCGAGCGCCAGCACCTGCTCCTGCGCCGCGTCGATGTCCTCGACGTCGAGGTCCAGATGCACGTGCTGCGAGTCGTGGTCGGCGGCGGGCCACTGCGGTGGCCGGTAGCCGTCGGCACGCTGGAAGGCGAGCCGGCCTCCGCCGGGCGGGTA
This sequence comes from Streptomyces sp. NPDC107550, assembly GCF_055639095.1. Lineage (NCBI taxonomy): Bacteria > Bacillati > Actinomycetota > Actinomycetes > Kitasatosporales > Streptomycetaceae > Streptomyces > Streptomyces sp. NPDC107550. Next base: position 74,966 of record NZ_JBVKBC010000028.1, read on the forward strand.
CAGGTCGACCCACTCGTTCTTGCCGGCCTGGTCGCGGACCTCGCCGCCGAGCACCGCCGCGTAGAACTCGGCGAGTGTGGCGGGGTCGGCGCAGTCCATGACCGTGGTGCGGATCTTGGCGATGGCCACGGTGTTCGCTCCCTTCCTCGGGCGCCTCAGCAGGCGCAGAGGCAGAACGGGTGCCCCGCCGGATCCGCGTAAACCCGCCAGGTTCGTCCCGGTTCACCCCGTTCGAGGAGCGTCGCGCCGAGCGCCAGGACCTCCTTCTCGGCGGTGTCGAGGTCGTCCACGGTCAGGTCGAGGTGGAGCTGCTGCGAGTCGTGGTCGGCGGCCGGCCACTGGGGCGGGCGGTGGTGCTCGGCGCGCTGGAAGCCGAGTCGGTGGCCGCCGGGGGCCTCCAGTTCGAGCCAGTCGTCGCCCTCTTCGACGGGGGTCCCTTCCGGGGGTGGGGCCGAGGTGGGGTGCCGGCCGCGGACATAGATTGCCGGCATCATCCCCCATGGGCCTGATCGCGCAGTTCCCCGCGCCCCTGAGGGGACGCTGCCCCTGGGGTTGTCGTTCACCTTTCGCCCGGTGGTGGGCTGGTCGCGCAGTTCCCCGCGCCCCTTCGGGGCGCGACCGTGTGTGGTCATCCTCTGGCCGGTGGGGCTTCTCGCGCAGTTCCCCGCGCCCCTGAAGCATGCACTCCGTGCAGCTTCCCCTGAGGGAGCGGGGCTCCGCCCCAGCTCCCCAGGGGCGGAGCCCCGCTCCCTCAGGGGGGAGGGTGCGACGCAGTCGCCCCTCCAGGGGCGCGGGGAACTGCGCGAGCAACCACGACGAGAGTCGAGGAAACCCACCGGCCGGAGCCACCCACTCACCCAGGGGCGCGGGGAACTGCGCGACCAGCCACGACGAAGTCGAGGACGAAAGACCACAGGCTGGCCCACTACCTCAGGGGCGCGGGGAACTGCGCGCTCAGCCACGACGAGAGTCGAGGAAACCCACTGGCCGGAGCCACCCGCTCACCCAGGGGCGCGGGGAACTGCGCGATCAGCCACGACGCGAGTCGAGGTGACCCACCGGCCGGAGCCACCCGCTCACCCAGGGGCGCGGGGAACTGCGCGAGTTGTTATCAGCCGGCCGCACCCGTGGAACCGGTCACGCCGAAGGCCGCCCCATCGCACGGTACGTCCAACCCGCCCCCCGCCACCGCAGAGGATCAAGCGCGTTCCGCCCATCCAGCACCACCCGAGACGCCGCGACCGCCCCCAGCTCCGCAGGATCGAGTTCCCGGAACTCTCGCCACTCGGTGAGATGGAGCACCACGTCCGCCCCCCGAACCGCCTCCACGGCGGACCCCGCGTACCCGAGCGTCGGGAACAGCCGCCGCGCGTTCTCCATGCCCTTCGGGTCGTAGACGGTGACCTGCCCGCCCTGGAGGTGGATCTGCCCGGCGACGTTGAGCGCGGGCGAGTCCCGTACGTCGTCGGAGTCCGGCTTGAACGTCGCCCCGAGCACCGCGACCCGCTTGCCGAGGAACGCCCCGCCGCCCAGCGCCTCCCGCGCCATCTCGACCATCGCCCCGCGCCGCCGCATGTTCACGGAGTCGATCTCGCGCAGGAACGTCAGCGCCTGGTCCGCGCCCAGCTCACCGGCGCGGGCCATGAACGCCCGGATGTCCTTCGGCAGGCACCCCCCGCCGAAGCCGATGCCGGCGCGCAGGAACTTGCTGCCGATCCGGTCGTCGTGCCCGATGGCCTCCGCGAGCCGTACGACGTCACCGTCGGCGGCCTCGCAGACCTCGGCCATCGCGTTGATGAAGGAGATCTTCGTGGCCAGGAACGAGTTCGCCGCCGTCTTGACCAGCTCGGCCGTCGGGTAGTCCGTCACGATGAAGGGCGTGCCCTCCGCCAGCGGCTTCGCGTACACCTCGCGCAGCAGCTTCTCGGCGCGCTCGCTGCGTACGCCGACGACGATCCGGTCGGGGTGCAGGGTGTCCTTGACGGCGAAGCCCTCGCGCAGGAACTCCGGGTTCCAGGCCAGTTCGGCGCCCTCGGGCAGCAGCGCGGCGAGCCGGTCCGCCGAGCCGACGGGCACGGTCGACTTGCCGACGACCAGCGCGCCGGGGCGCAGATGCGCGGCCAGCGAGGTGAAGGCGGCATCGACGTAACTCATGTCGCAGGCGTACTCGCCGTGCTTCTGCGGGGTGTTCACGCAGACGAAGTGCACGTCACCGAAGGCGGCGGCCTCCGCGAAGTCCATGGTGAAGCGCAGCCGCCCGGTGGAGCCCTCGATCCCGGCGACGTGCGCGCGCAGCAGCTCCTCGAGACCGGGCTCGTACATGGGGACCTCGCCCCGCGTGAGCATCTCGATCTTCTCCGGGACCACGTCGAGGCCCAGCACCTCGAACCCGAGATCGGCCATCGCGGCGGCGTGGGTGGCGCCGAGGTAGCCGGTGCCGATCACGGTGATCTTGAGGGCCATTACGGGGCTCCAGGGGTCGGGGGCTCACTGCGCTGACCGAGCATAGTCGGGCGTGACCAGGGCGCTCACCGGGCACGATGCAGGCTGTCGCGTAGCTCACGTACCGGTTGCGTGGGGTGCCCCCTAAAATTTGGGTTACTTAACGGTAATTAGCGTGCTTGGAGCGTGAGAGACCTTGGCCGGATCGGCTGATTTCGACCTGTACCGCCCGTCCGAGGAGCACGACATGCTCCGCGACACGATCCGCGCGCTGGCCGAGGCGAAGATCGCCCCGCACGCCGCCGCCGTGGACGAGGACGCCCGCTTCCCGCAGGAGGCCCTGGACGCGCTCGTCGCCGCCGACCTGCACGCCGTCCACGTGCCCGAGGAGTACGGGGGCGCCGGCGCCGACGCGCTCGCCACCGTCATCGTCATCGAGGAGGTCGCCCGCGCCTGCGTCTCCTCCTCCCTCATCCCGGCCGTGAACAAGCTGGGCTCGCTCCCGGTCATCCTCTCCGGCTCCGAGGAGCTGAAGAAGAAGTACCTGGGCCCGCTCGCCAAGGGCGACGCGATGTTCTCGTACTGCCTGTCCGAGCCGGACGCGGGCTCCGACGCCGCCGGCATGAAGACCAAGGCCGTCCGCGACGGCGACTTCTGGGTCCTCAACGGCGTCAAGCGCTGGATCACCAACGCGGGCGTCTCCGAGTACTACACGGTCATGGCCGTCACCGACCCGGAGAAGCGCTCGAAGGGCATCTCCGCGTTCGTCGTCGAGAAGGGCGACGAGGGTGTCTCCTTCGGCGCCCCCGAGAAGAAGCTCGGCATCAAGGGCTCGCCGACCCGCGAGGTCTACTTCGACAACGTCCGCATCCCCGCCGACCGCATGATCGGCGCCGAGGGCACCGGCTTCGCCACCGCGATGCAGACCCTCGACCACACCCGCATCACCATCGCCGCGCAGGCCCTCGGTGTCGCGCAGGGCGCCCTCGACTACGCCAAGGGCTACGTGCAGGAGCGCAAGCAGTTCGGCAAGGCCATCGCCGACTTCCAGGGCATCCAGTTCATGCTCGCGGACATGTCGATGAAGATCTCCGCCGCCCGCGCCCTGACGTACCAGGCCGCCGCCGCCTCCGAGCGCGGCGACGCCGACCTCACGTACCAGGGCGCCGCCGCGAAGTGCTTCGCCTCGGACGTGGCCATGGAGGTCACCACCGACGCGGTCCAGCTCCTCGGCGGTTACGGCTACACCCGTGACTACCCCGTCGAGCGCATGATGCGCGACGCGAAGATCACGCAGATCTACGAGGGCACGAACCAGGTCCAGCGCATCGTCATGGCGCGCAACCTGCCGTAACGGGCCGTCAACTCTCGTCGGCGCGCTCGCAGTTCACCTCCGGGAGAACCGCGAGCGCGCCGCCGTCCACGGGCAGACAGGTGCCGTTGACGTAACTGGACGCGGGCCCCGCCAGGAAGGCGACGACCTCGGCGACCTCCTCGGGGGAGCAGAGCCGGCCCAGCGGGTACGCGGCCTGCACGCGGGCGCGTTCTGTCGGGTCCTGCCAGCGGTGGGCGTTGCGCTCGATCGCCACGAAGCCGGGCTCCACGACGTTCGTACGGACCCCGAGCGGGCCCCACTCCGTCGCCGCCGCCCGGGCCAGCGCGGCCAGGCCCGCCTTCGCCACGGCGTAGGGGGCGCACTCCGGTACGGCTCCGTGGGCGTGGACCGAGCCGACCAGGACCACGGAGGCGGGCGTGCCGGCGGGCTTGCGCCGGACGAGTTCGGCTGCCGCCTGCCAGGCCGACACCAGGCCCACGTCGAACACGCGGTGCCACTGACTTGCCGTCACTTCAGCTAGGGGAGCGCGGAGTTCGTGGAGCAGGGCGTGTACGAGGGTGGTCGGGGGCTCCGGGGCCTGGTCGTAGGCATGGGCGATCAACTCGGGGTCCGTGGCGTCGCCCACGACGGGGGTGGCGTCCGTCAGCGTCCGTACGGCGGGGTTCTGGTCGACGGCGACGACGCGGACTCCGTCCCGGATCAGCGCCCGCACAACGGCCCGCCCCACGCCCCCGGCGGCCCCCATGACAACAGCACTCTCCATCTACTCCACCTTCCGACGTACCCGGAATTCTGGGGCGCCGCCCCAGCCCCCGCTCCTCAATCGCCGGAGGGGCTTGAATTGACCGGCGCTGAGATGAGCCCCGCAAGGGGCGCGAGGAACTGCGCGCCCAGCCACGACGTACCCAGCACTCTGGGGCTCCGCCCCAGCCCCCGCTCCTCAATCACCGGAGGGGCTGGAAGTTGGCGCTCAAGTCAACTCCATGAGGGGCGCGGGGAACTGCGCGAGAAGCCCCACCGGGGCCGCACCCGAGGCACATCCCCGCCGCCCCCGGCGCCCCGGGAACCCCGCAAGCGGAGTTGCGCGTCCTCAGAGCGGAGAGCGCAACCGTCGAGAAGGGGCCCCGTGGACCACACCCACCCGCACACCCCGCCTCTGGCCGAGAAAATCAGGGACCGAAGAGAAGGCAGGGGCGACCCCCGCGCCCTGGTGGGCGAGATGCGCCGTACCCCCCTCCTCGTCCCCCTGACAGGCACCGGCACCCTGTGGTCCACCCACGCCGGAGGCATCCGCTGGTACTGCGCGTTCACGGACGAGTCCGCCCTCGCTCGTTTCGCGCTGAAACGGACCAGCGAAAAGGCCGACCCCGAGCCCCTCGACTACGCCGTACTCCTGGGCGCCCGCCTGACGGACGAGATCATCCCGGCGCTCGACGAACCGGCCGGCCTGGCCGTGGACATCGCCACCGAGGACGGCGCGATGTTCTTCCCGCCGGTCACCGGAATCGTCCCGCCCCCCGCAGCCGTGGACCGCCCCGCACAGACGGACCACCCCGTACAGAAGGGCACGGCACATGGCCGGTGACGGCGCGGACCTGCGCTTCGGCAAGGAGGCCGTCGGCAAGTTCACAAAGGGCCTCGGCGCGACCATCGACCAGCTCGGCGACCTCGGCGGCGCCACCGGCTCGGTGATGGGCAAGGGCTTCTCGGAGCTGTCGATGACCGGCATGGAGACCGGCCACCACGGTCTCGCCGAGGACTTCGAGGACTTCTGCGAGCGCTGGGAGTGGGGCGTACGCGCCCTGGTCCACGACGCCAGCGAACTCGCCGGCCGCCTCGGTCTCGCCGCCGGCACCCAGTGGGAGCACGACCAGTACGTGCAGGGCGCCCTCAAGGTCGGCGTCAACTCGATCGCGGGCGGCAGCCCGTACGCGAGCGAGGAGGAGATCGCCCGGCAGGGCTGGGGCGACGTGGTCAAGCCCGACTTCCTGGACCCGGACTGGAGCGCCGAGTCCTGGGACAAGGCGGGCCAGGAGATGGGCCAGACCTGGAAGGACACCGGCCGCAGCCTGCTCACCGAGGGGCAGGGCGGTCAGCGCTCGGAGGTGCTGAAGGACGCGCTCGGCATCTCCGACGAGCAGTGGGACAAGGCGCTGGACGACACGCTCGGGCCCTCGCCCGAGCAGCGCGCCCAGCAGCAGAGCGACACCGGGGGGAACTGACCGTGGGACTCGGCGACATCATCAGCGACCTGACGCCCGACTCCGTCGAGGACGCGGTCGAGGACGGCGTCGAATGGCTCGGCGACCGGGTCGAGGACGCGGGCGACTGGACGGCCGACCGGCTGAAGGACATCGGCTGGGAGTCCGGCGCGGACTGGGTGCGCGAGCAGTCCCGTTCGGTCGCCAACCGGATGGGCGCCGAGGTCGACGAGATGGACCTCGGGCAGACCGAGGACAAGACGAAGCTCATCTACGGCAGCCCGAGCACCCTTCTCGACCGGGCGGCCCAACTGCGGGCGTTCCAAAAGTCGTTCGACACCACGGGCGACGGCATCAAGGGCCTGTCGTCGGCGGAGCTGAAGGGCGAGGCCGCCGACGCGCTGCGCAAGGCGGTGGCGAAGCAGCCGCCCAAGTGGTTCACCGGTGCCGACGCCTGCGAGAAGGCCGCGAGCGCCCTGGAGAACTTCGCGGGCACCGTCACCTGGGCCCAGGGCCAGGCGCAGACGGCGATCGACAAGTGGAAGGAGGGCACCAAGGCGTCCGAGGCCGCCGCCGACGCCCACCGCGAGAAGGTCGACGCGTTCAACAAGGCCGTCGACAAGTACAACGCGCAGCCCGCCGACAAGCGCGACCCTCAGTCTCTGCCGCCCCGGCCCGCCGCGACCTTCGACGACCCGGGCAAGAAGCTGATGCAGGAGGCGCAGGACATCCTCGCCGAGGCCCGCAAGCAGCGGAACACGGCGGCGGCGACCGCGTCCTCCGCCGTCAAGGCCGCCCGCGACCTGGCCCCCGAGAAGCCCTCGTACGGGCAGCAACTCGCGGACGGCGCCCAGGAGATGCAGCTCATGGGCGACCACGTCGGCGGCGGCATCATCAAGGGCGCCGCCGGCATCGTGAACTTCGCGCGCGGCCTCAACCCGCTGGACCCGTACAACATCACGCACCCCGCCGAGTTCGCCACCAACCTCAACAGCCTCGCCGCGGGGCTCGTGGTCGCCGCCAACGACCCGGTGGGCACCGGCAAGCGCATGGTCGAGGACTTCATGAAGGACCCCGCCGAGGGGTTCGGCCGGCTGATACCCGATCTGGCGCTGACCGCCGCGACGGGCGGCTCCGGCGCCGCCGTGAAGGCCGCCCGGCTGGCCAAGGAGGCGGCGGGCGCGGCGAAGGCGGCGCGGGTCGCGGACGACGTGGCCGACGCGGGCCGCGCGCGCCGCCTGCTGGACGAGGACCCCGAGGGCAGCCACCGCACCCCGGACGGCGACCGGGAGAAGGGCGGCGACCCGGTCGACCTGGCGACGGGCAAGATGTTCCTGCCACAGACCGACGTCGTCCTGCCGGGCCTGCTGCCGCTGGTCTTCACGCGCCGTACGGAGTCGGGTTGCGCGGTCGGCCGCTTCATGGGGCCCGCCTGGACGTCGACCGTGGACGAGCGCCTGGACGTGGACGAGATCGGCGTCGTGCACGTCACCGCCGAGGGGCTGCTCGTCGCGTACCCGCACCCCGTGCCCGGCGTGCCCACCGGGCCCGTCGACGGCGCCCGCCGCACCGAACTGGCCCGGGAGCCCGGCGGCGACTACACGCTGAGCGACCCGGACAGCGGCCTGGTCTTCCGGTTCGGCGCCCCCGCCGACAGCGAGCCAGGCGGCGACGGCCGCGCCTGGCTGACCTCGGTCACCGACCGTGGCGGCAACCGCGTGACGGTCCTGCGCGACGAGGACGGCGTGCCGAGCGCGCTCACCGACGAGGCGGGCAGGACCGTACGACTCGCCTTCACGGACGGCCTGTTGACCGGCCTGTCGCTGGCCGGGGCGGGCGCGGGCGGCGCGGACCTGCCGCTGATGACGTACGGCTACGACGACGGCGACCTCACGACCGTCACCAAGCCGTCCGGCGCCACCACCCGCTTCGTCTACGACGAGCGGCGCCGCGTCACCGCGTGGATCGACTCCAACGACAGCCGCTACGACTACGTGTACGACGACCGCGACCGCGTCGTCGCCGAGGGCGGCGAGGCCGGGCACGTCCAGATCACCCTCGCCTACACCGGCCCCGACCCCGACACGGGCCGCACCACCACGACGCTCACCACCGCGCAGGGGCACGCGACCCGGCACGTCTTCGGCCCCGGCTGCCGCCTCCTCGCGGTCACCGACCCGCTCGGGAACACCACCCGGTACGCGTACGACGGGCACGGCCGGCAGGTGGCGCGCACCGACGCGCTCGGGCACACCACGTCCTTCTCGTACGACGCGGAGGGCAGGCTCGTCCGGGCGCTGCGCCCCGACGGAAGCGAACTGCGCACCGTGCGCGGCGAGTTCGGGCTTCCGGTGGAGGTCGTGCAGGCGGACGGCACGCGCCGGATCCACACGTACGACGAGCGCGGCAACCACACCTCGGTCACCGACGAGGCGGGCGCGACCACGCACTACACGTACGACCGGGCCGGGCGGCTCACCTCCGTCACCGACCCGCTCGGCGCGACCACGCACCTCGTGTGCGACGCGGCCGGGCTGCCCGTGCAGGTCACCGGCCCGGCGGGCGGCGTCACCCGCACCGAACGCGACGCGCTGGGCCGCCCGGTGCGCACCGTCGATCCGGCCGGGGCGGTGACCACGTACGTGTGGGACGCCGACGGACAGCTCGCCCACCGCACCGGACCCGACGGCGCGAGCGAGTCGTGGACCTACGACGGCGAGGGCAACTGCCTCACCCACACCGACGCGACCGGCGCCGTCACCCGCTTCGCGTACACGCACTTCGACCTGCCGCTGGCCCGCACCGGCCCCGACGGCGCCCGCTACGAGTTCACGCACGACGCCGATCTGCACCTCACCCGCGTCACCAACCCGCAGGGCCTGACCTGGGACTACGCCTACGACGCGGCGGGCAACCTCGTCCAGGAGAGCGACTTCGACGGGCGGGTGCTCCGCTACCGCCTTGACGCCGAGGGCCGCCTCGCGGAGCGCACGGACGCGCTCGGCGGCACCATCGCCTTCACCCGCGACCCGCTCGGCCAGGTGGTCGAGAAGGACGTCGACGGCCGGGTGACGACGTACGCCTACGACGGCGCCGGACGGCTCCTGGAGGCGACCGCCCCGGACACCGACCTGCGTTACCAGTACGACCGCCGGGGCCTGGTGAAGACGGAACTGGTCGACGGCCGCGCCATCGTCTACACGTACGACGCGCTGGGCCGCCGCAAGAGCCGCACCACCCCCACCGGGCACGTCACCTCCTACGCCTACGACGACCGGGGCCTGCCCGAGCGGCTGACGACGGGCGGACGCCGGATCGACTTCACGCACGACGCGGCGGGCCGGGAGCTGACCCGGGCCCTCGGCGACGCCGTCACCCTCGCCTCCACCTGGGACGCGGCGGGCCGCCTCGCCGAACAGCGCGTCACCGCCGGCGGCCGCGCCGTCAACACCCGCGCCTACTCCTACCGCGCCGACGGGCATCTGCTGGCCGTCGCCGACGGGCTCGCCGGCACCCGCACCTTCGACCTCGACGCGGCGGGCCGGGTCACCGCCGTCCACGCCCGCGGCTGGAGCGAGCGGTACGCGTACGACGACGCCGGCAACCAGACCGCCGCCGCCTGGCCCGAACGCCACCCGGGCCAGGCCGCCACCGGCGAGCGCGCCTACACCGGCACCACCGTCACCCGCGCCGGAGCCACCCGCTTCGAGCACGACGCGCTCGGCCGGATCACCCTGCGCCAGAAGACCCGCCTGTCCCGCAAGCCCGACACCTGGCGCTACACCTGGGACACGGAGAACCGCCTGACCTCCGTCACCACCCCCGACGGCACCCGCTGGCGCTACCGCTACGACCCGCTCGGCCGCCGTACGGCCAAGCAGCGCCTGGCGCCCGACGGCGAGACGGTCGCCGAGGAGACCCGGTTCACCTGGGACGGCCTGACCCTGTGCGAGCAGACGGAGCACCGGCCGGACGCGCCGTCCGTCGTCGCCCTCACCTGGGACCACCGCGACGTCGTCCCCCTCGCCCAGACCGAGCGCATCCTCGGCGCGGACAGCGCCCAGGCCGAGATCGACCGCCGCTTCTTCGCCATCGCCACCGACCTCGTCGGCACCCCCACCGAACTCGTCGACGAGTCCGGCGCCGTCGCCTGGCGCTCCCGCGCCACCCTGTGGGGCACGACCGCCTGGTCCCGCGACAGCACCGCCTACACGCCCCTGCGCTTCCCGGGCCAGTACTACGACCCCGAGACGGGCCTGCACTACAACTGCCTGCGCCACTACGACCCCGAGACCGGCCGCTACGTCTCACCCGACCCCCTCGGCCTCGCCCCCGCCCCCAACCCCGTCACGTACGTCGGCAACCCGAACGCGGGATGCGACCCGCTGGGCCTGATGCCCAAGTACACGAAGGAGGAGAAGGCCGCCCAGGCCCGCGTCAAGGCGCACCAGACGGCGGAGGACGTCATCCAGCGCGCGGAGGACGGCAAGTTCAAGAAGAGCGGCAACTACCACGGCGACACCCGGCACGGCTTCAGCGACGAGCGGGTGCTCGACATCCTGAAGAACCCCGACGCGGTGTACCACTCGACGGCGGGCAGCGGCCGGCTGATCTTCCGTCAGGGCGAGGACGTCGTCGTCACCGAGGGCGGCGGCGCGGGCGCGGGCAACGCGATCACGGCGTACGGGCCCTCCGGGATCAAGGGCGAGTCCGGGGCGAAGGCACTGGGCGGCCTGCCCAGCGATCCCGGCAGCCCGATTACCCACGCCGATGTCGTGGAAGGCAGGATTCCGGCGAAGAACGGCTTCGTGGCACCGGCGGAACAGATTCGATGAGGCGGCATTCACCGTGAAACTGACCTTCGACGACGACTGGACGGCGACCGTGACGGGCGAACCGCTCACCGTCGCCCCGCGCTTCGACTTCGCCGGGCAGCGGGTGCGCGTGGCGGCCTACGCGAGCGTGGAGGAGCAGGAGCGGTTCCAGCTTTCGACCTTCGGCAGCCAGGACTGGCTGTGGGACGCGCCCGACGAGGCGAGGTTCGACCCGCGGGACCGCCGCCTCGTCGGCCTCGCCTTCCAGCTCCCGTACGAGACCGCCGACGCCGAGGACCGCGCACGCGTCCCGGAGCTTCCGCTCGCGCGGCCGGGCGGGCTGCGCGCGGACGAGGCACGGGACTTCCGCCTGGAACCGGCCACGGAACTGTGCCGGGCGCCCGGTGACACGGCCTTGACCTGCCTGCGCGACCTCGACGTCCTCGACGCGCCGCTCCAGGCCCGCATCGGCGTCGCGCCCGACGTGGCCCTCCTCGTCCAGGACGGCACCGTCGTCGGCTGGAGCCTGACCGACCCGGCCCGCCATCTGACGCACGGCTTCGCCGCCCCCGACCCGGCCCCGCCCGCCGCGCGCACCCGCCCGCTGCTCACCGAGAGCCTGGACCTGACCACGTCCCCGCTCCTGGACGACGTCCGCGCCCGCGACCCGAAGGCCATCGCCCGCCTCACGGCCCTCCACGAGACCCTGCGCACCCGCACGGAGGACCCCCACCGCACCCAAGCCCTCCTCGCCCTCATCGCGGACCTGTACGAGGACTACGGCGGGGGCTCATGAGGGTCACGTTCGAGGGGCCCGGCACCTGGCCGGGCCCGCGGGTGAGGTGTCAGTTGCTGGAGACTGTGACCTTCTCGTCGTTGTTGAACTGGTCCACGAGCTGCTTGACCTTGGCCTTGTCCCAGACCAGGTTGCCGCCGACGCTGCCGCTGACCGGCATGTTCATCGACTTGCCGTCGCCGCCGTTGGCCGCCTTCATCGCCATGAACATCGAGCCGAGGTCCCACAGGCTCATGTCCTTGTCGACGATGAGCGAGTCGAGCCCGGCGCCCATCGTGGGGTAGAGCTTGAAGGGGTTCATGATCGTGCCCGGCGACGACACCTTGTGGGCCAGCGCCCCGAGGAACGCCTGCTGGTTCTTCGTACGCTGCAGGTCGGACGCGGCGAAGGCGTGCCGGGTGCGGACGAAGGCGAGGGCCTGCTTGCCGTTGAGGGTCTGCTTGCCGGCCTTGAAGTCGGCGCCGGACCACTTGTCCTTGAAGCCTTCCTTCAGGGTCATGTCGACGCCGCCGACCGCGTCCACGATGTTGGCGAACCCGGCGAAGCCGATCTCCGCGTAGTGGTCGATGTGCAGGCCCGTGTTGGCCTCGACGGTACGGACGAGCAGCGTCGGCCCGTCCTCCGCGTACGCGGCGTTGAGCTTCGTGGTGCGGCCGGTGGCGGGGTACGTCTTGCCGGACTCGGCGCCCTTGTAGGAGGGGATCACCACGTTGGAGTCGCGGGGGAGGGAGACGAGCGTGTCGCCGTTGCCACCGACGTGCAGGATCATCATCGTGTCCGTGCGCTTGCCCTCGGCGGAACCGGTGTGCAGGTCCTTCTTCTGGGCGCTGCTCATGCCCTCGCGGCTGTCGGTGCCGACGATCAGGTAGTTCGTGCCGGCGCCGGTCGCGGGCCGGTTGATGACCTTGGCGAGGTCGACGTCGCGGTTGAGCTTGGAGTCGGCCCAGAAATACGTGCCGATCGACGTGACGACCACCACGGTGACGACCGTGATCGCCGTCCACTTGATGCGCTTGCGCCAGTTCGGCGTGCGGGCGGGGCGGCCGGTCGGCGGGCCGTAGTCACCGCCGCCGCCACCTCCGCCGGGGCGGTGCGCGGGCTGGCCGTAGACCTGCCCGGTGTTGTACTCGCTGTCGTAGCCGCTGTCGTACGAGGCCCTGCCGCCCCCGCGCTGGTCGCGGTACAGGTCGTCGTACCCCCCGTCGTCGTAGCCGGGCTGCTGCGGCACCGGACGCTGGACGTGACGCATGACACGGGCGCCCTCGGGGCGCGCGCTCGCGCTGCCACGGCCGTAGCCACCGCCGGCGCCGGCACCCTGCTGCCTGTCGCTGAACCCCTCGGGCCAATCGTTCATGGGCTCAGTGTGCCGCGTCCTCAGGTGGGCGCCACAAGCCCGCGGAGCGAATCGGGCCAGTGCTGTTGCAGAGCTGACACAAACGTCGCGCGCATATGGTGGGTGGCATGACAGACCAGGCCCTCGGCGCGGAATCCGATATTCCGGGCAAGCCGACCGCAGCATCCCGGACCACGTTGTCGCACATCATGACGCACAACGACACCAATCTCCTCGGCACCGTGCACGGCGGCGTGATCATGAAACTCGTCGACGACGCGGCGGGGGCGGTTGCCGGGCGGCACTCCGGGGGGCCTGCCGTGACCGCCTCCATGGACGAGATGGCGTTCCTGGAGCCGGTGCGCGTGGGTGACCTTGTTCACGTGAAGGCGCAGGTCAACTGGACCGGGCGGACCTCCATGGAGGTGGGGGTGCGGGTGCTCGCGGAGCGGTGGAACGAGTCGGCGCCCGCGCAGCAGGTCGGGTCCGCGTATCTCGTGTTCGCGGCGGTGGACGCGGACGGGAAGCCGCGGGCGGTGCCTCCTGTCATCCCCGAGACGGATCGGGACCGGCGGCGGTATCAGGAGGCGCAGATCCGCCGCCAGCACCGGTTGGCCCGCCGCCGAGCCATCAAAGAACTCCGCTCCCGCACCACAGCCCCGGAAGCCTGAGCCCCGCCAGGGGCGCGGGGAACTGCGCGCTCGGCCACGACGCACCCGGCACTCTGGGGCTCCGCCCCAGCCCCCGCTCCTCAATCGCCGGAGGGGCTGGGA
>NZ_JBVKBC010000029.1:0-81693 GCF_055639095.1 Streptomyces sp. NPDC107550
AGTTCCCCGCGCCCCTTCGGTGCGCACTTCGTGCGCTACCTCTATCGGGGGAGGCAGGGGCGAAGCCCCGCCTCCAGGGGCGCGGGGAACTGCGCGATCAGCCACGACGAATGTCGAGGAAAGCCACCGGGCGGGGCCACCCACTCACCTAGGGGCGCGGGGAACTGCGCGACTAGCCACGACGAGAGTCGAGGTGACCCACCGGGCGGGGCCGCCCGCCTGCCTAGGGGCGCGGGGAGCTGGTGGTTACGTGGGCCAGGCTTGGGGGAGGGCGTTCGCTACGTCGGGGGCCGTGATGGGACCGCCCCGGGACGCCTGGCGCGCCGCCAGACCGTGGAGATACGCGCCCACAGAACCCGCGTCGAGAGGCGCCAGCCCCGCCGCGAGCAACGCCCCCGCAAGCCCGGACAGCACGTCACCACTCCCGGCCGTGGCCAGCCACGCGGACCCCGTGGGGTTGACCCGGACGACCCCGGAACCGGCGGACGCCACCAGCGTGGTGGAGCCCTTCAACAGCACGGTGCAGTCGAACTGCCGGGCCAACTCCCGTACCGCCCAGAGCCGTTGCCCCTCGACCCGCTCACGCGCGCAGCCGAGAAGCGCCGCCGCCTCCCCGGCATGGGGCGTGAGGAGCGTGGGCGCGGACCGCCCGCGTACGGCCTCCGCGTCGGCCAGCCGCAACCCGTCCGCGTCGATGAGCACCGGCACATCGGAGGCGAGGACGTCCGCGAGCCCGGAGTCGTCGTCGCCGAGCCCGGGCCCGACGACCCACGCCTGCACGCGCCCCGCCCGCGCCGGCGGCCCCGCCGACACCAGCGTCTCGGGGAAGCGGGCGATCACCGCGTCGGCGGCCGGCCCCACGTAACGGACCGCGCCGACACCCCCGTGCAGCGCCCCCGCGACCGAGAGGACCGCCGCCCCCGGGTAGCGGGCCGAGCCGGCGACGACGCCGACGACCCCGCGCCGGTACTTGTCGCTCTCGCCGGACGGCCGGGGCAGCAGCCGGGCCACGTCCGCGTCCTGGAGCGCCTCCACCCGCGCGTCGGCGACGGGCAGTTCGAGCCCGATGTCGACGAGCCGCAGCGCGCCCGCGCACTCGTGCGCCGGGTCGATGAGCAGGCCGGGCTTGTACGTGCCGAAGGTGACCGTCAGATCGGCACGCACGGCGTCCCCGTGGACCTCGCCGGTGTCCGCGTCGACGCCGCTCGGCAGATCGACGGCGACGACGGGCCCGCGCGCGGCCTCGGCCAGTTGCGCGGCGCGGGGCCGCAGGCCGCCCTTGCCGCCGATGCCGACGATGCCGTCGAGCACGAGATCGGCGCGGCCGACCGCCGTGAGGGCCGCCTCCGCCTCGCCGTCCACGACCGTGCCGCCCGCCGCGCGCAGCGCCCGCAGGCCGCCCGTGTGCGCCCGCTCGGGCGAGAGCAGGACGGCCGTGACGCCCGCGCCGCGCCGGGCGAGGCGGGCGCCCGCGTACAGGGCGTCGCCGCCGTTGTCCCCGGAGCCGACGAGGAGCGTGACCCGGGCCCCGTACACCTTGCCGAGCAGGTCGGCGCAGGCGGCGGCGAGCCCGGCGGCGGCCCGCTGCATGAGGGCCCCTTCGGGCAGGCGTGCCATCAGCGCGCGTTCGGCGTCCCTGACCGTCTCCACGTCGTAAGCAGTGCGCATGTCATCGAGTCTCCCCCAGAAGGTGCCTGCGAAGCAGGTCGGCGGCTTGTGCGGGGTGCGTGGACCAGCCGTTGTGCGCGCCAGGGAACGTGACGAGCGGGGCGCCGAGCCGGTCGGCGAGCAGGGTCGCGGGCCGGGACGGCAGGTGCGGGACGGTGGCCGCCGCGTCGCCGCCCGCGCCGGGCAGCAGGAGCAGTGTGGGGCCGCTGCCGCGCACC
This sequence comes from Streptomyces sp. NPDC107550, assembly GCF_055639095.1. Classification (NCBI taxonomy): domain Bacteria; kingdom Bacillati; phylum Actinomycetota; class Actinomycetes; order Kitasatosporales; family Streptomycetaceae; genus Streptomyces; species Streptomyces sp. NPDC107550. Next base: position 1,887 of record NZ_JBVKBC010000029.1, read on the forward strand.
TCGTGGTGGAGGGTCGCGCCGGGGACGTGGAGCCGGTGCGTGGTCGGTGCCGTGCTCATGCGTCGTCCTCCGGGCCGGGCCAGTGGGTCAGGGTCGTGTGCAGGGCGGTGAGGGAGCGGTCCCAGGTCACGTCCACCTCGCGCGTGTGCCGGAAGCCGCCCGCGAGTTCGAGCGACACGAAGCCGTGGAACGTGCTGCGCAGCAGGCGGCCCGCGTCGGTGAGGTCGGGCTCGGCCAGCCCGTACCCGCGCAGCAGGGCCTCGGTGCAGGTGAGGTTGCGCAGCAGGCCCGGGTGCTCGTCCAGGGCGGAGGCGGGCAGCTCGGCCTGCGTCGCCGCGTACCGCCCGGGGTGGGCGAGGGCGAAGTCGCGGTACGCGTGCGCGAACGCGGTGAGCGCGGCGCGCCCGGAGCGGCCCGCGAGGGCGTCCGCGATCCGGTCGGCGAGGTCGAGCCCGGCGCGGACGGAGACCTGGGTGCGCAGATCGGCGAGGCTGCGCACGTGCGCGTACAGGCTCGCGTCCTTCACGCCGAAGCCGCGGGCGAGCGCGGCGACGGTGATCTGGTCGAAGCCGACCACGTCCGCGAGGTCGGCGGCGGCCGCCACCACCCGCTCCCTCGTCAGCCCCGCCCTGGCCATCATCCGCGCGCGTCCCTCCGTACGAACCTACGAACCTAGGAGCCCTAGGTTTTTGCCTACGCTACCTAGACGCGGGCGGCGACGCCACCGCTTTTCGGGGGACCACCCAGCGCGCCCGCCTGCCCGCCGGGCCGCCCCGCCCACGCCCGGCGCCGCCCGCCACCGTCGGCGCGAGCCCGGCACCTGAGGGGCTGTCCGACCCCTCTGAGAGACTGGGCGCACGATGAACGAGAACGTGACTGCCCCGCTCCGCGCCCGCGCGGAGATCGATCTGGCCGCGCTGAAGGCCAATGTCCGGTCCCTGCGCGCGCACGCGCCGGGGGCCGCGTTCATGGCCGTCGTCAAGGCCGACGCGTACGGGCACGGCATGCTCCCGGTCGCCCGCGCCGCCAAGGAGGCAGGCGCCGACTGGCTCGGCACCGCCACCCCCGAAGAGGCCCTGGAGCTGCGCGCCGCCGGGCTGACCGGCCGCGTCCTGTGCTGGCTGTGGGTGCCCGGCGGGCCCTGGCGCGAGGCGATCGAGGCCGACATCGACGTGTCGGTCAGCGGCCTGTGGGCGCTGCGCGAGGTGTGCGCCGCCGCGCGCGAGGCGGGCCGCGCCGCCCGTATCCAGCTCAAGGCCGACACCGGCCTCGGACGGGGCGGCTGCCTGCCCGCCGACTGGCCCGAGCTGGTCCGTGAGGCGCTCGCCGCGCAGCACGAGGGCCTGGTCACCGTCACCGGCCTGTGGTCCCACTTCGCTTGCGCCGACGAGCCGGGCCACCCCTCCATCGCCGCCCAGCTCGCCACCTTCCGCACGATGGTCGCGGACGCGGAGGCCGCCGGCGTCACCCCCGAGGTCCGGCACATCGCCAACTCGCCGGGCACCCTCACCCTCCCCGAGACCCACTTCGACCTCGTCCGCCCGGGCATCGCCATGTACGGCATCTCGCCCGCGCCCGAGCTGGGCACCCCGGCCGACTTCGGACTGCGCCCGGTCATGACGCTCACCGCGTCCCTCGCGCTCGTCAAGCACGCGCCCGGCGGCCTCGGCGTCAGCTACGGCCACCACTACGTCACCCCCGGCGACACCACCCTCGGCCTGGTCCCCCTCGGCTACGCGGACGGCATCCCGCGCCACGCCTCAGGCACCGGCCCCGTCCTCATCGGCGGCAAGCGGCGCACGGTCGCGGGGCGCGTGGCGATGGACCAGTTCGTCGTGGACCTCGGCGGCGACACGCCCGAGGCCGGCGACGACGCGGTGCTGTTCGGGCCCGGTGACCGGGGCGAGCCGACCGCCGAGGACTGGGCGGCGGCGTCGGGCACCATCGCGTACGAGATCGTCACGCGGATCGGACCGCGGGTCCCGCGCGTCTACGTGGACGAGGCGCCGCACGCGTGAGGGCGCCGTCCGCGCGGGCGGGCGCCGGGCCCCGGGCCCGTGTGACGCCCGTACGCGGGGGAAAAGGGCAGGCAGGGCAGGAACGAGGGAGCGGCACGTGAGCGAGAGCAGCGCACCGGCCACCGGGGCCGTCGCCGACGCGGTGGCCTCAGCGGCCGCCGGGAGCTGGCGGCGCGCCGGGCTCGCCGGCGCGGCGATAGGCGTCGTCGCGGCGGGCGCCGCCGCCGGGGTCGCCGTCGAACGGCTCACCGTCGGACGCGGCATGCGCCGCAAGGCCCGCCTCGCCCTCGACGCGTCCGCGCCCTACGGCTCGCTGCGCGGGACACCCGGCAAGGCGTACGCGCAGGACGGCACGGAGCTGTACTACGAGGTCGACGAGATCGACGACGCGGGCGCCGAGCGCGAGGGCAGCGGGGCGCGCAGGCGCCGGCTGTTCGGGCGCCGCGCCCCCGCCCCCGTCACCGTCGTCTTCAGCCACGGCTACTGCCTGAACCAGGACTCCTGGCACTTCCAGCGCCAGGCCCTGCGCGGTGTCGTACGCAGCGTCTACTGGGACCAGCGCAGCCACGGCCGCTCCGGGCGCGGCGCCGGACAGCGGGACGGCGGCGAGCCCGTCACCATCGACCGGCTCGGGCACGACCTGAAGACCGTCATCGACGCGGCCGCGCCCGAGGGCCCGCTCGTCCTCGTCGGCCACTCCATGGGCGGCATGACCGTCATGGCGCTCGCCGACCAGTACCCCGAGCTGATCCGCGACCGCGTCGTCGGCGTCGCCCTCGTCGGCACGTCCTCCGGGCGGCTCGGCGAGGTCAACTACGGGCTGCCCGTCGCCGGGGTCAACGCGGTACGCAGGGTGCTGCCGGGCGTGCTCAAGGCGCTCGGGCGGCGCGCCGACTGGGTCGAGAAGGGTCGCCGGGCCACCGCCGATCTCTTCGCCGGGGTCATCAAGCGGTACTCGTTCGCGTCCCGGGACGTCGATCCGGCCATCGCCCGGTTCGCCGAGCGGATGATCGAGAGCACGCCCATCGACGTCGTCGCCGAGTTCTACCCGGCGTTCCAGGACCACGACAAGACCGCCGCGCTGGCCCGCTTCACCGGCCTGCCCACGCTCGTCCTCGCCGGGGAGGGCGACCTCGTCACCCCGAGCGAGCACAGCGAGGCCATCGCCGCGCTGCTGCCCGACGCGGAGTTCGTGCTCGTGCCCGACGCCGGGCACCTCGTCATGCTCGAACACCCCGAGGCCGTCACCGACCGGCTGGCCGATCTGCTCGCCCGGGCCAAGGAGAAGGCGCGCGGCGCGGCGGTGTGAGCGGCGGCGCTACCGTGGGGTGCCATGGAGACACCGGCAGCACCGCACACCCCCGTATCCACCCTCACCCTCACCATCGGCTCACCGGCCGAGATGCAGGATCTGGGGCGGAAACTGGCCGCGCTCCTGCGGCCCGGGGACCTCGTCATGCTCACGGGGGAGCTGGGCGCGGGCAAGACGACGCTCACGCGGGGGCTCGGGGAGGGGCTCGGGGTGCGCGGGGCGGTGACGTCTCCGACGTTCGTGATCGCCCGGGTGCATCCCTCGCTGGGGGCGGGGCCGGCGCTCGTGCATGTCGACGCGTATCGCCTGGGCGGCGGGCTCGACGAGATGGAGGACCTCGACCTGGATGTCTCCCTGCCGGAGTCCGTCGTGGTCGTGGAGTGGGGGGACGGGAAGGTGGAGGAGCTGGCCGATGAGCGGTTGCGGGTGGTGATCGAGCGGGCCGTCGGGGATACGTCCGACGAGGTCCGCGTCGTGCGGCTCGAAGGGGTTGGGGGGCGCTGGACCAACGCCCTGACGCTCCGCTGACGGCAGGTTTTTCGGCGGCCGCCCCCAACAAACCCGCGCAGTTCCCCGCGCCCCTGGGTCGTACTTCGTCCGCGGGTGGGTGGGGGCTGGTCGCGCAGTTCCCCGCGCCCCTGTCGGGGCGACTGCGTCGCCGCCTCCTCCCCTGGGGAGCTGGGGCGGAGCCCCGCTCCCTCAGGGGCGCGGGGAACTGCGCGAGCGGCCACGACGAAAGTTGAGGGTGTCCGCCGGGCGGGGGCGACCGCTCACCCGCGCCGGGGCGATTAGGTCAAGGGACGACTACTACCTTGCGGCCGATCGTGGCGAACTGCCACATCGCGTCGCCGTCAGCCCGAGACTGCCGAATCCCCCCGGTCTGCTTGGACGGATCCGGCTCCCCCGTCGCCCCGTCCACCGCCGAGCTGAACCCGATGACGACCCCGCCCGCCGAAGCGAACCGCACGACGTGCTCGATCGGCACCCCGTCCGTCCCGGTGATCGCCCCGGACCGCGAGTTCACCGCGTACGTCCCGGCCGGCGGATTCACCGTCCCCGGCGTCACCTCGTACGTACGGACGGACTTGCCGGGCCCGACGAGCCACACGCGGTGCTCGCTCAGCGCGTAGACGACCCGGTCCCCGGCGCCGGACTGCGCCGGCACGGCTTTCGCGTCGGTCTTGTGCCGGGGGGAGTGCGGCGACGCGGAGGCGGAGGGCTTCTGCTTCGGCTGGGTGAGGGTCGACGGCACGCTCGCCGACGCCTGGAACGCGAGGAAGCCGACCACGGCCAGCGCGCCCGCCGTCAGCGCGGTCACGAATCCGGTGCTGCTCCGTGCCACCAGGGGATCCTGCCTCTCATGTCCGACACCTGCGCTGACGGTAGCAGCCGCCGCGCCCCGCCCCGGGTTGCCGGAGCGCGGACGTGTACGCCCCCGCGGCGCCGTAGGCTGTTCGTGTGCTTCTGCTCGCTCTGGATACCGCCACCCCCGCCGTCACCGTCGCCCTGCACGACGGTTCCGCCGTCGTCGCCGAGTCGGGTCAGGTCGACGCCCGCAGACACGGGGAGCTGCTGCTGCCGGCCGTGGACCGCGTGCTCGGCGAGGCCGGCGTCACGCTGGACGCCGTCACGGGCATCGTCGTGGGCGTCGGCCCGGGCCCGTACACCGGACTGCGCGTCGGCCTGATGACGGCCGACACGTTCGGTCTCGCGCTGGAGGTGCCCGTGCACGGCGTGTGCACGCTCGACGGCCTCGCGTACGCGACCGACGTCGATGGCCCGTTCGTCGTCGCCACGGACGCCCGCCGCAAGGAGGTGTACTGGGCGCGCTACGACGACCGCCGCACCCGTGTCACCGAGGCCGCCGTCGACCGGCCCGCGGACATCGCCGAGCAGGTCGCGGGCCTGCCCGCGGTGGGCGCGGGCGCGCTGCTGTACCCGGAGACGTTCCCCGACGCGCACGGCCCCGAGCACGTGTCCGCGGCGGCGCTCGCCGCGCTCGCCGCCGAGAGGCTGGCCGCCGGCGAGGACCTGCTCGAACCGCGCCCCCTCTACCTGCGCCGCCCCGACGCGCAGGTCCCGAAGAACTACAAGGTGGTCACCCCCCAGTGACGACGGCGACCGCACAGTTGCGCGAGATGCGCTGGTGGGACATCGACGCCGTGCTCGCGCTGGAGAAGGACCTCTTCCCGGACGACGCCTGGTCCCGCGGCATGTTCTGGTCCGAGCTGGCGCACGCGCGCGGCATCGGCTCCACCCGCCGCTACGTCGTCGCCCATGACGACGACGGCCGCCTCGTCGGCTACGGCGGCCTCGCCGCGTCCGGCGCCGCCACCGAGGACGGCGACGCGGTCGCCGCCGACGTCCAGACCATCGCCGTCGCCCGCGACCAGTGGGGCACCGGGCTCGGCGCCCGGCTGCTGACCGAGCTGCTGCGGCACGCGACCGCCTTCGAGGCGGCCGAGGTGATGCTGGAGGTGCGCGTCGACAACACGCGCGCGCAGAAGCTGTACGAGCGGTTCGGTTTCGAGCCGATCGGCTTCCGCCGCGGCTACTACCAGCCGGGCAACGTGGACGCGCTCGTGATGCGCCTGATCACCGCGGCGGCGCCCGACGAGACCGCGGCGCCCGAGAAGCCCGTAGAGACCGACGCGCCCGTAGAGACCGACGCGCCCGTAGAGACCGAAGCGACCGAAGAGAAGAACCATGGCTGACGAACCCCTCGTCCTCGGCATCGAGACGTCCTGCGACGAGACCGGCGTCGGCATCGTCCGCGGCACCACCCTGCTCGCCGACGCCGTCGCCTCCAGCGTCGACGAGCACGCCCGTTTCGGCGGTGTCGTCCCCGAGGTCGCCTCCCGCGCCCACCTGGAGGCGATGGTCCCCACGATCCAGCGCGCCCTCAAGGACGCCGGGGTCAGCGCCAAGGACCTCGACGGCATCTCGGTCACCGCGGGCCCCGGTCTCGCGGGCGCCCTCCTCGTCGGCGTCTCCGCCGCGAAGGCGTACGCGTACGCGCTCGACAAGCCGCTGTACGGCGTCAACCACCTGGCCTCGCACATCTGCGTCGACCAGTTGGAGCACGGCTCGCTGCCCGAGCCGACGATGGCGCTGCTGGTCTCCGGCGGTCATTCCTCGCTGCTGCTGTCCACGGACATCACCTCCGACGTGCGCCCGCTCGGCGCGACCATCGACGACGCGGCAGGCGAGGCGTTCGACAAGATCGCCCGCGTGCTGAACCTCGGCTTCCCCGGCGGCCCGGTCATCGACCGCTACGCCAAGGAGGGCGACCCGAACGCGATCGCCTTCCCGCGCGGTCTGACGGGCCCGCGCGACCCCGCGTACGACTTCTCCTTCTCGGGCCTGAAGACGGCCGTGGCCCGCTGGATCGAGGCCAAGCGCGCGGCGGGCGAGGACGTGCCGGTGCGGGACGTGTCGGCGTCGTTCCAGGAGGCCGTCGTCGACGTCCTCACCCGCAAGGCCGTACGCGCCTGCAAGGACGAGGGCGTCGACCACCTGATGATCGGCGGTGGCGTCGCCGCCAACTCGCGGCTGCGGGCCCTCGCCGAGGAGCGCTGCGAGCGGGCCGGTATCCGGCTGCGCGTCCCGCGCCCCAAGCTGTGCACGGACAACGGCGCGATGGTCGCCGCCCTCGGCGCAGAGATGGTCGCCCGCAACCGCACGCCCTCGTCCTGGGACCTGCCCGCGGACTCCTCCCTGCCGGTGACCGAGCCGCATGTGCCCGGCCACCACCACCACGACCACGTCCATGAGGTCAGCAAGGAGAACCTGTACTCGTGACGCTCGCACTGATGTGGGAGGCCCGCGCCGCCGAGGGCGCCGGCGGTGACCTGCTGGCCTGGGCCAAGGAGCAGCCGCTCGCGGCGGAGCCGCTGCGCCGGGAGACGTTCCGCGCCCCGCAGGACCGCGTCCTCGTCATCACCTGGTGGGACGCGGAGCCGGACGCCGACGTCCCCGAGCTGCCCGAACCGCCCGCCGGCCTGCTCACCCGCCCGGTCCACCGCTGGCGCTTCGAGCAGGTCTGAGCGGACGCCCGGGCGGGCCGCGGAGGAGTCCCCGGAGAACTCCCCGGAGAAGTACCCGGAAAAAGTTCCGGCCGGGTGTCGATCCCGGCCGGGCCCGTTCGACGTACGGATGACAGGGCCCCGCGAGCAGTGCGCGGCCCGTACCGGACGGAGAACGTCATGCCCCGCTACCTGACCATGGTCCGCCTCGACGAGCGCACCGCCCCCGAAGGCCCCAGCGAGGAGCTGATGCGGCGGATGGGCGCCCTCATCGAGGAGATGACGAAGGCGGGCGTGCTGCTCGACACGGCCGGCCTCACCCCGAGCGCGCAGGGCAAGCGCGTGCGCTGGGAGAACGGCGAGATCACCGTCACCGACGGCCCGTTCACCGAGGCCAAGGAGGTCGTCGGCGGCTACGCGCTGATCCAGGCCAAGGACGAGGCGGAGGCGCTGGAGTGGACCAAGCGGTTCCTGCGCGCCCACGAGGAGTTCTGGACCGTCACCTCCGAGATCCGCGAGATCGCCGAGGGCTGAGCACCGTCCCGGGGGCGATGCTTGGCGGCGCGGCGCGCACGGTGTGTGATGGGCCGGTGACAGACCCCCTGAACGCCGAGACCGACGCGGGCCGCGCCATCGAGACCGTCTTCCGCATGGAGGCGCCCCGCGTCATCGCCGTGGTGACGCGCGTCGTACGGGACGTCGGCATCGCGGAGGAGATCGCCCAGGACGCGCTGGTCGCCGCCCTGGAGGCGTGGCCCCGCACCGGCGTGCCCGACAACCCGGGCGCCTGGCTCACCGCCACCGCCAAGCACCGCGCGATCGACCTCGTGCGCCGCCGCGAGAACTACGCCCGCAAGCTCCAGGAGGTCGGCCGGGCCACGGAGTTCGCGTACGAGGAGCGGGCCCTCGCCGCGTACGACCCCGACGACATCGACGACGACCTGTTGCGGCTCGTCTTCATGAGCTGCCACCCGGTGCTCTCCGCCGAGGCCCGCGTCACGCTGACGCTGCGCCTGTTCGGCGGCCTGACCACGGCCGAGATCGCCCGCGCGGTCCTCGCGCCCGAGGCGACCGTCGCCCAGCGCGTCGTGCGCGCCAAGCGGGCCCTCGCCACGAAGAACGTCGCCTTCGAAGTGCCGTACGGGCCCGACCGGGAGGCCCGTCTCGGCTCGGTCCTCGAAGTCCTCTACCTGGTCTTCAACGAGGGGTACGCGGCCACCGCGGGCGACGACTATCTGCGGCCCGCGCTGTGCGAGGACGCGCTGCGCATGGCCCGCGTGCTCCAGTCGCTGATGCCGAAGGAGCCCGAAGTGCACGGCCTTGCCGCGCTGTTGGAGCTCCAGTTCTCGCGCTCCGCCGCCCGTACCGCGCCGGACGGCTCGCCCGTGCTGCTCAAGGACCAGAACCGCGCCCGCTGGAACGCGCTGCTGATCCGCCGCGGCTTCGACGCCCTCACCCGCGCCGAGGCCGTCGCCCCGGGCCGCCCGCCGGGCCCCTACGTCCTCCAGGCCGCCATCGCCGCCTGCCACGCCCGCGCCCACCGCTACGAGGACACCGACTGGCGCCAGATCGCCGCCCTGTACGCGCTGCTCGCCGCGCGCAGCCCGTCACCGGTCGTGGAGCTGAACCGGGCGGTGGCCGTCTCGATGGCCGAGGGCCCGGCCCCGGCGCTCGCCCTGGTCGACGCGCTGACCGCCGAACCGGCCCTGCGGGACTACCACTTGCTCCCGAGCGTACGGGGGGACCTGCTGGAGCGGCTGGGCCGCCGGGAGGAGGCGGCGCGGGAGTTCCACCGGGCGGCGGCCCTCACCCGCAACGAACAGGAACGCGCCTTCCTCCACACCAGAGCCACAACCAACGAGCCCCCACATAAGAGCCCCTCCGGCGATTGAGGAGCGGAGCCCCGTGACGTCCACCTGACGCGCCGGCCGGAAAGGTCAGCCCCTCCGGCACGAGCCCCCGAATGAAAGCCTCTCCGGCGATTGAGGAGCGGGGTCCGGGGCGGAGCCCCGTGTCGTCAGCCTGAAGTATCGGCAGGAAAGGTCAGCCCCGCCGACAGGAACACCCGAGCCCCTCCGGCGATTGAGGAGCCGGGTCCGGGGTGGAGCCCCGTGTCGTCAGCCCACGGGGGCGCCCACCAGCATGCTCGGGGCGCCATCGACGCGGGTCAGAAACACCGTCACGGCCGCACTCCCGTACCGCTTCGGCATGACCTTCCGCCGCAACTCCTCCGGCTCGACAGCCGACCCCCGCTTCTTCACCGTCAGCACCCCCACCCCCCGCTCCCGCAGCAACGCCTTCAACTTCTTCACGTTGAACGGCAGTTGATCCGTGATCTCGTAAGCGGCGGCATACGGACTCGGCCGCAGCTCATCCGCGGTGACGTACGCGATGGTCTCGTCGATGAGCCCCCCGCCGACCTCCTCGGCGACCTCCGCGACCAGATGCGCCCGGATGACGGCCCCGTCCGGCTCGTACAAGTACCGCCCCACGGGCCGTACTTGAGGATCCGGCAACCCCCGCCCGGCAAGGGCCCGCGCCCCCGGCAACAGCGTCGCCCGCATCCGCCCCGGCACGGTGCCGAACCACAGCACGGCCTCCTTCACGTCCCCGCCGTCGGAGATCCACTCCGCGTCCGCCTCGGCCGGGATCGCCTCGTGCGGGATGCCCGGCGCGATCTTCAGCGCCGCGTGCGGGGCCTTCAGCGCGGCGCCGACCGCCCAGGACAGCGGCGGCGAGTACGCCTCGGGGTCGAAGATCCGCCCGCCGCCCCGCCCGCCCGCGCGCCGCGCCGGGTCCACGAACACGGCGTCGTACGCGGAGGTGTCCACGTCCGTCACATCCGCCTCCCGCACCTCGATCAGCCCGTCGAGCCCGAGCGCCTCGGCGTTGGCGCGGGCGACCGCGCAGGTCAGCGGGGAACGGTCGACGGCGAGCACGCGTACGCCCTCGCGGGCCAGCGCCAGCGCGTCCCCGCCGATGCCGCAGCACATGTCGGCGACCGAGGTGACGCCGAGCGCGCGGAAGGCGGCGGCCCGGTGCGCGGCGACGGACGTGCGGGTGGCCTGCTCGACGCCGTTCGCCGTGAAGTACATGCGGGCCGCGTCCGCCCCGAACTTCGCCGCCGCCCGCTGCCGCAGCCGCGCCTGCGCGAGCGCCGCCGAGACCAGCTCCGCGGGGTGGTCGCGGCGCAGGCGGGTGGCGAGCGCCAGCTCCCGCGCGGGGTCGTGGTCGCGCAGCTCGTCGAGCAGGGCGCGCCCGGTCGGCGTCAGCAGGGCGGCGAAGGCGCCTACAGAGGCACCGGCGGGGTCACCGGCGGAGGAGCCGGCGGAGGCACCGGCGGGGACATCGGCTGGGGGCTTGGCACTCACCGGCCCATTGTGGGCCAGTCGGTGGACGCTCCGCGCCCGGCGCTGGTGTCGCCCCCAAGGACACCGCTCTGAGCTGCGAGGATGCGGCGCCATGCGACGAGTACGACAAGAGGACCGCCGCGCGGTCCCGCCCGCCCCGCGACGGCACGCGGAGGCGTTCCGCGCCCGGGGCCCGCTGCTGCGCGGGACGCTCGCCGCGCTGGCCGCCGCCGCGCTCGTCTGCGGCTGCGCCGCCGAACCCCGCCCGGCCGCACCGTCCACCCTGGTCGCCCCCTCGGCGGGCGCCGCCGGACCCGGCGCCGCAGGGCGGGCGCCGCGGCTGCCCGCCGCCCGCGCCCTCGACGCGTACGCCACCCGCCTCACCGCCGAACGCGCCCGCCTCCAGGCCGCCGCCCGCCGCTGGGGCCTTCCGCGAGCACCGCTCACCGCGCCCGCGCCGCCCGCCCGCAAGCCCGTACTCACCACCCGCAGGGGCTTCGAGGTCGAGCGGCACCGGGCGGACGGCCTGCCGCCCGTCTTCACCACCGTCCCCACCCGCGACCGGGTCGTCTTCCTCACTGTCGACGACGGCGCCGAGCAGGACCCCGCGTTCCTGCGCATGACGCGCGAGCTGCGCGTCCCGTACACGGCCTTCCTCACCGACGCCGAGATCCGCCCGCACTACGGCTACTTCCGGCGCATGCGCGCCCTCGGCACCACCCTCGGCAACCACACGCTGCACCACCCCTACCTGCCCGCTCTCTCCCGCGCCGGGCAGCGGCGCGAGATCTGCGGCATGCAGGACCTGATGGCACGGAAGTTCGGCGCGCGCCCCACCCTCTTCCGGCCGCCCTTCGGCAACTACGACCGCACGACCCTCGTAGCCGCCAAGGCGTGCGGGATCACGCATGTGCCGCTGTGGAACGAGGAGATGTTCGCCGACCGCATGGACTACCGCGAGTGGGACCGCGCCCTGCGCCCCGGCGACATCGTCCTCACACACTTCCGCGGCCGTAAGGACTGGAAGGGCACGATGACCGACATGCTCCGCACGTTCCTGCGTACCGTCACCGCCAAGGGGTACGCGGTGGCCCGCCTGGAGGACTACCTGTGACGCCCCGCCCGGGCACGGCTGCCTCCCGTACGGGGGAGAGGGCGGCCCGCGCGGTCCGGCGCGCCGCCGCCTGGGCGCTGGCCGCCGCGCTGCTCGCCGGGCTCACCGGATGCGCGCAGTCCGTCGACCCCATCGAGCGGATGGGCCGCAAGGCCGCCCAGAAGGTCCGCCGCCACCCCGCGCGCCACCCCGTGCGCCCGCCCGCCACCGCGCCCGCCCGCACCGGCTCCCCGAGCCCGTCCGCGCACGCCACCGGCGCGGCACGCACCGGCGTCCTCGGCGGCCGGCCCGGCGGCCCGCACCCGGGGGCGCCGGGCGCGCTGCCCCGCGTCCTCGACCACCTGCCCACCCGCGACCGGGTCGTCTTCCTCACCGTCGACGCGGGCCCGGCCGGCGCCGCCGCGCTGCGCGACCCGGCCTTCGTCCGCCTGGTCCGCGCCCGGCACCTGCCGCTGACGGTGTTCCTGTCCGGGCCCGCCCACGGCCTCGGCGCCCTGCCTGCGCTCGGCGCGGGCGTGCAGAACGGGACGCTGAGCCACCGCTGGCTGCCCGGCCTCGGCGAGCGGGGGCAGCGCGCCGAGGTCTGCGGCCAGCGCGACCGCGTACGCGCCCGCCTCGGCACGGCCCCGCGCCTGTTCCGGCCGCCCTACGGCGAGTACGACGCGGCGACCCTGCGGGCGGCCGGGGCGTGCGGCGCCGACGCGGTGGTGCTCTGGCGGGCGGTGCTGGACGCGGGCGGGCCCCGGTACGCGCGGGGGGCGGCCGGGCCGCGCGCCGGGGACATCGTGCTGGCCCGCGCGGGGGAGGGCGCGGGCGCCGGGAGCGGCCCGGGGCTCGCCGCGCGGACGGTCCGGCTGCTGCGGACGCTGGAGGCCCGGCACCTCGCGGCGGGCCGCCTGGAGGACTACCTCTGAGGAGGCGGCCGGGGGCGGCTGGGGGAGCCCGCGGGTGAGGCGTGAGGGCGCGGCCGGGGGCGGCGCGCGGGACGGAATTAGCAGTCCGCTTGACCGAGTGCTAATCGCAGTCATAGTCTCGGCTCTGGCACTCCCCGTAGGAGAGTGCCAACAGCGACGGGCAGGTCCGGCACCCGCGACGACGGTCCTCCTGGTCGCCACCTCAGACAGTTAACCCCGTGAGATCACCGAAGGGGGAGGTCGGATCGTGACGACCGCCAGCTCCAAGGTTGCCATCAAGCCGCTTGAGGACCGCATCGTGGTCCAGCCGCTCGACGCCGAGCAGACCACGGCCTCTGGCCTGGTCATTCCGGACACCGCGAAGGAGAAGCCCCAGGAGGGCGTCGTCCTGGCCGTGGGCCCGGGCCGCTTCGAGAACGGCGAGCGCCTGCCGCTCGACGTGAACACCGGCGACATCGTGCTGTACAGCAAGTACGGCGGCACCGAGGTCAAGTACAACGGCGAGGAGTACCTCGTCCTCTCGGCCCGCGACGTGCTCGCGATCGTCGAGAAGTAATCCACCTCGGATTACCTCGCTTCACCGAAGCAGAACGCTTTTGCTTCGAGCTGCGCCCCTGGCACCCGCGACGACTATCGAGCCGGGGTCAGGGGCGCGGTTCGTTCATCCCACGCTTCACCGAGGCTTCATCGCAAGCTTCACCCCTAGCTTTCCGAGAGGGCTGAACCGCTCCCATGGCGAAGATCCTGAAGTTCGACGAGGACGCCCGTCGCGCCCTTGAGCGCGGCGTCAACAAGCTGGCCGACACGGTCAAGGTGACGATCGGCCCCAAGGGCCGCAACGTCGTCATCGACAAGAAGTTCGGCGCCCCCACCATCACCAACGACGGTGTCACGATCGCCCGCGAGGTCGAGATCGAGGACCCGTACGAGAACCTCGGCGCGCAGCTCGTGAAGGAGGTGGCGACCAAGACCAACGACATCGCGGGTGACGGTACGACCACCGCCACCGTGCTCGCCCAGGCCCTGGTCAAGGAGGGCCTGCGCAACGTCGCCGCCGGCGCCTCCCCGGCCGCCCTGAAGAAGGGCATCGACGCCGCCGTCAAGGCCGTCTCCGAGGACCTGCTCGCCACGGCCCGCCCGATCGACGAGAAGTCGGACATCGCCGCCGTCGCCGGGCTCTCCGCCCAGGACACGCAGGTCGGCGAGCTGATCGCCGAGGCGATGGACAAGGTCGGCAAGGACGGTGTCATCACCGTCGAGGAGTCCAACACCTTCGGTCTCGAACTGGACTTCACCGAGGGCATGGCCTTCGACAAGGGCTACCTGTCCCCGTACTTCGTCACCGACCAGGAGCGTATGGAGGCCGTCCTCGACGACCCGTACATCCTGATCCACCAGGGCAAGATCGGCGCCATCCAGGACCTGCTGCCGCTCCTGGAGAAGGTCATCCAGGCCGGTGGCTCCAAGCCGCTGCTGATCATCGCCGAGGACGTCGAGGGCGAGGCCCTGTCGACGCTGGTCGTCAACAAGATCCGCGGCACGTTCAACGCCGTCGCGGTCAAGGCCCCCGGCTTCGGTGACCGCCGCAAGGCGATGCTCCAGGACATGGCCACCCTCACCGGTGCCACCGTCATCGCCGAGGAGGTCGGCCTCAAGCTCGACCAGGCCGGTCTGGACGTGCTGGGCTCCGCCCGCCGCGTGACCGTCACCAAGGACGACACGACCATCGTGGACGGCGCCGGCAAGTCCGAGGACGTCCAGGGCCGCGTCGCCCAGATCAAGGCCGAGATCGAGAACACGGACTCCGACTGGGACCGCGAGAAGCTCCAGGAGCGCCTCGCGAAGCTGGCCGGCGGCGTGTGCGTGATCAAGGTCGGCGCCGCCACCGAGGTGGAGCTGAAGGAGAAGAAGCACCGTCTGGAGGACGCCATCTCCGCGACCCGCGCCGCGGTCGAGGAGGGCATCGTCTCCGGTGGTGGCTCCGCCCTGGTCCACGCCTCCAAGGTGCTCGAGGGCTCCCTCGGCAAGGAGGGTGACGAGGCCACCGGTGTCGCCGTCGTCCGCAACGCCGTCGTCGAGCCGCTGCGCTGGATCGGTGAGAACGCCGGCCAGGAGGGCTACGTCATCGTCTCCAAGGTCAAGGAGCTCGAGAAGGGCTCCGGCTACAACGCCGCGACCGGTGAGTACGAGGACCTCGTCAAGGCCGGTGTCATCGACCCGGTCAAGGTGACGCGTTCCGCGCTGGAGAACGCGGCGTCCATCGCCGCGCTGCTGCTGACGACCGAGACGCTGGTCGTCGAGAAGCCGGCCGAGGACGAGGCCGACGCCGGTCACGGCCACGGCCACGGTCACTCGCACTGACCTCTGGTCGCGTCAGTCGCCCGAAGGCCCGCCGCTCCCTCACCGGGAACGGCGGGCCTTCCGCGCACCCGGGGCGCCTGGGCGCGGGCCTCGCAGCCAACTCCCAGCCCCTCCGGCGCTTGAGGAGCGGGGCTTGGGGCGGAGCCCCAGAGTGCCGGTTGCGTCGTGGCCGCTCGCGCAGTTCCCCGCGCCCCTGGCGGGGCTGATCTCAGCGCCGGTAAATCAAGCCTCTCCGGCGATTGAGGAGCGGGGTCTGGGGCGGAGCCCCAGGGGGAGCGCCGGGTGCGTAAAGGTCGAGGGTTCAGTTCAGCCCCGTGGGGCTTCTCGCGCAGTTCCCCGCGCCCCTTAGGGGGCTGATCTGAGCGTCAGTTCTCAGGGGCTGGTTACTGGGGGCCGTATTTGCGGCCGGTGCTTGATGTGACTCCGGAGAGGAGGGCGCGGGGGGTGAGTTTGGCTACGCCCATGAGCGCCTTGTAGCGGGGGTCCGGGATGGACAGGGACTTGCCCCGCGCCAGATCCGCCAGCGCCGCCGCGACCACCTTGTCCGCGTCCAGCCACATCCACCCGGGAATCCCGTCCGTCCCCATCCCGGCCCGCTGATGGAACTCCGTACGGACGAACCCGGGACACAGCGCCATCAGCCGCACCCCGCTCCCCGCCAGATCCTTCGCCACGCCCTGCGTGAACTGCACGACCCACGCCTTGGAAGCCCCGTACGTGCCACGCGGCACGAACGCCGCGACCGACGCCACGTTGACGACCCCGCCGCGCCCCCGCTCCCGCATGCTCTCGGTCGCCGCCGAGGTCAGCCGCAGCACCGCCTCGATATGCACCTTCACCATCGTCAGCTCGTCGGCGAGGGGCACCTCCAGATAGCGCCCCTTGTTGCCGAACCCCGCGTTGTTGACGAGCAGGTCGACCGGCGCCCGCCGGTCCCGCAGCCGCTCCTCGACGGCGCCGATCCCCGCGTCGGTGGCGAGGTCGGCGGTGAGCACCTCCGCCTCGATGCCGTGCCGGTCGTGCAACTCC
Organism: Streptomyces sp. NPDC107550; assembly: GCF_055639095.1. NCBI lineage: Bacteria > Bacillati > Actinomycetota > Actinomycetes > Kitasatosporales > Streptomycetaceae > Streptomyces > Streptomyces sp. NPDC107550. The sequence goes on from NZ_JBVKBC010000029.1 coordinate 18,010, forward strand.
GTCGCCTGCTCGCGCAACCGCTTCGTGTCGCGGGCGACGAGGACCAGGTTGTGCCCGTCGGCGGCGAGCCGCCGGGCGAACGCGGCGCCGATGCCCGCGGTGGATCCCGTGATCAGTGCCGTAGTCATGACCCCAGGTTAGTGACCCGCCGCCGCGCCCAGGACCGCTCAGACGGACGCCTGCTTCGCCACGTACGCCCGGGCCTTCTCCGCCGCCAGGGGGTGGAGGGCGGCGCCCGCCGCGAGGAGGCGGGGGAGCAGGGTGCGCTCGGTGGTGACCGCCCGGAACTGGAGCTCCACCGTCACCTCGTGGTCCGGGCGGTGGACGATCTCGATCGCGTCGCCGGCCTGGATGCGCCCGGGCTCCAGCACCCGCAGATACGCGCCCGGGGACGCCTGCGAGGTGAAGCGCCGGACCCAGCCGGACTCGCCGAGGTGGCCCTGGAAGGTGCGGCACGGGATGCGGCCCGAGGTCACTTCGAGGAGCAGGTCGGGGCCTACCCGCCAGCGCTCGCCGATCTTCGCGCCGGCCACGTCGACGCCCTCGGTCGTCAGGTTCTCGCCGAACACGCCGGCGCGCAGCGGCCGCCCCAGCTCCCGCTCCCACGCGTCGAGGTCCTCGCGCGCGAACGCGTACACCGCCTGGTCGTCGCCGCCGTGGTGCCGCGTGTCGCACACCGCGTCCCCGGCGAGCCCGCTCCCGCCCGTGCCCGCCACGCCCGGCGCGCTGACCAGCACGGGGTGGTCGACGGGCCGTTTGTCGATGCCGGTCACGCCCTCGGGCTGGTCGGTGTAGAGGACGGGGACGGCGCGGCCGAGGTTCAGCGACAGAAGCTTCATGCCCGGCAGATTACGGGCCCCCGCACGGCCCCGACCACGGGATATACGACCACGGGACATACCGCGTACGGCACCGCGCGCGTCAGCCGATCTCGGTGCGCACCGCGAGCAGTTCGGGGAAGAACGTCAGGTCGAGCGCGGCCTTGAGGAAGGACACCCCGCTGGAGCCGCCCGTGCCCTGCTTGAAGCCGATGACGCGGGTCACGGTCTTCAGGTGCCGGAAGCGCCAGAGCTGGAAGTTCTCCTCGATGTCGACCAGTTCCTCGCAGGTCTCGTACGCGCCCCAGTTCTCCTCGGGGTGCTCGTAGATCCGCTTGAGGACGGGGATCAGGCCCTCGCTGAAGGTGTGCGCGAGGGTGACGTCCCGTTCCAGCAGCTCGCGCGGCACGGCGTGGCCCCGGCGGGCGAGGTAGTGCAGGAACTCGTCGTACAGGGACGGCGACTTGAGCGCCTCGTCCAGAGCGGCGAGGGCGGTGGGGTCGTGGGCGAAGACCTGCGTCATCTTCGCGTTCTTGTTGCCGAGCAGGAACTCGACGACCCGGTACTGCGCGGACTGGAACCCGGAGGCGTGCCCGAGGGCGCCGCGGAACTGCGCGTACTCGCTCGGCGTGAGGGTGGCGAGCACCGACCACTGTTCGAGCAGCTGCTTCTGGATGTGCTTGACGCGGGCCAGCGACTTCAGCGCGGGCTGGAGCTGGTCCCCGGCCAACTGGCGCATCGCGTGCCGCAGTTCGTGGATGACGAGCTTGAGCCACAGCTCGCTCGTCTGGTGCTGGATGATGAACAGCATCTCGTCGTGGTGCGGAGGATCGCTCAGCGGATGCTGGGCCGTCAGGAGTTTGTCCAGGCCGAGATAGCCGCCGTACGTGATCTCCTCGCGGAGGTCGGTGTGGATGCCGTCCTCCAGGGCGCGGGTGTTGTCCGGGGTCACCGGGCAGCCTCGCGGGGTCGCTTCGTCGCTCATGACGTCACTCTCGTCGGGCGTGCCCCACCACGCAACCTCAAAGGATTTCCCGTATCCATCGTGTTTGCCCCAAGTGCGGCTTATGATGGAGGCATGATCGAGGCCCGTCACCTCCGTGTCCTGCGCGCCGTGGCCGCCACCAGCTCCTTCTCCGCGGCGGCCCGCGAGCTGGGCTGCACCCAGCCGGCCGTCAGCCAGCAGATGAAGGCCCTGGAGGCCTCGGCAGGCACCCCGCTGCTCATCCGTACCGGGCGCGAGATGCGGCTCACGCAGGCGGGCGAGGCGCTGGTGCGGCACGCGGCGGGCATCCTCGCCGGGCTGACCGCCGCCGAGGAGGAGGTCGCCGCCATCGCGGGCCTGCGCGCGGGCCGGGTGCGGCTCGTGTCCTTCCCGAGCGGCAGTTCCACGCTGGTGCCGACCGCGCTGGCCGCGCTGCGCGCCGAGCACCCCGGCACCCGGGTCTCGCTGGTCGAGGCCGAGCCGCCGCGCTCGGTGGAGATGCTGCGCGAGGGCGACTGCGACGTGGCACTCGCCTTCCGGTACGCGGGAGCGCACGCGGCGGAGGAGTGGGACGACCTCGTCGTCCGCCCGCTGCTCGCGGACCGCCTGGTGGGCCTGGTCCCCGAGGGGCACGCGCTGGCGGGCGCGCCGTCCGTCACCATCGACGCGTTCGCCGACGAGCCGTGGATCGCGGGCTGCCCGCGCTGCCGCCGGCAGCTGGTGGAGGTGTGCGAGGGCGCGGGCTTCGTACCCCGCATCGACTTCGCCACCGACGACTATCCGGCCGTGGTCGGACTCGTCGGCGCGGGCCTCGGCGTGGCGGTCCTGCCCGAACTGGCGATCGAGTCCGTTCGCCCCAAGGGTGCACGGACAGTGACGGTGGAGCCCGCCGTACAGCGCGAGATCGTGGCGCTGACGCTGCCCGATCTCGCCCAGGTGCCCGCCGTCGCCGCGACCCTCGACCATCTGGCGAAGGCCGCGACGCGCTGAGCGCGCATCCCTGAGGCCGTACGGCACCGCGCTCACGGCCGTCGTCCGGCTGCCCGGCGCCCGCGCGTCCGGCGGCCCCCGGGAGGCCCCGCGCGTGGCGCGTGGGCCGCACCCAGGAAGCCCACGCGGCTAGGAAGCCGCCGAAGAAACGTTCCTGCTCGGTGCCGACGAAGCCGTGACGAGCCGGTTGCGCGCCCGTCCCATCAGCTCCTCGCGCTCGTCCTCGGTCAGGCCGCCCCACACGCCGTACGGCTCGCGCACCTGAAGCGCGTGAGCTGCGCACTCCGCCCGCACCGGGCACCGCATGCAGACCTCCTTCGCCGAGGTCTCACGGGCGCTGCGGGCCGCGCCGCGCTCGCCCTCCGGGTGGAAGAAGAGAGAGCTGTCCACCCCGCGGCAGGCCGCGAGCAGCTGCCAGTCCCACAGATCTGCGTTCGGCCCTGGAAGGCGGGAGAAATCTGCCATTGCTATGTCCCCTTGTAGCCGTTGTGACGCGGATACGGTGCCCATGACCGTACATCTACTGTCTAAGGAGATGAAAATATGACTCATTGAGAATCTAGCTACAGACACCAGTAAAAGGGAAGAAAAAGGGCTGAATGGGGCATAGCTTGTGGTGAAACCTTGTGGGTCCGATGCGGCATCCCCGCTGTGTCCGGTCCCTCACGTAGAGTGCCGAAGAAGGCCGTCCAGCCCGTAACTCTTTCGGGTGACCATCGTTGAGGGTGCAGAGGCGGTTGGAAGAACGAGCGCTCGGGCATCTGTCCGAAACCGCTCGAGAGTGTCGACCGCACCGGTGACGATTCGTACCAGCCTGGAGGCCCAAGGTGACGCGCATCTGCTGCGGAGGACGGTCATGACATCCGTCCTCGTCTGCGACGACTCCCCGCTTGCCCGAGAGGCGCTTCGCCGCGCGGTCGCTACCGTGCCCGGCGTCGAGCGCGTGACCACCGCGGCCAACGGCGAGGAAGTCCTCCGCCGCTGGGGCGCCGACCGCTCGGACCTGATTCTGATGGACGTACGCATGCCCGGCCTGGGCGGCGTCGAGACGGTCCGGCGGCTCCTGTCGGCCGACCCCGGTGCGCGCATCATCATGCTCACCGTCGCCGAGGACCTGGACGGTGTGGCCCTCGCGGTCGCCGCCGGTGCCCGCGGCTATCTGCACAAGGACGCCTCCCGCGCCGAGCTGCGGGCCACGGTGACGCAGGCCCTGGCCGACCCGACGTGGCGGCTCGCGCCGCGTCGGCTGCGGTCGGCCGAGATGGGCGCGGCGCCCACGCTCACCGCGCGCGAGATCCAGGTGCTCGAAGGCATGAGCCACGGACGGTCCAACGCGGAGATCGGGCGTGAGCTTTTTCTCTCCGAGGACACCGTGAAGACGCACGCGCGGCGGCTGTTCAAGAAGCTCGGGGCCTCCGACCGGGCGCACGCGGTCGCGCTCGGGTTCCGGTGGGGGCTCGTCCGTTAGACGCCCGGTCCGGGGCGGGGCCGCCGTCACGCGGCCCGCGCGCCGCCGTGGCCGGTCGCGCCGTGCGGCGGAGGCCGCCGGCGCACGCGGTTCCGCGTCGCTTGTGGGCGCACTTCGTGCGCCCTCGGGGCTCCCGCGTGGAGGTGCTGTCTCGTTTCGGGGCGGATGACGCATCCTTGAGGTGTGGAGTTCCTCGGGGACGACGAGTCGGGCGAGCAGGGTCAGCGAGAGGGGAGGGCGCGGGAGATGGGTTCCGGCGCACCTGTCCATAACGCTTCGGTGCACAACCAGGGGCAGGGTGCCGCGGACAGCGCGTCGGCAAGGCACCATGGACCGATGCGTGACGACGAGGCAGCGGCTCCGCAGGGGGCCATCAGTACGCTCGTCGGGCGCGCCGTCGACGGCGACGAGCAGGCGACACACGATCTGCTCGCGCACGTCCACCCGCTCGCCATCCGCTACTGCCGCACGCGGCTGTCCCGGCTGCCTGGCGACGCGCGGCACTTCGTGGAGGACCTCGCCCAGGAGGTCTGCGTCGCGGTGCTGCTCGCGCTGCCGCGCTACAAGGACACCGGGCGCCCCTTCGAGGCGTTCGTCTTCGCCATCGCCGCGCACAAGGTCGCCGATCTCCAGCGCGCGGCCATGCGCGGGCCCGGATCGACGGCCGTGCCCTCCGACGAGATGCCCGAGCGGCCCGACGACTCCCTCGGGCCCGAGGAGCGCGCGCTGCTCAGCAGTGACGCCGAATGGGCCAAGAAACTCCTCGCCAACCTCCCGGAGAACCAGCGGGAGCTGCTCCTCCTGCGGATCGCCGTCGGGCTGACCGCGGAGGAGACGGGCCAGATGTTGGGCATGTCACCCGGGGCCGTCCGGGTCGCCCAGCACCGGGCGCTCAGCCGCCTCAGGGCGCTCGCCGAGCAGTAGCACAAGGCGGGCGGCGGGTACGTGGGAACGTACGAAGAAGCCCGATGATCTTGCTCGTGGAATGAGACACCTCTCCGGGCCGTTAGCATGGACATCCGCACCGATCAAGGCCATTTGGGGAAGGTGTCATGACTGCAAACGTCGACGGAGTGCCCGAGAAATTCGCGACACTCGGGCTGACCTACGACGACGTGCTGCTGCTGCCGGGCGCGTCGGACATGGCGCCCGATGACATCGACACCTCCTCGTACGTGTCGAAGAACGTGCGCGTGAACATTCCGCTGCTGTCCGCCGCGATGGACAAGGTCACCGAGTCCCGGATGGCCATCGCCATGGCGCGGCAGGGCGGCGTCGGTGTCCTGCACCGCAACCTCTCGATCGCAGATCAGGCCAACCAGGTCGACCTCGTGAAGCGCTCCGAGTCCGGCATGGTCACGGACCCGATCACGGTCCACCCGGACGCGACGCTCGGCGAGGCCGACGCGATCTGCGCCAAGTTCCGCATCTCCGGCGTGCCGGTGACCGACGCGGCGGGCAAGCTGCTCGGCATCGTCACCAACCGCGACATGGCTTTCGAGTCCGACCGCACGCGTCAGGTCCGCGAGGTCATGACGCCGATGCCGCTGGTCACGGGCAAGGTCGGCATCTCCGGCGTGGACGCCATGGAGCTGCTGCGCCGCCACAAGATCGAGAAGCTGCCGCTCGTCGACGACGCCGGTGTGCTCAAGGGCCTCATCACGGTCAAGGACTTCGTCAAGGCCGAGAAGTACCCGCGGGCCGCGAAGGACGCCGAGGGCCGGCTGCTCGTCGGCGCGGCCGTCGGCGTGGCCGGCGACTCCTTCGAGCGCGCCCAGGCGCTGATCGAGGCGGGCGTCGACTTCATCGTCGTCGACACCGCGCACGGTCACTCCCGGCTGGTCGGCGACATGGTCGCCAAGATCAAGTCGAACGCGAACGGCGTGGACGTCATCGGCGGCAACATCGCCACCCGCGACGGCGCCAAGTCCCTCATCGACGCCGGTGTCGACGGCATCAAGGTCGGTGTGGGCCCCGGCTCGATCTGCACCACGCGCGTCGTCGCCGGCATCGGCGTCCCGCAGGTCACCGCGATCTACGAGGCGTCCCTCGCCGCGAAGGAAGCCGGCGTCCCGGTCATCGGCGACGGCGGCCTGCAGTACTCCGGCGACATCGCCAAGGCGCTCGTCGCCGGCGCCGACACGGTGATGCTCGGCTCGCTGCTCGCGGGCTGCGAGGAGTCGCCGGGCGAGCTGATGTTCATCAACGGCAAGCAGTTCAAGTCGTACCGGGGCATGGGCTCGCTGGGCGCCATGCAGACGCGCGGCGACCGCAAGTCGTTCTCCAAGGACCGCTACTTCCAGGAGGGCGTCGCCTCCGACGAGCAGCTCATCCCCGAGGGCATCGAGGGTCAGGTGCCCTACCGCGGCCCGCTCTCCTCGGTCGTGCACCAGCTCACCGGCGGCCTGCGCCAGTCGATGTTCTACGTCGGCGGCAGCACCGTCCCGGAGCTCCAGCAGAACGGGCGGTTCGTCCGCATCACGTCGGCGGGCCTCAAGGAGAGCCACCCGCATGACATCCAGATGACGGTCGAGGCGCCGAACTACAGCAGGAAGTGAGCGTGCGGTAGCCGCGGCTCGCGCGTGCGGGGGCGGCCCCGGGAGTTCCCGGGGCCGCCCCCGCCGTGTGCGTCGGGGATACTGGACGGGCAAGACCAAGAGGGACCCAAGACGGAAAGGCGCTCCCCAACGTGACTGAGATCGAGATCGGGCGCGGCAAGCGCGGCCGCCGCGCGTACGCCTTCGACGACATCGCCGTCGTACCGAGCCGGCGCACCCGCGACCCGAAGGAGGTCTCGATCGCCTGGCAGATCGACGCCTACCGTTTCGAGCTGCCGTTCCTGGCGGCGCCCATGGACTCCGTCGTCTCCCCGGCGACGGCGATCCGCATCGGCGAGCTGGGCGGCCTCGGCGTGCTCAACCTCGAAGGACTGTGGACCCGGTACGAGGACCCGCAGCCGCTGCTCGACGAGATCGCGGAGCTGGACTCCGAGACGGCCACCCGCCGCCTCCAGGAGATCTACGCGGCCCCGATCCAGGCCGACCTGATCAAGCAGCGCATCAAGGAGGTGCGCGACTCCGGTGTCGTCACCGCCGCCGCGCTCTCCCCGCAGCGCACCGCCGAGTTCTCCAAGGCGGTCGTGGACGCGGGCGTCGACATCTTCGTGATCCGCGGCACCACGGTCTCCGCCGAGCACGTCTCCGGCGCCGCCGAGCCGCTGAACCTGAAGCAGTTCATCTACGAGCTGGACGTGCCGGTCATCGTCGGCGGCTGTGCCACGTACACGGCCGCGCTGCACCTGATGCGGACCGGCGCGGCCGGTGTCCTCGTCGGCTTCGGCGGCGGCGCCGCCCACACCACGCGCAACGTGCTGGGCATCCAGGTCCCGATGGCGACCGCCGTCGCGGACGTGGCCGCCGCCCGCCGCGACTACATGGACGAGTCGGGCGGCCGGTACGTGCACGTCATCGCCGACGGCGGGGTGGGCTGGTCCGGCGACCTGCCCAAGGCCATCGCCTGCGGCGCGGACGCCGTGATGGTCGGCTCGCCGCTGGCCCGCGCCACGGACGCGCCCGGCAAGGGCCACCACTGGGGCATGGAGGCCGTCCACGAGGACGTGCCGCGCGGCAAGAAGGTCGACCTCGGCACGGTCGGCAGCACCGAGGAGATCCTGACGGGCCCCTCGCACACGCCGGACGGTTCGATGAACTTCTTCGGGGCGCTGAAGCGGGCCATGGCGACGACCGGCTACAGCGAGCTGAAGGAGTTCCAGCGCGTCGAGGTCACCGTCGCGGACGCGCAGCACAGCCGCTGACCCACCCGGGCGGATACGAGGGCGGGCCCCCACCGATGTGGTGGGGGCCCGCCCTCGTGCGTGCCGGGGCGCTGTTCAGGAGGCCGCCCTGCGGGCCGCGCCGACCGAGGCGATCGCCGCGACGACGAAGAAGACGGCGGTGAGGAAGTCCGCGTCGTACTTCCATGCCTCGCTGACGAGGTCGAAGTGGTCCAGGAGCAGTTGGCTGACCGACAGGTTCGTCTTCTTGGAGCCGATGATGGCCTCGCCGAGCATCTGACCGGCGTAGATGCCGGCCAGGGAGAAGACGGCGGAGACCACCGGGATCACAGGGGAGCGCCCGCCGACCTTGCCCGCGACCAGGCCGATCAGCAGACCCACGGCGACGGCCGCGTACCCGATCTGGCGCTCGATGGCGCCGGTCAGGCCGCCGTAGGCACCCGCGACGACGACCATCGTGACGAACGCGGCGGCGATCCCGAGCGGCACGTTGCGGTTGTGGGCCGCGGCCGGCGGGGGCGGGAAGCCCATCGGGGCCGGGCCGCCGCCCTGCTGCTGCGGGAACGGCGCGTAGGGCTGCGGGGCGCCGGGCGGCGGGCCCTGCTGCGGGCCGCCCTGCTGCGGATATCCGTAGCCGGACTGCGGTGGCTGCTCCTGGGCGTACGGGTTGCCGTCCTGCGGCGGGTAGGGCTGCGGCGGCTGGGTCATGCGGTCCCCCTGATGAGTGAACCCTGGCACGTGTGTGCCCAGAGTGGCCGCACAGTAGCAGTCAGAGTCGGTGCGCGGCCCCCGCCGGAGTGGCCCCCCGGGTGTCCAGGAGGAGCTGCGCCTTCACGGCGAGGCCCTGGAGGTCGTACGTGCGGTGGTGCTGGAGCAGGATCGTGAGGTCGGCGTCGGCGGCGGCCTCGTAGAGCGAGTCGGCGCGCGGGACCGGGCGGTCCAGGACGTTCCAGGACGGCACGTACGGGTCGTGGTAGCTGACGGCGGCGCCGAGGCCCATCAGGCGGGTGGCGATCTCGTCGGCGGGGCTGGCCTGCTGGTCGGCGAGGTCGGGCTTGTAGGTGACGCCGAGGAGCAGGACGCGGGCGCCTCGGGCGGACTTGCCGTGCTCGTTGAGGAGGGTGGCGGCGCGCTGGACGACGTAGGCGGGCATGTGGTCGTTGACCTGGCGGGCCAGTTCGACCAGGCGCAGCGGGCGGGCCGCCAGGTGCGGGGCGGTGAGGTCCTGGGGGAGCGCGTGGCCGCCGACGCCCGGGCCGGGGCGGAACGCCTGGAAGCCGAACGGCTTGGTCTCGGCGCAGCGGATGACGTCCCACAGGTCGACGCCGAGGTCGTGGCAGAGGACGGCCATCTCGTTGACGAGCGCGATGTTGACGTGCCGGTAGTTCGTTTCGAGCAGATGGACGGTCTCGGCCTCGCGGGGGCCGCGGGCGCGGACGACCTTGTCGGTGAGGCGGCCGTAGAACGTGGCGGCGGACTCGGTGCAGGCGGGGGTGTAGCCGCCGATGACCTTGGGGGTGGAGGTGTAGGTGTGGCGGCGGTTGCCGGGGTCGACGCGGCCGGGGGCGTGCGCGAGGTGGAAGTCGCGGCCGGCGCGCAGTCCCGAGCCCTCTTCGAGCAGCGGCAGCAGCGCGGTCTCCGTGGTGCCGGGCGGCACAGGGGACTCCACGATGACCGTGGTGTGCGGGCGCAGATGGGCGGCGAGGGTGCGGGTGGCCTCGACGACGGGGGCGAGCGAGGGGGTGCCGTCGGCGCCGGGCGGGGTGGGGGCGCAGATGACGGCGGTGCGGACGCGGGCCAGTTCGGCGGGGTTCGCGGTGGGGCGGAAGCCGGCGGCCAGCATGCGGCGCACGTCGGCGGCGGTGGGCAGGGCGCTGCCGCCGACCTCGGTGCGCAGGCTGCCCCAGTCGCCGGGGAGCCGGCCGGCCGCGAGATCGCGGGCGCGGGCCGGGTCGTGGCCGACCGTGGCGATCCTGGCGGCGACGGCGGCCTGGGCGAGGGGCAGGCCGAGGTGGCCGAGGCCGATGACGGCGAGGTCTGCGGGCATGGCGGTGGCCGTCCTTCCCGGGAGACGGAACCGGCGGCTAGCCGGAACGGGACGAGTGCGCAAGCCCTGTGGACAGAACGAGCGAGCGCACTGTCAGACTAGGAGTAAATATGACCGATATGCGGCATTGCGGGTCCGCGGGGCGCGCCATGTCGCCTGGGCCGCGCCATATCGCCGGTGCCGTGCCCGGGGTTGTCCACAGGTGGGCGAGCGGTGGTGGCCGTCACCGGCCCCACGGGCCAGAATCGACACAGAGGCCGCGGGCGTACCGGACCGGCCGCTTGCGGGGGCCGACCCCGGGTACACCCGCGGGTGGGCCGGCGCCGACGACAGCGGGAGGCAGCAGTGCAGGCAGCGACACTGGGACCCGAGCAGCGCGCGGAGGCCCTGGCCGCCATGGCCGAACACGAACTGGACATCCTCGTGGTGGGCGCCGGCGTGGTCGGCGCGGGCACCGCGCTCGACGCCGCGACCCGGGGCCTGGCCACCGGCATCGTCGAGGCCCGCGACTGGGCGTCCGGCACCTCAAGCCGCTCCAGCAAGCTGATCCACGGCGGTCTGCGCTATCTGGAGATGCTGGACTTCGCCCTGGTCCGCGAGGCCCTCAAGGAGCGCGGCCTGCTTTTGGAGCGGCTCGCGCCGCACCTGGTCAAGCCCGTCCCGTTCCTCTACCCCTTGCAGCACAAGGGCTGGGAGCGGCTGTACGCGGGCTCCGGCGTCGCCCTGTACGACGCCATGTCCATGGCGCGCGGACACGGGCGCGGCCTGCCGACGCACCGTCACCTGAGCCGCCGTCACGCGCTGCGCGTGGCGCCCTGCTTGAAGAAGGACGCCCTGGTCGGCGCGTTGCAGTACTACGACGCCCAGATGGACGACGCCCGCTATGTCGCCACGCTCGTGCGCACCGCCGCCATGTACGGCGCCAAGGCCGCCAACCGGGCCCGCGTCACCGGCTTCCTGCGCGAGGGCGAGCGGGTCGTCGGCGCGCGCGTGCGCGATGTCGAGGGCGGCGGCGAGTACGAGATCCGCGCCAAGCAGGTCGTCAACGCGACGGGCGTGTGGACCGACGACACGCAGGCCATGGTCGGCGAGCGCGGCCAGTTCCACGTGCGCGCCTCCAAGGGCATCCACCTCGTCGTCCCCAAGGACCGCATCACCTCCACCACCGGCCTCATCCTGCGTACGGAGAAGAGCGTCCTGTTCGTCATCCCCTGGGGCCGGCACTGGATCATCGGCACCACCGACACCGACTGGGACCTCGACAAGGCGCACCCCGCCGCCTCCAGCGCCGACATCGACTATCTGCTCGAACACGTGAACTCCGTCCTGGCCGTGCCGCTTTCGCGCGACGACGTGCAGGGCGTGTACGCGGGGCTGCGCCCCCTGCTCGCCGGGGAGTCCGACGCGACCAGCAAGCTCTCGCGCGAGCACACCGTCGCGCACCCGGTGCCCGGGCTCGTCGTCGTCGCGGGCGGCAAGTACACGACGTACCGCGTGATGGCCAAGGACGCCGTCGACGAGGCCGTGCACGGGCTCGACCAGCGCGTCGCCGAGTGCGTCACCGAGGACGTGCCGCTCGTCGGCGCCGAGGGCTACCGCGCCCTGTGGAACGCGCGGGCGAGGATCGCCGCCCGCGCCGGGCTGCACGTGGTGCGCGTCGAGCATCTGCTCAACCGGTACGGCGCGTTGGCCGAGGAGGTCCTCGCGCTGATCGCCGATGACCCCGCGCTCGGCGCCCCGCTCGGCGGCGCCGACGACTACCTGCGCGCCGAGGTCGTCTACGCCGCCTCGCACGAGGGCGCCCGCCACCTCGACGACGTGCTGACGCGCCGGACCCGTATCTCCATCGAGACGTTCGACCGGGGCACGCGCTGCGCCCGGGAGGCCGCCGCTCTGATGGCGCCGGTCCTCGGCTGGGACGAGGACCAGGTGGAGCGCGAGGTCGAGCACTACGAGAAGCGCGTCGAGGCCGAACGCGAGTCGCAGCTCCAGCCCGACGACCAGACGGCGGACGCGGCCCGCCTCGGCGCGCCGGACATCGTGCCGCTCTGAGCGCTCCCGGACGCCCCCCCGGACGTCCCCGCCAGGTCGTCCCCGGACACCCCCAGGGGCGTCCCCGGACGCCCCCGCCCGCCCCGGCCCGCCCCGCGTCGCGCGAGGCCCGTGGGACCGGGCGGGCCGGTGGGGCGCGAGAAGCTCAACGGACCGCAGGGGCCAGGGAGATCGGCCGGCCGCCCTCTCCCCGGAGGCGGCCTTGCCCCCGGCGCCGTACGGCGCGAGAGTGGCCCGCACGGACGCCCGGCGCGGGGGTGGCCTGCCCGGGTTCCGGCACAGAAGGGCGTCCGCCATCGGTATGGCCGGGAGTGTCCCAAGTGCCGCCGGGAGCGTTTGCCGACCGGCGAAGTCCACCATGCGGGACGTACCCGCAGGAGCCGCCCGCCGGGTGACCCTGGGCACCGGGCGGTCCCCGGGTGAGGGACAATGAAGGCTCTGTCAGGGCGGGTTGCAGAGGGGACGCAGTGTCGGAGGCGGAGCGGGCGGGCGAGGCCCGACAGGACAAGAGCGCTCGTGAGGACTCTTCTGTGCGGGACGACCACGACAGCGGCGCCGACCACGAGCCCGCGGACCGGGCCGAGGACCCCCGCAAGGCCGTCGCCGAGCGGCCCGAGGGCGGCACGGGCGGGCGGCTGCTCGCCGGGCGCTACCGGCTCGGCGACGTCCTCGGGCGCGGCGGCATGGGCACCGTGTGGCGGGCCAAGGACGAGACGCTCGGCCGCACGGTCGCCGTCAAGGAACTCCGCTTCCCCTCCAGCATCGACGAGGAGGAGAAGCGCCGCCTGATCACCCGGACGCTGCGCGAGGCCAAGGCCATCGCCCGCATCCGCAACAACGGCGCGGTCACCGTCTTCGACGTCGTCGACGAGGACGACCGGCCGTGGATCGTCATGGAGCTGGTCGAGGGCAAGTCGCTCGCCGAGGTCATCCGCGAGGACGGCCTGCTCGAACCGGAGCGGGCCGCCGAGGTCGGGCTCGCCGTCCTCGACGTGCTGCGCTCCGCGCACCGCGAGGGCATCCTGCACCGCGACGTGAAGCCGTCCAACGTGCTGATCGCCGAGGACGGCCGCGTCGTCCTCACCGACTTCGGCATCGCGCAGGTCGAGGGCGACCCGTCCATCACCTCGACCGGCATGCTCGTCGGCGCCCCCTCCTACATCTCGCCCGAGCGGGCCCGCGGCCACAAGCCGGGCCCCGCCGCCGACATGTGGTCGCTCGGCGGTCTGCTGTACGCGGCCGTCGAGGGCGTCCCCCCGTACGACAAGGGCTCCGCCATCGCCACGCTGACGGCCGTGATGACCGAGTCCGTCGACCCGCCGAAGAACGCGGGCCCGCTGGAGCCCGTCATCTACGGGCTGCTCGCCAAGGATCCCGCCCACCGCCTCGACGACGCGGGCGCCCGCGCCCTGCTCAACGACGTCATCCACGCCCCCGTACCGAAGCCGGCCCCCGCCTCCGAGGCGGTCGAGGCCACCAAGGTCGTCCCCCTGCCGCCCGCGCCGCCGGAGCTGCGCAAGCGCCCCGTCAAGAACAACCGGGACAAGGCGGCGGCCGCCTCCGCCGCCTCCGCCGCCGTCGCCGCGCGCGGCGAGGAGGCCGCCGAGAAGCTGCGCGGCGCCCTCAAGTCGGTGCGCAGGGCCGCCGCGTCCGCCACCGCCGCCCGCGAGAAGCCCGGCGAGAAGCCCGGGGCGGCCGGCGCCGCCGAGGGCGCCCGTATCCCCGCGCAGCCCGGCACCCCGCCGCGCCGGCCCGTGCCCCGCGCCTCCCTCACCGACGTCGTCTCGCGGCGCGCGCTGGTCGTCGCCGCCGTCGTGGTCGTCCTCGCCGTCCTCGGCACGGTCCTCGCCGTCGCGTTCAGCAGGGACGGCGACAAGGCCGGGTCCGGCGGCACGTCCGCCACCTCCGGCGCCACCGGCGGCAAGGATGCCGGGCACAAGAAGGACGACAAGGGCTCCGGCGCGGACGGCAAGGACGACGACAAGAACACCGGCAAGGCCACCCCGAGCGGGGACTCCGGCGCCTCCTCCGACGCGGGCCAGGGCGCCTCGCCCGGCAGCGACGGCAAGGAGCCCGGCGCCGACACCTCCGCGTCCGCCGCCACCTACCGCCACTCCCAGGGCTTCTCCATCGGGCTGCCCAAGGGCTGGAAGTACGTCTCGACGAGCGGGGCCGGCGCCCGCTTCACCGGCCCGCGCGGACAGAAGCTGCTCGTCGGCTGGACCGGCACCCCGAAGTCCGACCCGGTGCGCGACTGGCAGACCCAGGAGCGCTACATGCGCCGATCGCAGTACGACCGCGTACGCATAGCGTCGGTGGACTACCGCGGCTGGAACACGGCCGACTGGGAGTTCACCTACGTCGACGGCGGTACCAAGTGGCGGGCGATAGACCGCGGGTTCGTGGTCAACGGCTCGCTGGGGTACGGCCTGATGTACACGGCGAAGGACGGCGACTGGGACAGCGCGGCCCGCAAGGACACCTGGCGGACGCTGACCGAGACCTTCAAGCCCAAGTCCTGAGCGCACCGCGCCGGGTGCACGTATCGTGAGTGCTCGCGGACCGTACGCAGCCGGATCAGGAAGCGTCGGTACGTGACAAGCTCGTACAACTGGGCACTACGGGAACGGAATCGACCGTCGGCCGACGCGAGGGGGCATCGTGGACGAGTACGCGGGGCGAGTGCTCGCCGACCGTTACCGCCTGCCGCTGCTGCCCGCCGACGCCTACGAGTTCGCCGAGACGCGCGCCTTCGACACCTACAGCGGGCAGGAAGTCCTCGTCCGGCAGGTGCCGTTGCCCGAGGTCGTCGAGGCCGAGGTGCTCGACGCGGACGGGCTGCCCGCCGGGTTCCGTCCCGGCGCCCCCGCGGCCCGCGCCACCGCCGAGCCCGCCGTCGCCCGCGCCATCGAGGCCGCGCAGGCCGCCGCCCAGATACCCGACCACCCCCGGCTCGACCAGGTCTTCGACGTGTTCGCCGAGGACGGCTCACTCTGGATCGTCAGCGAGGTCGTCGCCGCCCGCCCGCTCGCCGCGCTGCTCGCCGAGGCGCCGCTGAGCCCCTACCGGGCCGCCGAGGTCGCCTCCGACGTCCTCACCGCGCTGCGCGCGCTGCACGCCCACGGCTGGGTCCACCGCAACATCACCGAGCGGACCGTCCTCGTCTGCGAAGACGGCCGCGTCGTCCTCACCGGCCTCGCCGCGGGCGCCGCCGAAGAGGCCCTGTGCGGCTACGACCCCCGCCCGCCCGGCGCGGACGACGACGCCCCCGGCTTCGGTGAGACTCCCGGCTTCGGTACCCCTCCCGGCTCCGGTACGGGGACCAGTGCGCCGCCCGCCCCCGCCGCACCCGGCGTCCCCGGCCCCGCCGGGCCCGCGTCCGCTTCCGGGGCGCCCGCCGTGCCGTCCGCGCCGGTGCCGTCCGAGGCGTTCGGCGCCCCCGCGGCGCCCGGCGCCGCCGACCCCGGCGACTACCGCGCCGCCCGCGCCGGGGCCATCGCCGCCTACCGCGCCGGGGCCCGCGCCGCCGCAGGCCGCATCGAGGACCCGTACGGGGTGCGGACCGCGCCGGGCCTGCCCGTCCAGCCGACCCGGTGGAACGAGTTGATACCGGGCGCCGAAGCCGCCGCCGGGGACCAGGAGGGCGAAGAGCCTCAGGAATCCGGGCAGGGCGGGGCGCCGGGCGGGCGCGAGAGGCCGGGGGAGCGCGGCGGTCCCGTCGCCGGGGTGCGGGCCGAGCGTGCCCGGCAGGTGCGGATGACCGTCGTCGGGCCCGTCACCGAGCGCTGGGCGCCCGAGCAGGCGTACCCGGTGCAGGACAGCTGGCAGTTGGCCGCGCCCGTAGGGCCCGCGACGGACCTGTGGGCGCTCGGGGCGCTGCTGTTCCGCGCCGTGCAGGGGCACGCGCCCTACCCGGAGGAGTCGACGGCCGAGCTGGTGCAGATGGTGTGCGCCGAGCCGCCCGCGTTCGCCGAGGAGTGCGGGGCGCTGCGGCCCGTCGTCGAGTCGCTGCTGCGCCAGGACCCCACCGAGCGGCTCGACTTCGAGGAGCTGCGCGGCTGGCTGCGTTCTCTCGTCCGCTCCGCGCCCGAGCCCGAGGCCGGGGTCGACGTGGTGCCCGCGCCCGCGTTCGACGCCGCCCGGCTGCCCATCGTGCGCCGCCGGGGCGAGCTGGTGCGGCGCAGGCGCCGGTCCCGCTCCGCCCCCGCAGGCCACGCCCGCCACCGGC
Organism: Streptomyces sp. NPDC107550; assembly: GCF_055639095.1. NCBI lineage: Bacteria > Bacillati > Actinomycetota > Actinomycetes > Kitasatosporales > Streptomycetaceae > Streptomyces > Streptomyces sp. NPDC107550. The sequence goes on from NZ_JBVKBC010000029.1 coordinate 34,391, forward strand.
GCGGCCGCGCCGAGCGCGCCCCGCGTCCCGAGCGCGCGCCCCGGCCCGAGCGCGCGGCCCCGCGCCCCGAGCGAGCCGCCCCGCGCCCCGAGCGGGCGCCCCGCACCGAACACTTGGAGCGCGCCGGTACGGGCCGCGCAGCCCCGCGTTCCCTCGGGAAGCTGCTGCTCGTGCTCGTCCTGCTCGGGCTCGCCGGGGCGGTCGCGTACGCCATGGTGTTCATGCCGAAGGCCGAGCCCAGCACGGGCGGCGCCCGCCAGAACGCGAACGGGATGGGCGGCGCCCCCGAGCAGCGGGAGAGCGCCGACGGCGGCTCGTCCCGCGCCCCGGGCGCCGCCGGTGCCGACAAGACGGGCAAGCCCGACAAGTCGCCGGACGGCAAGAGCAGTTCGCGGCCCTCCAGCACGGAGGCGCAGTCCGATGTCGCCGCCGGTTTCACGCTCCGCAAGGACGCGGCCGGGTTCGACGTCGCCGTCGCCAAGGGCTGGCAGCGGGACGGGAGGAACGGGCGGGGGCAGGTCGTCTACCGCCACGGCTCGTTCGAACTGCTCGTGGTCCCCGGCCGCGACACCACCGCCGCGTACGGCAGCGACCCCATGAAGTACCAGCGGGAGAACGAGCGGGAGCTCCAGCCCTTCCGCGACTCGACCTGGGCGACCTCCAGCGGCATGAAGACCATCGACGTCGGCGGACGCACCATGGCGGAGGGCCAGTTCACCTGGCAGGGCGCCGACGGCCGCGAGGTCTACGTACGCAACCTCGCCATGGTCGTCGGCGGCAAGTACCACGTCGTGCAGGTGCGCGGCCCGGAGGCCGAGCGGGACGAGGTGACACGCCTGTACGACCAGGCGTTCGCCACCTACCGGGTGCGCTGAACGCCCAGGTCACAGCCGTGAATCGGGGGCGTCGGGGCGCCCGCGCCTGGCGCCGCCGTGCCGTTTCGTGACACCCCGCCTGTTCCTTGACCGGGGCCCGCTCCCTAATGTGGCCCTGTCAAGACCACTGCGGGGGAACGTGAATCAGATGCAGGGCGAGCTTCTCGCCGGCCGCTACCGGCTCGCGGAATCCATAGGGCGCGGCGGCATGGGCCGCGTATGGCGCGCACACGACGAGGTGCTGCACCGCACCGTCGCCGTGAAGGAGCTGACGGCCGCCCAGTGGGTCGCCGAGGCCGACCGCGCCGTCCTGCTCGCCCGCACCCAGACCGAGGCCCGCGCCGCCGCCCGCATCAACCACCCGGCCGTCGTCACCGTCCACGACGTCCTCGAACACGACGACCGGCCCTGGATCGTCATGGAACTGGTCGAGGGGCCCTCGCTTGCCGACGCCGTCAAGGAGCACGGCCGGGTGCTGCCCGCCGAGGCCGCCCGCATAGGGCTGTGGACGCTGCGGGCCCTGCGCGCCGCCCACACCGCCGGGGTCCTGCACCGCGACGTGAAGCCGGGCAACGTCCTGCTCGGCAACGACGGCCAGGTCAAGCTGACCGACTTCGGCATCGCCCAGGTCGAGGGCGACAGCACCATCACCCGTACGGGCGAGATCGTCGGCTCCGTCGACTACCTCGCACCCGAACGCGTCAGCGGCTCCGAGCCGGGCCCCGCCTCCGATCTGTGGGCGCTGGGCGCGACCCTGTACACGGCCGTCGAGGGCCGCTCCCCGTTCCGCCGTACGTCACCGCTGAGCACGATGCAGGCCGTCGTCACGGAGGAACCCGAACCGCCCCGGCACGCGGGGGCGCTGGCGCCGGTCGTCGGCGCGCTGCTGAGCAAGGACCCGGCGGACCGCCCCAGCGCCGACGAGGCCGAGGTCATGCTCGCCGAGGCCGCCGAGGGGCGCCGCTCCAGCGCCGCGCAGGCGTACGTGCCGACGCGGGTGCACCCCTCGCCCGAGTCCGCGCCTGGGTCCGCCGCGCACGCCACTCCGGCCGCCTCCGCCCCGGCGCCCGGCGAATCCACGACGACGCCCGTCGAACTCCCCGGGCAGGGCGGCCCGTCCACGCCGGGGCCGGCGGCACAGCAGCCCGCCGCCCAGCAGGCCGCCGCGCCCGCTCCGTACGCCCACACCCCGTACGGTCATGCCCCGCAGGCGCCCGCCGCCGCGCCCCGGCGGCGGTGGACCCGGGCGCTCGGGCTGCTCGTCGCCGCCGTGCTCGTCGCGGGCGCGGGCGCGTTCGGCGCCACGTACTACGCGGGTCACCGGGGTACGGACGGTTCGGCCGCGGCGGGCTCCGGCACCGGTAAGGACGGCGGGGGCGCCGGGGCGACCTCGGGCCCGCCGCGGGCCGGGGCGATCCCGGACAACTGGGTGCGGGTGCGCGACGACGCCGGGTTCAGCCTCATGCTGCCGCCGGGCTGGAAGCGGCAGATGGACGGCTCGCAGATCGACTACACGCCCGACAACGGCGGCCGGTTCCTGCGCGTCGCCGTCGACCGGGCCGCCGCGTGGCCCGACTCCTACCAGCACCAGCTCACCCTGGAGAAGGCCGTCACCAAACTGCCCGACTACCAGCGGGTGCGGCTGCAGTCCAACACCTTCCGCGGGCAGCCCGGTTCGCTGTGGGAGTTCACGTGGACGGCGGGGAACAAGGACACCACGTCGGGCCCGCGCCACGCCATCGAGCAGACCTACCGCGCCCCCGACGGCACCGAGTACTCCCTGTATCTGTCGGTGCCTGCCGAGCACTGGGACGAGGCCCGCACCCAGTTCGACGCCATCCTCAAGGGCTGGCGCGCGCACGGCTGACCGGCCCGTTGGGCCGTCCGGGCGTGGCCGAAAGGGACAGCGGTCCGCCCGCCGCCCGTGGGGCATGATGGGCGTATGGGGACCGAGGGGGACAACGCCCGCGTGATCGGCGGGCGTTACCGGCTGGACGCCAGGATCGGCCGCGGCGGCATGGGCGTCGTCTGGCGGGCGACCGACACCCTGCTCGGACGGCAGGTCGCCGTCAAGGAACTCGCCCTCGACGGGGGCCTGTCCGACGCGGAGGCCCTCGACCAGCGCGCCCGCATGCTGCGCGAGGCCGGTGCCGTCGCCCGGCTCAGCCACCCGAACGTGATCGTCGTCCATGACGTCGTCGTGCATGAGGAACGCCCGTACATCGTCATGGAGTTGATCGACGGCTTCTCGCTCGCCGAGCGCGTCGCCCGCGAGGGCCCGGTGGACACCGTCGAGGCCGCCCGGATCGGGCTCGCGCTGCTCGGCGCGCTGCGCGTCGCCCATGCCGCCGGGGTGCTGCACCGCGACCTGAAGCCCGCGAACGTGCTCCTGGAGCGCGCCACCGGCCGCGTCGTCCTGACCGACTTCGGTATCGCGCAGGTGGCGGGCGCCCCCACGCTCACCGAGACCGGCGGCTTCGTCGGCTCGCCCGAGTACACCGCGCCCGAGCGGATGGCGGGGGAGCGGGCCGGGGCGGGCGCCGACCTGTGGTCGCTCGGCGCGCTGCTGTGCGCGATCCTCACCGGCGAGTCGCCGTTCCGCCGCGACTCGCTCGGCGGCATCCTGCACGCCGTCGTCTACGAGGACGTACAGCCGCCGCCGCAGGCCGCGCCGCTCGCCCCGGTCGTCCGGGGGCTCCTGGAGCGCGAGCCCGCCCGCCGCGTCACCCTGGACGAGGCCGAGCGGATGCTGCGCGCGTACGTGGCGACCGGCGCGACCCCGCAGCAGGCGGCGCGGGCCCTCCCGTACACGCCGACCGAGCGGAACGCGGTGGTGCTGCGCGGGCGCCCGGTGCCGCCCCGGACGCTGCTCGTGGCGGCGGCGCTGGTCGCGGCGGTCGCCGGAGCGGGCATCGCCGTCGCCCTGTTCGCGGGCAAGGGCGGTCCCGAGGCACCGCCCGCGGGGCCCGGCGCCACGGCCTCACCGGCGCCGACCGCCTCACCGGCGCCGACGGGCGGGCGGTCGGTGACGCCCACGCCCACGGTGACCGTCACCCGGCAGGAGACGCGGACCGCGACGCCCCGCCCCACGGCGCCGCCGGGCTATCGGACCGTCACCGACCCGGCCGGGTTCCGGATGGCGGTGCCGAAGGGGTTCACGCGGTCCGTGGACGGGCCTCGCGTCTTCTACATGTCGCCGGGCGGGACGTACCGGATCGGGGTGCGCGACGACCGGTCCGCCGCGCGGGCGCCGCTCGACGTGCAGCGCCGGGCGGACGCGGAGGGGCCCGAGCACAACCCCGGCTACCGGGACGGCCACGTCACCGGCACGACCCACGACGGACGGCCGGCCGCGCTGTGGGAGTTCACCTGGGACGGGTTCGACCCCGCCGAGGGCGCCCGGCACACCGTGGACCTGTGCTGGAGCCAGGGCGGCCGGCTGTACGACGTGTGGGTGTCGGCGCCGGTCGGTGACGCGGGCGCGGCGCGGGCCCACTTCGACGCGGCCGTCGACACGTTCGAGCCGGTCGGCGCGGGCGGGGGCGGCACGGCGGCGCCGGAATGACCGGGTACACGCATCAGGGCGGTCACAAGTCCGTGACCTGGGTGGAACCCGGGCGCCCTCGCGCGGTAGTGATGGACGCATGAGTGACTCCGGGGGACCTGTGCACGGCCCGAACGAACCGACGAGCTACGGCCTGCGACCGCCGGAGCCGCCCCGCCCGTACCCGGGCAACCCGTATGCCCAGCCCGCCCCACAGGCCCCCGGGCAGCCGTCGCCGCGGCCCGCCGCGCAGCCCCACCCGTACGCCGGGGCGGAGCAGCCCCAGCAGCATGTGCCGCAGCAACAGCCGCACCCGGCGCAGCAGTCACAACCGACCCGGCCGCCGCACCCCGAGCAGCAGACGCATCAAGCCGAGCAGTCACAGCAGGCCCAGCAGCCGCAGGAGCCGCACCCCGCACCCCCCGCCCCCGGCGGCCACCCCGCGCATCCGCCCACCCAGCGCGGCGCGACGCGGCCCGGCGCCGGGGCCGAGCCGGGGGCGGGGCGGCTGGTGGCCGGGCGCTACCGGCTGCTCGGCAAGCTGGGGCACGGCGGCATGGGCACGGTGTGGCGGGCCGAGGACGAGACGGTCGGCCGCGAGGTCGCCGTCAAGGAACCCCGCGTCCCCGACCACCTGCCCGAGCGCGAGCGGGCCACCGTTTTCGAGCGGATGCGGCGCGAGGCGCGGGCCGCGGCCCGCCTCGACCACCCGGCCGTCGTCAACGTCCACGACGTCGCCGTCGAGGACGGGCAGCCGTGGATCGTCATGGAGTTCGTGCAGGGCCGTTCCCTCGGCTCCGCGCTCCAGGAGGGCACCCTCGGCGTCCGCGAGGCGGCCCGGATCGGCCTTGAGGTGCTCGGCGCGCTGGAGGCCGCGCACGCCGCCGGCATCCTGCACCGCGACGTGAAGCCCGACAACGTCCTGCTGGGCCGGCACGACCGCGTCGTCCTCACCGACTTCGGCATCGCCCAGATCGAGGGCGAGACCAGCCTGACCGACACCGGCGGCTTCGTCGGCTCGCCCGAGTACATCGCGCCCGAGCGGGTCCTCGGGCAGCGCCCCGGCCCGGCCTGCGACCTGTGGTCCCTCGGGGTCGTCCTGTACGCGGCGACCGAGGGCGTCTCCCCGTTCCGCCGGACCACCACCCCGGCCACCCTCCAGGCCGTCCTCAACGCGACCCCGGCCGCGCCCGCCGCCGCCCACGGCCCGCTCGCCGACGCGATCAACGGCCTGCTCGCCAAGGACCCCGCGCACCGGCCCGACGCCGCGCGGGTCCGCGCCCTGCTCGAACGGGCCGCGCGGCCGCCCGCGCCGCCCGCCCCGCAGGCGCAGGCCACGACGCCCGCCGCCGCGCCCGCCCGCGCGTTCCGGCTCGGCCGCAAGGCGCTGCTCGGGATCGGCGCGGGCCTGGTGGCGCTCGCGGCGGTGGCGTACCTGCTGATCGCGGACCCGTTCGCCGGGCCGCTGCCGGACGGCTGGCGGCGCCACCACGAGCGGAGCCTCGCGGCGGCCGTGCCCGCGCCGCCGCAGTACGTGCGCTCGCAGGTCGACAACAGCGTCGACAAGACCAAACACTGGGTGGCGTACACCGATCCGAGCTACGCGATCGGCATCACCCTCTTCCTCAGCAAGAAGTCCGAGGACAGCCTGAACCAGATCGCCAGCTCCGCGAGCGCGCAGGCCAACAAGGACTCCGAGGAGATCAACAAGGGCGACAACACCAGCATGGCGCGCAAGCCGGCGCCGCACAGCAGCACCGCCGAGACGACGTTCCACGGCAAGGGCGCGGCCGTCAACACCGTGACGTACACCGACGACTCGCGCTCGCAGGAGCCGAAACCGCGCGAGGCGAAGGTCTTCTACGTCAAGACCGAGGGGGGCGACATGTACCAGCTCTGGATCGACTATCCCGCCAAGGGCGACTTCGTCGGCCGGGGCCGGCAGGTCGCCGACGCGGCCGTCGCCGCCCTGGAGATCGACCGGCTCTGACGTGGTGGACGGGGGAGCACGGGAGGCGACGGGGACGGGCCGGCTCGTCGGCGGCCGCTACCGGCTGGCCGAGCGGATCGGCAGCGGCGGCATGGGCACGGTGTGGCGGGCCGTCGACGAACTGGTCGGCAGGGAGGTCGCGGTCAAGGAGCCGCGGCTGCCCGGCGACCCGCACGGCGAGGAGCGGCGGCGCGCGTACGCGCGGCTGCGCCGGGAGGCGGGCGCGGCGGCCCGCGTCGAGCATCCGTCGGCGGTCGCCGTGCACGATGTCGTCGTGGACGGCGAACTGCCGTGGATCGTCATGGAGCTGGTGCGTGGCGAGTCGCTGCACGAGGCGCTGCGGCGGGGCCCGCTGGAGCCGGCGGAGGCGGCGCGGATCGGCGCGGCCGTCCTCGGCGCGCTGCGTGCCGCGCACGCCAAGGGCATCGTGCACCGGGACGTGAAGCCGGCGAACGTGCTGCTCGGCGCGCACGGCCGGGTCGTCCTCACGGACTTCGGCATCGCGCACGTCCAGGGCGAGGAGTCGCTGACGGTCAGCGGCGAGTTCGTCGGCTCGCTGGAGTGCGTGGCGCCCGAGCGCATGGGCGGCGAGAAGGCCGGCCCGGCGAGCGACCTGTGGTCCCTCGGTGTGCTGCTTTACGCGGCCGTGGAGGGCGTCTCGCCGTTCCGGCGCACCACACTGGAGTCGACGCTCGCCGCGATCCTCTCCTTCGACCCGCCGCCGCCCGAACGGGCCGGTGTACTCGGCCCGTTGATCACCGCCCTGCTGGTCAAGGACCCGGCGCGGCGCCCCGGCGCGGGGTACGCGCAGGCGACGCTCGCGGCGGTCGCGGAGGGCCGCCCGCTGCCGCCCGCGCCGGACGACGAGGGCCGGGCGGCGCAGGACCCGGCGGGCCTGCGGGAGTGGCGGGGCGACCCGGGCACCGTCCGCCTGGGCGCCCGCCGCGAGCCCAGCGACCCCAGCGAGCCTCGCAAGCCCCCGGCCGCCGCCGCCCCGCAGACGGCCCCCGCGACCACCCGGACCGCCTCGCGCCGGCTGCCCGCGCTGCTCGCCGCGGCGGTGGCCGGGGCGGCGCTCGTCGGGGGCGGGATCTGGTTCGGCACGTCGTTCGGCGGGTCCGGCACGGACCTCAGCGAGGGGACGGCGGTCTCGGAGGGAGAGGCGGCGACCCTGCTGCCCGACCCGCCGAACGACCTCCCGGACGAGCTGCCGACCGACGTGCCGGGTGAGCCCGTCAGGACCGCCGACCCCTCGCCGAGCGGCTGGAGCGCGCACCGCGAGCGCGGGCTCAAGGCGGTGGTGTGGGCGCCGGACAAGCTCACCGACGTCTTCCACGACCCCTCGGGCGACAGCGTCCAGTACGCCGACCCGCGCAGCGAGGTGACCCTGTCGCTCAAGCGCTGGGCGCCGCGGAAGGGCGGCTCGGACGCGTACGCGTGGGCGTCGAGCGCGGCCGGGACGTACGCGGGTCAGGGCTACAGCGACATCCGCAAGACCCTCACCCGTACGCGCTTCCACGGCAAGGACGCCGCGCAGCTCGACATCACGTACACCAACGCGGACGCGAGCGGGGTGCTGCGCGAGCTGCGGCTGTACGTCGTGGACGCGAGCGGACGCTGGGACCTCGCCGTCGTCATGCCCAAGGGCGGCAAGGGGGCCAAGGGGGCCAAGGGGTACGAGAAGCAGGGCACCGATTGCTTCAAGGGCGCCCGGGACCGGTTGAGACTGCTGGAACTGCGGGAGAGCCCCTGATCAGCGGCTTTGCTGCCAGTGATCGCTGGCGGGGTGTGTCCAGTCGGTGAAAGGCTGTTACCGGTGGGTACCGAAAGTGCCGCCTTCGGCATACGCTCGCCCTCATGACGCAGTCGCAGGCCGAGCCCCACACGGACATCACCGGTACCAACCCCGTCGCCCCCGCCCCCGCCGGCGCGCGCACCGCGGCCGACGTGGTCACGCCCACGCTGGTCGCCCAGCTCACCCGGGGCGTGGCCGGTTCGGGCCGGACCGCGAACCACACGCCGTTCACCGGCGAGAAGCTGGCCGATCTGCCCGAGTCGACGCCCGAGGACGTGGCGACCGCCTTCGAGCGGGCCCGCGCCGCGCAGGAGGTGTGGGCGAAGACCCCGGTCCGCCGCCGCGCCGCCGTCCTGCTGCGCTTCCACGACCTCGTCCTCGCCCGCCAGGCCGAGGTCCTCGACCTCATCCAGCTGGAGACCGGCAAGGCCCGCCTCCACGCCCACGAGGAGGTGCAGGCCGTCGCCGTCGCCGCCCGCCACTACGGGCGCAAGGCCCCCGCCTACCTCCGCCCCAAGCGGCACACGGGCGCCGTCCCCACGCTCACCAAGGTCACCGAGCTGCGCCAGCCGCGCGGTGTCGTCGGCCAGATCGCGCCCTGGAACTACCCGCTGGAGCTGTCCGTCGGTGACGCGCTCCCCGCGTTCGTCTCGGGCAACGCGGTCGTGATGAAGCCCGACACCGAGACCTGCCTGACCGCCCTGTGGGCCCGCGACCTGCTCATCGAGGCCGGCCTGCCGCCCGAGGTCTTCCAGGTCGTGCTCGGTGAAGGCCCGGTCGTGGGGCCCGAGTTGGTCAAGCACGCCGACTACGTCTCCTTCACCGGCTCCACCCGCACCGGCCGCGAGGTCGCGCAGGGCGCCGCCGCCCGCCTGGTCGGCGTCTCCCTCGAACTCGGCGGCAAGAACGCCATGGTGGTCCTTGAGGACGCCGACATCGACAAGGCCGCCGCCGGCGCCGTCCGCGCCTGCTTCTCCTCGGCCGGCCAACTCTGCATCTCCATCGAGCGGTTGTACGTCCACGAGGCCATCGCCGACGCCTTCGTCGAGCGGTTCGCGGCCCGTACGAAGGCGATGCGCCTCGGCCGCTCCCTCGCGTACGGCGCCGACATGGGATCCCTCGTCGGGGAGCGGCAGCTGGAGACCGTCACGCGGCACGTCGAAGAGGCCGTCGCCAAGGGCGCCCGGCTCGTCGCGGGCGGTGTCGCGCGCCCGGACATCGGCCCCTACTTCTTCGAGCCGACCATCCTGGACGGTGTCGAGGCGCCGATGGCGGTCTGCTCCGAGGAGACCTTCGGGCCGGTCGTCTCCCTGTACCGGTTCACCGACGAGGACGAGGTCGTCTCCCTCGCCAACGCGACGCCGTACGGGCTGAACTCCTCGGTGTGGACGAAGAACGCCAAGCGCGGCCACGACGTGGCGAGCCGCCTGCGCACCGGCACCGTCAACATCAACGAGGGCTACGCGCCCGCCTACGGCAGCGTCCAGTCGCCCATGGGCGGCATGAAGGACTCCGGCCTCGGCCGCCGGCACGGCTCCGAGGGCATCCTCAAGTACACAGAGGCGCAGACGGTCGCGCACCAGCGGGTGATGCCGATGGCACCGTCTTTCGGCATGGACGACGAGGCGTACGCCAAGTTCATGACGACGAGCCTGAGCCTGATGAAGAAGCTCCGCCTGAAGTAGCGGTCCTGTCGTCCGGGGGAAGGAGGCGGCGGCGAAGCCGCCCCTCCAGGGCGCGGGGAACTGCGCGAGAACCCCCACCCACCCGCACCCGGCGACGAGACCGCCCGCACGCAGAACCGATCCCGCACCCAGACCTGCCCAGAACCGCCCGACCCGCCGCACAAGGAGACGCCCCATGGCGCAGCCCGAGCACACCCCCGGGTACGACTACGACGTCCTGGTCATCGGATCCGGCTTCGGCGGAGCCGTCTCCGCCCTGCGCCTGACGGAGAAGGGCTATCGGGTCGGCGTCCTCGAAGCGGGCCGCCGCTTCACCCGCGCGACGCTCCCGAAGAACTCCTGGGACCTGAAGAACTACCTCTGGGCGCCCAAGCTCGGCATGTACGGCATCCAGCGCATCCATCTGCTCGGCAACGTGATGGTCCTCGCCGGCGCGGGCGTCGGCGGCGGCTCCCTGAACTACGCCAACACCCTGTACGTACCGCCGAAGCCGTTCTTCGAGGACCCGCAGTGGCGGCACATCACGGACTGGCAGGACGAGCTGTCCCCGTACTACGACCAGGCCCGGCGCATGCTCGGCGTGCGGCTCAACCCGACGATGACCCCCGCCGACGTGCACCTGAAGGCGGCCGCCCAGTCGATGGGCATCGGCGACACCTTCCACATGGCGCCGGTCGGCGTGTTCTTCGGTGACGGCGAGGACGCGGACGGCACCGCGAAGGCGTCCCCCGGCGGCGAGGTCGCCGACCCGTACTTCGGCGGCGCGGGCCCCTCCCGCAAGGCGTGCACCGAGTGCGGGGAGTGCATGACGGGCTGCCGCCACGGCGCGAAGAACACCCTCAACGAGAACTACCTGTACCTCGCCGAGAAGGCCGGCGCCACCGTCCACCCCATGACGACGGTCGTCTCCGTCACGGACGACTCGCGCGGCGGCTACGCGGTCGCCACCCTGCCCACCGACAACCGCGCCAAGAGCGCAGGCCGCACCTTCACCGCCCCCAAGGTGATCGTCGCCGCCGGCACGTACGGTACGCAGACGCTGCTGCACCGCATGAAGGCGGACGGGCGGCTGCCGTATCTGTCGAAGCGGCTCGGGGAGCTGACCCGGACCAACTCCGAGGCCCTCGTCGGCGCGCAGACCACCGACCGGCGATACCGCGCGCGGCACGGCAAGCGGCCCGACTTCACCCGCGGCGTCGCCATCACCTCGTCCATCCACCCGGACGAGAACACCCATATCGAGCCGGTGCGTTACGGCCGCGGCTCCAACGCCATGGGCAGCCTCTCCGTACTCCAGGTGCCGTACGCGGAAGGGTCGTCGCGGGTCGCGGCCTGGCTCGCCAACGCGGTCAAGCACCCGACGCAGCTCGCCCGTTCGCTCTCCAACCGGCGCTGGTCGGAGAAGAGCATCATCGGGCTCGTCATGCAGTCGCTGGACAACTCCCTGACCACGTACCTGAAACCGGACGGCGTCGGCAAGGGACTGCTCACCGCCGAACAGGGCCACGGCGCGCCCAACCCCAAGCAGATCAAGGCCGCCACGGACGGCGCCACCGCCATCGCCGCCGAGATCAACGGCTTCGCGGGCTCCAACGTCGGTGAGCTGATGGGCACTCCGCTGACCGCGCACTTCCTCGGCGGCTGCCCCATCGGCGACAGCGCCGAGACCGGCGTCATCGACCCGTACCACCGCCTGTACGGGCACCCCGGCATCTCGGTGGTGGACGGCGCCGCCGTCACCGCCAACCTGGGCGTCAATCCCTCGCTCACCATCACGGCGCAGGCCGAGCGCGCGATGTCGTACTGGCCCAACAAGGGCGAGGAGGACCCGCGTCCGGCGCCCGGCGAGGCGTACCGGCGGCTCGCGCCCGTGCAGCCGAAGTCGCCGGCGGTGCCGGAGGAGGCGTTCGGGGCGCTGCGGCTGCCGTTCCTCGGCATGCCCGAGGTCCCGCCGAAGGACGAGCCAAAGAAGGAACTGTCCTCCTGAACGGCCCGCCCGCGTAGGGCCCGTGGAACGCGAAGGACCCGCACCCCCCTCCGAGTGCGGGTCCTTCGCGTGGCAGGGCCGGGGCCCTTACACCTCGGTGCTCACCTTGCGGCGGCGCACGGAGTAGACGACGCCCACGCCCGCGACGACGGCGATGCCGCCGACGAGACCGACGGTCGGCAGCATGGAGCTGGAGCCCGTCTCGGCCAGCTCACCGGAGACCTTCGGCGCGTTCGACCGGTCGGCCGGCTTGTCGGCGACGGGGGCCTTGCCGCCTTCCTGCGGCTTGGTGCCGGAGGTGTCGGTGCCGGACGAGACGATCTGGAACTTGTACGCGACCTCGCCGTAGCCGGTGCACTCGCCGTCCGCGTCGCCGTAGATGGAGGCGCCGAGCGAGAACGCGGCGCCGACCGGGGCGGCGGACGTCACGTTCACGCGCATCGGGACCTGGGCCTCGTAACCGGGCTCCAGGGTGTCGGAGTAGCCGACGAAGCCGGCCGCGTATCCGTCCTCGCTGACGTTCTCCCAGGTCTTGCTCTCCGGGTCGAACGCCTGGAGGCGGACCTGCTTGCTGGTGAAGAGGTCCTCGCCGTCCTTGTCGGGCGAGGCGCCCGCGAAGTAGCCGAGGTCGCTGAGCGTGGAGTCCGAGTCGTTCGCCACGTTCAGGGAGAACGTGTGCCAGCCGCTGCCCCGGGCGATCTTGCCGGGCAGGCCGGTGATGCTGATGTCGACCTTGGAGTCGGCGCAGATGTCGCCCGGCTCGTCGGTGGGCTCGTCCGTCGGCTCGTCGCTCTCGGACGGCGAGGTGCTGACGCTCGCCGACGGGGTCGTGGTGACGGAGTCGGACGCCGATGGCGTCGTCTCCGGCGCGACCGGCGTCGACTCGGACGGCGTCACCGCCGGGGTGCTCGGCGGGGTCTCGGCGGGCGTCTCGGCCGCGGGGGTGGACGGCGCCGGGGCGGAGGAGGACGTCTCCGCGGCCGGGGTCGTGTCCGGGCCCTCCGCGAACGCGGCGGGGGCGGACAGGAGGGCGATCGGGGCTATGGCGGCCGTGGCGGCAGCCGTCACCAGTGCGCGGCGGAGCTTCATCAGGACCTCGATGTTCAGGGTGGAGCCCTCCGCGTGGCGGTCGCGGGCATGGCCGTAGGTACGCCCGATGTGACCCGCCGGACCCGAACAAGGTTGTCCTCGACCTCACAGGATCTTTATGTGAAGTGGATCACCACAACCTTTCCGCCGCTGCCGTGTCGTTGAAAGGGAACGGGCACGGCCGCCGTCGAGGCCGCGCCCCGGAACGACGAGGTGGGATCACGGTGAAGTCAGCTCTGGGACGCGCACTGGCAGGGGCCTGCGTGGCGGCGGCGCTCACCGCGACGGCCGCCTGCGGCTCGGGGGCGGACGGCGGCGACAAGCCCGGCGGTGACAAGCCCGGCGGTGCCGGGGCGGGCAGCCCGTCCGCGACCGCCGCGAAGCCCGCGGACACCGGCGCGAAGCCGCTCACGAAGGCGCAGCTCACCGCCGCCGCCGTCACCAAGGCCGACCTCAAGGGCTACCGCGTGACGCCCACCGACGAGGACGAGATCCCCGACGTCAGCGTCCCCGCCAAGCCCGCGTCCTGCCAGGCGCTCGCCGACCTGTTCCTGCTCGGCACCGAGCCCGACGCCCGCGCCCGCGTGGCCCGCTCGGTGATCTCCGAGAAGGAGACCGACGCGACGCTGCTCCGGGTCGGACTGTTCGGCAACCAGGAGTCCGACGCCAAGAAGATCGTCGCCGACCTGCGCGCCCAGAGCGCCCACTGCGACGGCTACGAGCACACCGACTACCACTACCGCGAGGTCAAGCCCGCGAAGGCGCCCGCGCTCGGCGACGAGGCGGTCGCGTACACGATGGCCGGCACGGTCGACGGCCAGAAGATGCGCTTCGCGTACAGCGTCGTGCGCAGCGGCTCCACGCTGATCGTCGTCCAGGCGATGAACGCGCTGGGCGGCAAGGACGCCGAGGTCCCCGAGGACGTCCTGAAGACGCAGGTCACCAAGGTCGAGAAGCGGTCCGCGTAACGCGGTCCCGGGCGGACCGAAGGGCCCCGCGTCGCTGGCCGCGGGGCCCTTCGGTGCCGGCTCCGACGTCAGGGCGGCGTCGGAGCCGGACGAGCGGCGCCGGGGGGTAGCGCCGCTGGTGGGGGGTGGTGGTACGGGTGGTCGCGAGTGGTCTGTCGGGCGTACGAGGACGCGCTCGGGCACGGACGCGGTACGGGGGCGCAGGGGACCCGGGGTGCCGGTGTGGGGGAGTCCGGCGCCCCGTGCGGGGGTGTGCGGAACGGGGGGTTCCGCGGATTCGTTCCGGAGGCCGGCCGGCCCCGGGCGTCCCCGGGACCGGCCGTTCTCTTGGGTGACCGGGCTGCTGTCCCCTGCGGTCCGGTCACTGCACTGAAGCGAGGTCCCACGACGCGCACGGCGTGATGACCGTGGCGTCTCATCGCTCCAGCGGAGCCACGCGTGGTTCGATCGGCCCGCCCCTGGCTGGCACGGACAACGGGACCAACGAAGGCCGCGGCGAGCGGTCACGCGCCGTACGGGTGAGGACGGATCCGAACTGGATTCCGAGCCTGTTCCGGGGCCTTTTCCCTGGCCGGTCCTGGGCCGGTCCCGGGCCGGTCCCGAGCTGTTCCCGGGCCGTCAGATCCGGCCGCGGCTCAGCTCCAGGAGGGTCATGGCGAGGGCCGTGCCGGGCTTGCCCAGGGCCTGGCTGTAGCGGGCGAGGATCTCCATCTCGCGGGACAGGTGTACGCGGCGGCCTCCGGAGGTGATGCGGGCCTCCTGGATCACGGCGGACACGGCCATCCGTTCCTGGACGAGGCCGATGATCCTGTCGTCCAGGGCGTCGATGCGGTCGCGGGCGGCGTCGATGGTCGCCGTATCCGTCTTCATCTTCGTCATCTGTGGCTCCTCGGGTGCTGGGGGAGCCCTCGGGTCCGACATGTCCCGGGAACGCCAGACGCCCCGGGCCTTGTCGGCCCGGGGCGCCTGGGAAGTCGCTTGTCTGCGCTCAAGCGTCTTGCCTACGGCAACCGGCGGGCCGGCTTCCATAGGCAAAAAAGAACGAGACGCTCAAGAACATGCCCCGCACTATACGCTCCGCGTTTCTCCCTCCGGGGGCGGGATCTCCGTCTGACGGTCGCGTCGTGGCTGATCGCGCAGTTCCCCGCGCCCCTGAGGAAGTGCCCCTTCGGGTGGGTTCGTCGTCTTCGGCTTCGTCGTGGCTGGCCGCGCAGTTCCCCGCGCCCCTGGAGGGGCGACTGCGTCGCCACCTCCTCCCCTGGGGAAGCTGCACGAAGTGCATGCTTCAGGGGCGCGGGGAACTGCGCGAGAAGCCCCACCGGCCCGCAGCAGACAACGCACAGGTGCACCCCGATAGGGGCGCGGGGAACTGCGCGATCGGGTCCCGCCGGCCGAAAGGTGGGCGACTACCCCAGTGCCGGGCGGCGCGAAGGGCGCCGGGGACCACACCCGCACCCCCACCCCACGCCCCGCTCACCACCACCAAGCCCAGCGCAGCGACCCGGTAGAATCCGGGGTACGACCCCCGCTAAGCCGCCGGAAGGCAACCCGTGTCATCAGCGACCCCCGCCACCCCCGACACCGTCCTGGTCGTCGACTTCGGTGCGCAGTACGCCCAGCTCATCGCCCGCCGAGTCCGTGAGGCCCGGGTCTACAGCGAGATCGTGCCGAGCACCATGCCGGTCGCGGAGATGCTCGCCAAGAACCCGGCGGCGATCATCCTCTCCGGCGGCCCGTCGTCGGTGTACGCGGAGCACGCCCCCCGCCTGGACCGGGAGATCTTCGAGGCCGGCGTCCCCGTCTTCGGCATGTGCTACGGCTTCCAGCTCATGGCCCAGGTCCTCGGCGGCACCGTCGACGACAACGGCGCCCGCGAGTACGGCCGTACGCCCCTGACCGTCTCCAAGGCCAGCTCCACGCTCTTCGAGGGCACCCCCACCGAGCAGTCGGTGTGGATGTCGCACGGCGACGCCTGCTCGGCCGCCCCCGAGGGCTTCACCGTGACCGCGTCCACGGACGTCGTCCCGGTCGCTGCCTTCGAGAACGACGAGAAGAAGCTGTACGGCGTCCAGTACCACCCGGAGGTCATGCACTCCACGCACGGCCAGCAGGTCCTGGAGCACTTCCTGTACCGCGGCGCCGGCATCGAGCCGAGCTGGACCACGGGCAGCGTCATCGAGGAGCAGGTCGAGGCGATCCGCGCCCAGGTCGGCGACAAGCGCGCGATCTGCGGCCTGTCCGGCGGCGTGGACTCCGCGGTCGCCGCGGCCCTGGTGCAGAAGGCCATCGGCTCGCAGCTCACCTGCGTGTACGTCGACCACGGCCTGATGCGCAAGGGCGAGACGGAGCAGGTCGAGAAGGACTTCGTCGCCGCGACCGGGGCGAACCTCAAGGTGGTCGACGCCTCCGAGCGCTTCCTGAACGCGCTGGCGGGCGTCTCCGACCCGGAGACCAAGCGGAAGATCATCGGCCGCGAGTTCATCCGCGTCTTCGAGCAGGCCCAGCTGGAGATCCTCCAGGAGGAGGGCCCCGAGGTCGCCTTCCTCGTCCAGGGCACGCTCTACCCGGACATCGTCGAGTCCGGCGGCGGCACCGGCACGGCGAACATCAAGTCCCACCACAACGTGGGCGGCCTGCCCGACGACATCGAGTTCGAACTCGTCGAGCCGCTGCGCCAGTTGTTCAAGGACGAGGTCCGCATGGTCGGCGCCGAGCTGGGCCTGCCGGACGAGATCGTCCAGCGCCAGCCGTTCCCCGGCCCGGGCCTCGGCATCCGTATCGTCGGCGAGGTCACCAAGGAGCGCCTTGACCTGCTGCGCGAGGCCGACGCCATCGCCCGCGAGGAGCTGACCGCGGCCGGCCTCGACCGCGAGATCTGGCAGTGCCCGGTCGTGCTGCTCGCCGACGTCCGCTCGGTCGGCGTCCAGGGCGACGGCCGCACCTACGGCCACCCGATCGTGCTGCGCCCGGTCTCCTCCGAGGACGCCATGACGGCGGACTGGACGCGGATGCCGTACGACGTGCTCGCGCGGATCTCCACCCGCATCACCAACGAGGTCAAGGACGTCAACCGCGTCGTCCTCGACGTCACGAGCAAGCCCCCGGGCACCATCGAGTGGGAGTAGTCCTTCCCGTACGCACCGCGGACGTGCCGTCCACCCCAGCCGGGTGGGCGGCACGTCCGCTTTCGGCGCCGGGAGCGGTCAGGCGCGCTTCATCGTGCGCACCGGCTCGCCCGGCTTCCACACCCGCACGACGAGATAGCGGTCGTCCTCCACGTACGTGCGGGTGACCTCGGACAGTTCGGCGCGGAAGAGGTGGAAGTCGCCCGGGTCGGGGACCTCGACCTGGCCGGTGTAGCGCTCCAGCGTCGCCGCGTCCGTGACGAGGACGGCCCGGCCGCTGATCCGCGCGTCGCCGCCGCCCATGCCCTGGCCCTCGCCGGGGTTGGCCTGGAGCGCGAAACGCGGGTCGCTCATCAGGTCCCGCGCCTTCAGCGAGCCCGGCATCATGCCGAGCCACAGCTCGCCGTCCAGGAACCGCACCTCAAGGCCGGACGTGCGCGGGGAGCCGTCCTTGCGGAGCGTGGCGAGGACATGGTGCACGTAGGCGGTGAAACGCTCCTCCACGGTTGTGGCGAGCGCGGGTTCGGCGGCGGAGAAGGCGGCCCAGGATGTCTCGTTCGACGTCATACGCCGAGTCTGACGCGGAAACCCGACATCTTTCGTCCCTTTTTCTTCACGGGCGGCCCCTGTCGTCTTCGCGGCGGCGGAGGTACCTTCCGCAGCATGTCGACGCAGCCCCCCGCCCCGATCCCCACCGACCGGCTCCACTTCGCGCTGCCGCCCGTGCACGACTCCGCCGCGGACGAACGCCGGTACCGCAAGGAGCGGCTCGCGGGCGCGCTGCGGATCTTCGGGCGGCTCGGGTACGAGGACGGGGTCTCCGGGCACATCACCGCGCGCGACCCGGAGTACGACGACTGCTACTGGGTCAACCCGTTCGGCGTGCCGTTCGCGCACGTCACCGCCGACGACCTCGTCCTCGCCAACGGGGACGGGCAGGTCGTCGAGGGCCGCTTCCACGTCAACCAGGCGGCGTTCACCGTGCACGCCGAGGTGCACCGGGCGCGGCCCGGGCTCGTCGCGGTCGCGCACTGCCACTCCACGTACGGGCGGGCGCTGTCCGCGCTCGGCGAGCTGATCGAACCGATCACGCAGGAGGCGTGCGCCTTCTACGAGGATCACGCGCTGCTCGACGAGTACACGGGGGTCGGGGTCGACGCGGGGGAGGGCAAGCGGGTCGCTGTCGCGCTCGGCGGGTACAAGGCGTTGATCCTCCGGAATCACGGGGTGCTGACCGTCGGGGAGTCCGTGGACGCGGCGGCCTGGTGGTTCATCGCCATGGAGCGGTGTGCGCGGGTGCAGCTTGCCGCTCGGGCCGCGGGGAGGGTGGTGTTCATCGAGCGGCGGCTCGCGGTCGCCACGCGCGATCAAACAGGCTCCGACCTGGTCGCCTGGATCAACTACCAGCCCCTCTGGCAGGCCATGTCCTGAACCGTCCGGTTCCTTTCACTGGGTTTCGTCGTGGCTGGCCGCGCAGTTCCCCGCGCCCCTTACGGGGCGTTCAACGCCGGTGCCGTGGGGAGCCGCCCCCGCCTTGGGCAGTCTGCCGCCTGGGGCGGCACGGGTGGGCAAGGCGGCCCCCAGCGCGGGGTAAGTGCACGTTGTGCCTCGGGTGCAGCCCCGGTGGGGCTTCTCGCGCAGTTCCCCGCGCCCCTTGCGGGGCTTGACCTCAGCGCCGATCTCCAGGCGCCCCGCGCCCCTGAGGGGGCTGACCTCTGCGCCAAACTCCCAGCCCCTCCGGCGATTGAGGAGCGGGGGGCCTGTTGAACGCGGGGTGGGGGCTCGGCGTACATAAGGTCAGGGGGACGCGCGACGCGGAGGGCGGCGGCTGTGACGTACGTAAGCGGATGGCGTGAGGCGCTCGCCCGAAACCCCCTGCTGCCGCTGAGGCTCTTCCTCGGCGTCACCTTCGTCTACGCCGCCCTCGACAAACTGACGGACCCCGCGTTCTTCCGGGCGACGGGCCCCGGCTCCATCGGCGACCAGATGCACGCCGTACGGAACATCTCCGCCCTCCCCGCCCTGGTGGACCTCGCCCTGAAGGCCCCCGCCGCCTCCGGCTACGCGCTGGCGCTGGGCGAACTGGC
Organism: Streptomyces sp. NPDC107550; assembly: GCF_055639095.1. NCBI lineage: Bacteria > Bacillati > Actinomycetota > Actinomycetes > Kitasatosporales > Streptomycetaceae > Streptomyces > Streptomyces sp. NPDC107550. The sequence continues at coordinate 53,536 of NZ_JBVKBC010000029.1, forward strand.
CGTAGGACTCGGCACCCTCCTCGGCGTCCTCGCCCGCATCGCGGCCCTGGGCGGCGCCCTGATCTCCCTGAGCCTGTGGCTGACGGTGAGCTGGGCAGCCCACCCGTACTACCTGGGCAACGACCTCGCGTACCTGATGGCCTGGCTGCCGCTGATCCTCGCGGGCGCCCCCCGCTGGTCCCTGGACGCCTGGTGGCGCACCCGGCGCACCCGAAGGACCGGGGACCCGGACTAGACGGAGTCCTGGGCGCGCCGTTCGCGGGCGCGGCCCCTGGCGCGGACGAGCGCGACCGTCGAGCCGAGCAGCGCGGCCCCGCACAGCCCGCCGCACACCAGCGGGATCGCCACGTACCAGGGCGTGTACCAGGCGCCCGCCGCGTCGCCCGCGTACAGCACCGCCGTCAGGACGAGGACCAGGCCGGCGAGGAGCCGCCCCGGCTGGAATTCATGCCGCACGAGAGACCTCCGCCTGTCCGATGCCGACCTGCACCCGCACTTCAAGGACCCCCGCGTCCTTCGCGCCTGCGGGCGGCGCGAGCGTCACCGTCTTCTCCAGACCCGGCCGCACGTCCACGTCCTGCGGGGGATCGCCGGGCAGCCGGAGGTCGCCGACGCCCACCTCCACGCGCAGCTTCACCGTCCCGCCGTGCGGCAGCACGATCCGCGCCCGGCCCGCGCCGACCTCGACGGAGGTGTGCGCGGTGGCGCCCTCGCGTACCGCCACCTTCGACAGGTCGAGCGTGCCGACGCCCGAACCCACCTCGTAGCGCTCGTGCAGCCGCTGCGCGCCCGCCGGGGCCCACGTGGTCCGCATCCAGTGCGTGGTGATGTCCGAGGGCAGCGCCGCCGACGTCGTCAGCAGGCCCGCCGTGAGCAGCGCGAGCACGATCGAGCCGCCGCTCGTACGGCCGAGGAACGCGCTGAGCGCGATGCCGAGCCCGAACACCCCGAGCGCGCACGCGAACCCGGTTTGAAGGCTCCCGCCGAGCGTACGGTCGTGCCAGGTCAGGCCCGTGCCGAGGGCGCCCGCGACGAGCGCGAGCAGGAAGGTGAGCGCGCCGATGCCCCGGGGCCCGCGCGGCAGGGGCGGCGCGGGCGGCCGGGCCGGGGCGGGCCCGTGCGCGGCCGCGTACGCCGGCGACAGTTCCTCGGCGCCAGGCGGCCCCCAGAAGTAGCCGGTGCCGCCGACGTGCGAGCCGTCCTTGACGATCGGGTCCCGCCACCACGAGGGCGCGCCCGCGACCGGCGGCGCCTGCGCCTCGGGCGGCGCGTCGGCGACGGCCCGCTCGGCGACCGGGTCGGGGCGGGGGGTGTCATGGCGCTGCCGCGACCAGTACCCGGCGCCCGCGAGGAGCAGGGAGAGGACGGCGGAGAAGGTGAGCGCGCTGCCGTTGTTCAGCATCGACAGGAAGACGCCGCAGCCGACCAGCGCCGTCATGATCGCGGCGAGCCCGGAGCCGTCGACGCGGCCGGTGAGCAGCTTGCGGAACTCGTTCTCCTCCTCGCCCTCCCAGGGCACGAGGAGCCATGCGAAGCCGTAGAAGATGAGGCCGACGCCGCCGGTCACGGCGAGCACCGCGAGACCGATCCGGAAGATCACCGGGTCCATGTCGCACTGCCGGCCGAGGCCCGCGCACACCCCGCCGAACGTCTTGTGGCGCGGGTCCCTGCGGAACCGGCGCAGCACGGCGGCGGGCTCCCGGCCCGGCCCCGCGCCGCCGCCCGCTCCGCTCTCCTGTCCCGCGCCGGACTCCTGCCCGGCGTGGGGTACCGCGTGGTGAGGCTGCTGGGTCATGCGTCCATGGTGACGGGCGGCGGGCGGCGGCGGGAGCAGGGACGACCCTGGCTGGACCCTGAGATCGCCCCTGAGGCCGGCCGGGGCTCCCGGCCCGGAGCGCGGGGCGGGATCAGGGACGTCTCGGGGCCCGACCCTGATGCCCCGGCGGTCCCCCTCGTGTGACGATCTGTGCATGCCGGACGCCGCGACCCTCCCCCTGACCGACGACCCGCGCGAGGCGCGGGACCCGAGGCCGCCGCGCAGGCTCTACCGTTCCAGCGACGGACGCTGGCTCGGCGGGGTCGCGCGCGGGCTCGCCGGTCACCTCGGGCTGCCGGTGGTGTGGCTGCGGCTGGTGTTCATGGGCCTGTTCATGGCGGACGGACTGGGGGCGCTGCTGTACGCGGCGTTCTGGTTCTTCGTGCCGCTCGGCGTCGGCGGGGTCGGCGCGGACCGCCCCCCGGCGCCCACCACGGAGACGTCGTCGGACGGCCGCCGCAGACTGGTCGCCCGCCGCCCCGACAAGGGGCAGATCCTCGCGCTGCTGCTGATGGTCGTCGTGGCGATGATCTTCGTGCAGAACGTGAACCTCACCGGCAACACCAAGGCGTATCTGATCCCGACCGTCCTCGTCGGCGCCGGCGTCGCCCTCGTGTGGCGGCAGGCGGACAACGCGCGCCGCGCCCGCTGGGCCGAGGTCGGCCGCCGAAGGCGCACCCTGAACCTGGCGCGGGCCGCCGCCGGGGTGCTGCTCGTCGGCGCGGGCGTCACCGGCATCTTCGTCACGCAGGGCGCCACCGAACACCTCGGCTCGATCCTTCAGGCGGCGCTCGCGGTCCTCGTCGGCATCGCGCTGCTCGCCGGCCCCTACCTGATCCGGATGACGCAGGACCTGTCCGAGGAGCGGCTGATGCGCATCCGCGCCCAGGAGCGCGCCGAGGTCGCCGCCCACGTCCACGACTCGGTGCTGCACACCCTCACCCTGATCCAGCGCAACGCGGACAACGCGGGCGAGGTCAGGCGCCTCGCCCGAGCCCAGGAGCGCGATCTGCGGGCGTGGCTGTACAAGCCGGCCGCCGCCGATGACGCCGGGGAGCCGGAGACGGTCGCGGAGGCGGTCAAGCGCAACGCGGCGGAGGTCGAGGACAAGCACGGTGTGCCCCTGGAGGTCGTCGTGGTCGGCGACTGCCCGCTCGACGACGCGCTGTCCGCCCAGATGCAGGCCGCGCGGGAAGCCATGGTGAACGCCGCCAAGTACGGTGGCGAGGGCGGGGCCGTGCAGGTCTTCGCGGAGGTGGAGGGCGACGAGGTGTTCGTGTCCGTACGCGACCGCGGACCCGGCTTCGATCCCGACGCGATCCCCGCGGACCGCATGGGCGTAAGAGAATCGATCATCGGCCGGATGGAACGCAACGGCGGGACGGCCCGGCTGCGGGCGGTGCCGGACGGCGGCACCGAGGTCGAACTGACCATGAAGAGGGCGGAGAGGACGTCATGACGGAAGCGACTGAGGGAACCGGGCCGGGGCGCCATGTGCGGGTGGTCCTGGTCGACGACCACCGCATGTTCCGTACGGGCGTCCAGGCGGAGATCGGGCGGACCGAGACCACCGGCGTCGAGGTCGTCGGCGAGGCGGCCGACGTGGACCAGGCGGTCACCGTCATCACGGCGACCCGCCCCGAGGTCGTCCTGCTCGACGTGCATCTGCCGGGCGGCGGCGGCGTCGAAGTGCTGCGCCGCTGCGCCCCGTTGATGGGGGACGCGGAGAACCCGGTGCGGTTCCTCGCGCTGTCCGTGTCCGACGCGGCGGAGGACGTCATCGGCGTCATCCGGGGCGGCGCGCGCGGCTACGTCACCAAGACCATCACCGGCACGGACCTCATCGACTCGGTCTTCCGGGTGCAGGAGGGCGACGCGGTGTTCTCGCCGCGCCTCGCCGGGTTCGTCCTCGACGCGTTCGCCTCGACGGACGCGCCGCCGGTCGACGAGGACCTGGACCGTCTCACGCAGCGCGAGCGCGAGGTGCTGCGGCTGATCGCCCGCGGGTACGCCTACAAGGAGATCGCCAAGCAGCTGTTCATCTCCGTGAAGACGGTCGAGTCGCACGTCTCGGCGGTCCTGCGCAAGCTCCAGCTCTCCAACCGCCACGAACTGACCCGCTGGGCGACGGCCCGCCGGCTGGTCTGAGCGCGGGCCCGCCCGCGCGCGGGGCTCAGGACACCCGGGTCGCGCCCGCGAACGGCATCTCGTCGATGGGCGCGATCCGCACCGGCGCGCTCGGGTTCGGCGCGTGGATCATGCGGCCGCCGCCGATGTAGAGCCCGACATGGCTGATCCCGGAGTAGAAGAAGACGAGGTCGCCGGGCTTGAGCTCGGAGCGGGCCACGCGCCGGCCCGCGTCGATCTGGGCGTACGTCGTGCGGGGCAGGGAGACACCGGCGGCGCGGTAGGCGGCCTGCGTCAGCCCCGAGCAGTCGAACGCGGAGGGGCCGGTCGCGCCCCAGACGTAGGGGCTGCCGAGGGCGCGGTAGGCGTAGGCGATGGCGGCGGCCGCCCGCGCGTTCGGCGCCTGCGCGGAGCCTTCGGGGGCGGGGGCGTCCGGGGCCGGGCGGGCGTCGGAGCGGGAGGCGCGGTCCGCGCCCGCCGGGTCGGTGACGCGGGCGCGGTCGGCGGGGGAGAGCCGGGCCAGCAGCCGCCTGGCCTCCGTGAGCTTGCCCGTGACGGTCTTCTTCTGGCGGCTCAACTCGGCCTGCCGCGACCGCAGTTCGCGTAAGTGCCCGTCGGCCTGGGAGCGGAGCTGGTCGATCTCGCGCAGCCCGGCGCGGACCCGGGCGAGCGTCACGGCCTGCCGGGCGCCGACGCGGTCGGCGAGCGCCGCCTGGTCGAGGTACTGGTCGGGGCGCGCGGACAGCAGCAGGCGCACGGTGGGGTCGACGCCGCCGGTGCGGTACTGGGCGGCGGCGACCGCGCCGAGCCGCTCGCGCTGGGCGGTGAGGGCGTCCATCCGCCGGGACGCCTCGTCGCGCAGCCTGTTCACCGCGGTGCGCGCCTTGTCGGCCCGCTCCTTGGCCCCGTCGTACTTCTCGGTGGCGACCTCCGCCTGCTGGTAGAGCCGGTCGACCCGGGCCTTGACCTCGGCGGGGGTGAGGTGCGGCTCCGCGTGCGCCGCGCCGCCGCCGACGGTGGTGGCGGTCGCCGCCGAGGCCAGCGCGAGGGTGGCCGCGGTGCGGGCGGTCTGCCCGCCGAGTGAACGTCCTCGGGGCTTGCGATGCGCTGCCGGCATCAAGCGCCACGTCCTTCCGGTCGCTCGGTCCGCCGCGTGGGGGGCGCGGCGGCCGCCTTACGCGTCCGGCGGCGGCCCGCACAGGGGGAGCGGACCGCCGCCGGACCTTTCTCGGCGGTGGCGACCGACTGCCGTCCTGAGCCGGACGGCGGTGGGGAGCCGGTCACCTGGGCATGGACGCTAAACCTCGGCGTAACGGGTTGATGACGGATTGTTCGCAACTGATCTGTTTGTTACGGGTTGTGGCGTGAGGCGACCGTCACGTGTTCACGGGGGATCGGTGACGGCGGCCGATGAGCGCCCGGCTACGCTCACGAGCATGGACGTACTCATCCACCTCTTCGTCGGTCTGCACATCATCGGCATCGCCGCGCTCCTCGGCGGCTTCCTCGCGCAGATGTCGGCGATCGGGAAGGGGACCGCCCGGTTCACCAAGGGCATGCTGCACGGCGCCCTGACGATGCTCGTGACCGGCGTCGCCCTCGTGGGGCTCAACGAGGCGCAGGGCGCCACCCTGAACAACGTCAAGATCGGCGTGAAGCTCGCCGTCCTCGTCGTGATCCTCGGCATCGTCTACGTCAAGCGCGACGAGGAGACCGCCGAGAAGGGCCTGTTCGCGGCGGTCGGCGGCCTGACCATGCTGAACATCTTCATCGCCGTGCTCTGGACCTGACCGGCCCGCCGGCCCCGTACACGAACGAAGGCCCGGACCGCGCAGGTCCGGGCCTTCGGTCGTGCGCCGCGTCAGGCGGGCCGCACCACGCTGTGGATCGCGGACGTGCCGTCGTAGTAGATCGACTCCTCGCGCACGTACGCGCCCGGCTTCGGCGCGTGGATCATCATGCCGTCGCCCAGGTACAGGCCGACGTGGCTGATGTCGTCGTAGAAGAAGACGAGGTCACCCGGCTGGATCGAGGACAGCGGGACCGTCGTGCCCACCTTGACCTGGTCCCAGGTCGTGCGCGGCAGCGTGATCCCGGCGGCCTTCCACGCCGCCTGCGTCAGCCCCGAGCAGTCGTACGAGCCGGGCCCGGTCGCGCCCCACACGTACGGCTTGCCTATCTGGTTCTTGGCGAACGCCAGCGCCTGCGCCGCCTTCGCCGCGTACCCCGACGACGAGCCCGTCCCGGCCCCGGAACCCGTGCCCGCGCCGGAACCCGAGCCCGTGCCCGAGCCGCCCGAGCCCTGCCGGCCGGCCTGCTCCTCCGCCTTGCGCCGGGCCGCGTCCTCCTTCGCCTTCTGCCGCGCCGCCAGCTCGGCGGCCTTCTTGCGGGCCGCCTCCTCCTTGCGCTTCTCGATCGCCGCGAGCCGCGCCTTCTCCTGCGCGGTCAGGCGGGAGAGCAACTGCCGGGCGTCCGCGAGCTTGCCCTGCACGTCCTGCTTCGACGTCTTCAGATCGGTCTGCGACGAGGTGAGCTGCTGAAGGTTCTCCTGCGCCTCCGTCCGCTTCTTCGCGGTCTGCCGCTGCTGCTCCTGGAAGTCGTCGACCGCCTTCTTCTGGCGGGACGTCATCCGGCGCATGAGCTGGTCCTGCGCGAAGTAGTCCTCGGGGTTGTCCGCGAGGAGCATCGTCGCCGTGTCGCTCACCCCGCCGTCGCGGTACTGCTCGGCGGCGAACCGGCCCAGCTCCATACGGGCCGCGTTCATCCGGTCCGTGCGCCGCGCGATGTCGTCGAGGAGCTTGTCGACCTGCTTCTTCTTCCGCGCGGTCTGCTCCTTGGCCGCGTTGAACTTCTGCGTGGCGACCTCGGCCTGGCGGTAGAGCGAGTCGACCTTCTTCTGCACTTCTTCGAGGCTCGGCCGCCGCGGCTGCTCCGGCGCGGCCTGCGCCGTCTGCGACAACAGCGCCACCGAGGTGAGCGCGGCGGTGGTGATACCGACAGCGGGGGTCGTACGAAGACCACCGGTCATCCGGGACCGCGTACGCGGCTTGCGGTGCGACGCCACTTCTGGCGACTCCTTCCGTGGTCCGCCTACCGGGTTAGCTGTCGGGTTCGGGCTACGGAAGGTGCCCTACGGCGTGGGGCCCGCTGATGCCGGGCCGTGAGCCGACTCACCCCAAGGTCGGTGGGTCCCCGGTTCCCCGCCTCACGGCGTACGGGACTCGGCGGGGGCCGCTCGCTCGCCGCGACGTCCGCGGGCGGGGGGACGGGCGGCCCGCGCAGCACCGTAGCCAACTCGTGTTGCTGCTGTGAAGGTTGATGTGCGATATGCCCGATACATTTTCGTGACCTCGGGTACGCGTGCGGGTTCGGCGCCCGTTCTCTCACGCAGGGTGCCAGAGCGGGCGCGTACGGTCAGTGCCGCGCGCCCGGGGCGTGTGCTGTGCCGTATCGCAAAGGCGGGGGCGGGGTGTCAGTGGGTCCGCCTAGACTCGTAGAGCGATGAGCAGCCTCTTTGACGACCACTTCCTGGCCAGCCTCCAGAGCGGAGCGGAAGCACCCCCGCCGCCGCCCGAGGACGAGCACGAGGGCCCCGGCGCCGAGCCGATCCCCGACGACCTGTTCGGCGGGAAGTTCGACGTGCCCCCGGCCAGGGACGCCCACTACCGTGACGGCGCGCCCCGCCCGGTCCTCGACCCCGCGGCCCTCCTGGAAGGGCTGAACGAGAACCAGCGGGCGGCCGTGGTGCACGGCGGCTCCCCCCTGCTCATCGTCGCCGGCGCGGGCTCCGGCAAGACCCGCGTCCTCACCCACCGCATCGCGTACCTGCTCGCCGCGCGCGGGGTCCACCCCGGCCAGATCCTCGCCATCACCTTCACGAACAAGGCCGCGGGCGAGATGAAGGAGCGCGTCGAGTCCCTGGTCGGCCCGCGCGCCCACGCCATGTGGGTCTCCACCTTCCACAGCGCGTGCGTGCGCATCCTGCGCCGCGAGTCGAAGAAGCTCGGCTTCACCTCGTCGTTCTCGATCTACGACGCCGCCGACAGCAAGCGGCTCATGGCCCTGGTCTGCCGCGACCTGGACCTGGACCCGAAGAAGTTCCCGCCTAAGTCCTTCAGCGCCAAGATCAGCAACTTGAAGAACGAGCTGATCGACGAGGAGGACTTCGCCGCCACCGCCGCCGACGGTTTTGAGAAGACCCTCGCCCAGGCGTACGCGATGTACCAGTCCCGGCTGCGCGAGGCCAACGCGCTGGACTTCGACGACCTGATCATGACCACGGTCAACCTGCTGCGCGCCTTCCCGGACGTCGCCGAGCACTACCGCCGCCGCTTCCGGCACGTCCTCGTCGACGAGTACCAGGACACCAACCACGCCCAGTACGCCCTGGTCAGGGAGCTGGTCGGGACCGGCGCCGCGCATGACGCCGACGTGGACGCGGGCCTCGACACCCCGCCCGGCACGGACGACCCGGGCCCCGCCGAGCTGTGCGTCGTCGGTGACGCGGACCAGTCGATCTACGCGTTCCGCGGCGCCACCATCCGCAACATCCTCGACTTCGAGGAGGACTACCCCGACGCCACGACGATCCTCCTGGAACAGAACTACCGCTCCACCCAGACCATCCTCACCGCGGCCAACGCGGTCATCGAGCGCAACGAGTCGCGCCGCCCGAAGAACCTGTGGACCAACGCGGGCGCGGGCGCCCAGATCACCGGCTACGTCGCGGACACCGAGCACGACGAGGCCCAGTTCGTCGCCGACGAGATCGACCGGCTCACCGACGCGGGCGAGGCCAAGGCCGGCGACGTCGCCGTCTTCTACCGGACCAACGCGCAGTCCCGCGTCTTCGAAGAGGTCTTCATCCGCGTCGGCCTGCCCTACAAGGTCGTCGGCGGCGTCCGCTTCTACGAGCGCAAGGAGGTCAGGGACGTCCTCGCCTATCTGCGTGTCCTGTCCAACCCCGAGGACACCGTCCCGCTGCGCCGCATCCTCAACGTGCCCAAGCGCGGCATCGGCGACCGCGCCGAAGCGATGATCGACGCGCTCTCCTCCCGCGAGAAGATCAGCTTCGCGCAGGCGCTGCGCCGCGTCGACGAGGCGTACGGCATGGCCGCCCGCTCGACGAACGCGGTGAAGCGGTTCAACACGCTGATGGAGGACCTGCGCACGATCGTCGAGTCCGGCGCGGGCCCCGCGACCGTCCTCGAAGCGGTCCTGGAGCGCACGGGCTACCTCGCCGAACTCCAGTCCTCGACCGACCCGCAGGACGAGACCCGCATCGAAAACCTTCAGGAACTCGCCGCCGTGGCCCTGGAGTTCGAGCAGGAGAACGCGGCGGCGGCTTCGGCAGCGGCAGCGGAGGAAGGTGCCGAGGGCGCGGACGCGGGCGGGGGCGCCGGCGGGGGGACCCTGTCGGACTTCCTGGAGCGGGTCGCGCTCGTCGCGGACTCCGACCAGATCCCCGACGAGGAGGACGACGGCAGCGGCGTCATCACCCTGATGACCCTGCACACCGCCAAGGGCCTGGAGTTCCCGGTCGTCTTCCTCACCGGCATGGAGGACGGCGTCTTCCCGCACATGCGCTCCCTCGGCCAGACCAAGGAGCTGGAGGAGGAGCGCCGGCTCGCCTACGTCGGCATCACGCGCGCCCGTGAGCGGCTGTATCTGACGCGGTCCTCGATGCGCAGCGCGTGGGGGCAGCCGTCGTACAACCCGCCGTCGCGGTTCCTGGAGGAGATCCCGGAGAAGCACCTGGAGTGGAAGCGGACCGGACCTTCGACGCCGGCCGTCTCCACGAAGAACCTCGGCGGGGGCATCGCGGCCTCGCTGTCGTCGTCCCGGTCGCGCTCGACGCCGGCGTTCGCCACGCGCCGGGCGAGCGAGAAGCCGGTCGTGGCGCTGGCGGTCGGGGACCGGGTGACGCACGATCAGTTCGGGCTCGGCACGGTGGTCGGGGTCAGCGGGTCCGGGTCCAACGCGGAGGCGACGATCGATTTCGGCGACCCGAAGCCGAAGCGGTTGCTTTTGCGGTACGCGCCGGTAGAAAAGCTCTAGGGCTGCCCCCTGAGGCTGGCCTCCACCTGCGGCCCGGTGGGTGGCTGGTCGCGCAGTTCCCCGCGCCCCTGGGGAGTTCTCCGGTCGAGGCCCGCTGTCCTGAACGTTGCGCAGTTCCCCGCGCCCCTCAGGAGCGGGGCTTCGCCCCAGCTCCCCAGGGGGGGAGGTGGCGACGTAGTCGCCCCTCCAGGGGCGCGGGGAACTGCGCGATCAGCCACGACGAAAGCTGAGGATCAAGACCACGGGCTGGCCCACCTGCCTAGGGGCGCGGGGAACTGCGCGACCAGCCACGACGAATGTCGAGGATCCCCACCGGCAGAGCCACCCACTCACCCAGGGGCGCGGGGAACTGCGCGCCCAGCCACGACGAGAGTCGAGGATCCCCACCTGCCGGAGCCACCCACTCACCCAGGGGCGCGGGGAACTGCGCGAGCGACCACGACGTACCGTCAGACGAATCCCGCCCCGCTCAGCCGCCGGCGATCACGTCGGGTCGAGCCCGTGACTCCGCAACCACGGCAGAGGGTCAACCGCCGCCCCGCCCCCAGGATGCACCTCGAAATGCAGGTGCGGCCCCGTCGAATTACCCGAATCCCCGGACGTGGCGATGACGTCCCCCGCCTTCACCGGCCCGTTCAACACGGTGTGCCGGGACAGATGGCAGTACCAGGTCTCCGTACCGTCCTTCGCGGTGACGATCGCCATGTTCCCGTACGCGCTGTTGAACTGCGTCCGCACCGTCCCGTCCGTCGCGGCCATCACCGGCGCGTACGTCACGGGGAAGTCGATACCGGTGTGCGACGACATCCAGTTGATGCCGGCCTGCCCGAAGTACGCGCTGAGCCCGCGCTGCTTGACCGGCAGCGCGAACTTCGGCCGCATCGCCTCCTTGCGCGCGGCCTCGGCGGCGGCCCTCTTGCGGTCGGCCTCCTGCTTGGCACGCAGGTCGATGCGCTCCTGCGTACGGCTGGCGCGGTCCGCGAAGTCACCCGCGTCGGCCGACAGGCCCCGCAACTGCGTGTCCAGCTTGTTGTTGGCGACGGCCGGCTTCACCGCGGGGACGTCCGCCGCGGCGGCGGTGGTCTGCGTGTCCTTGCCGTCGTCGCCGCCCATCACGGACGCGGCGGCGGCCCCGGCGACCCCCACGACACACACGGAGGGCACGGCCACCGTGAGCAGCGCGGAACGCTTCGACGGCGTACGGCGACGCGTACGGGCGGAACGGTCGGCGCGGCCGGGACGGGGGGCGCGCGCCGGAGTGGGAGCGGCGGGCGCCGGCTCGGGGTCCTCGTCGGGGGCCAGGTCCAGTTCCAGGGCCTGGGTGTCGTGCGGGAGTGCCTGGTCGAGGGGGCTGTACTGGTCCGGCACCTGCTCGTGGACGGTGGTGGCCTCGGCCTCGGGCTGCTCGGCGGGCGCCGGCTGGTCGGCGGGCGCGGAGTTCCAGGCGGTGGCGTCGTACGCGCCCGTGTCGTAGACGGCCGTCCCGAAGGGGGAGGCGAAGGTCTGCGTGGCCTGCGCGGTGTCGCCCCACTGCCCGGTGTCCCACTGCCCGGTGTGCTGCTGCGTGCCGTACGCGGTGTCGGGCGCGGCCCAGATGGCGGTGGTGTCGTACGAGCCCGTGTCGTAGGTGCCCGTCGCGTACGGGTCCGCGTACGTCTGCGCCTGCTGCTGCGGAAGCGGGCTTCCGGCGGCGGCGTACCACTGGCCTGTGTCGTAGGAACCGGTGTCGTAGGAAGCCGTGGCGTAGGTACCGGTGTCGTACGTACCGGAGTTGTACGTGCCGGTGTCGTACGTGCTCGGGGTGTACGCGTTCGGGGCGTCATAAGTCGCCGCGTCGTGGGTACCAGGGTGGGTACCGGAGGCGTACGGAGCGTCGCCCGGCAGGTCACCGAAGAGTGGATCGGTGGCGAAGCTGGTCGTGGAGTGCCCGCCGTACGCCGCGTCGTACGCGGGCGCCGACGGATGACGGTCGTTCACCAACTTCTCTTTCGCCTCGACAACAGGGGCTGCCAGAGCAGTGCGGTGACTGTACCCGGCGGTATGAGCGCACGACAATCTTCGTCGGCGTCCCTCACCCCCGGAATCGGGCGAACTCCCGCCTTCAGGCGGTCCACGTGCAGAGCTTTTGGCGCTGAGTTCGAGATGCGTTCGACGCGCGGCGACCGGTTTTCGCGCATGACGGGCCGGGCGGGTCGGGTCGGAGTGGGGGGGCTGGGTCGGGGTCAGGCCACGGTCAGGCCGGCGCGGGCGAGATCCGTCGCGGGTTCCTGGTCGAGCGCGTCGCGCACGGCGGTCGCCACGGCCGGGTGCACGGGCAGCGCCAGATGCCCGACACCGGTGACCCGCACGTTCCGCGCGAGCAGATCGGGGTGGTCCACGCACGCCGTCTCCAGCGGCACCATCACCTGATCGAGGTCGCTCCAGAAACTCACCACCTGCGTACGGCACCCCGGCGCGGGCGCCCGCAACTCCTCGACGAGCGACGAACCCGGCCGCATCTGCCGCACGATCGGATGCGCGTCCGCGAGCCGCGCGACCCGGGTGCCGCCGTGCGGGGTGCCGAGCGTCACGAGCGTACGGACGTACTGGTCGCCGCCCATGCGCTGCACGTAATAGCGGGCGATCAGGCCGCCCAGGCTGTGGCCCACGATGTCGATCCGGTCCCGCCCGGTGCGCTCCCTCATCTCGTCGACATGCCGGGCGAGCAACGCGGCGGCGGTACGGATGTCGCAGGTCAGCGGCGAGTAGTTGAGCGACGACACCTGCGTCCGGCCGTGCTGCGCCAGCGAACGCCGCAGCAGCACGAACACCGAGCGGTTGTCGATGAATCCGTGCAGGAGGAGGACGGGGGTGGGGGCCGGCGCGGGGATCGCGGGCGGGGGCGGGCGGTCCGGGTCCGGGTTCGGGCGTCGGTCCGGGCTCGGGTCCGGGCGCTCGGGGAGGATGCCTGAGGGGTAGAGGAGGAGATGGCCGGTGAGGATCGCCAGCTCCAGCGCGGTCGCCTTCACCAGCGCGACGGAAAGGCCGCTGAGGCCGGTGAAGCTGGTGAGGCCGGAGAGACCGGTGAGTCTCGGGGGTATCAGGTGAAGGAGCGGGCGAAAGGGCAGGAAACTCGTGACCTTCATCGGTCGACCTCCCGTCGGCGCACGCCCTCGCGCGCCCGCCCCCGGTGCGGTCGTCCTCCGGCCCGGACGGGCGCGGCGCTCAGCGAACGTGTCCCACGTGTGATTTCCCCCTCCCTGCACACCGCGAAACGGCTGCTTGCGGGATGCTGGCGATAACGTTCGTTCACTTCGGGTATCCGCTCCCGGGGAGCAGTCACTTCATGGAGGCAGTGATGGGTGTGGCAGCCGGTCCGATCCGCGTGGTCGTCGCCAAGCCGGGACTCGACGGCCACGATCGCGGGGCCAAGGTGATCGCGCGTGCGCTGCGTGACGCCGGCATGGAGGTCATCTACACGGGCCTGCACCAGACGCCCGAGCAGATCGTGGACACCGCCATCCAGGAGGACGCCGACGCGATCGGGCTGTCCATCTTGTCCGGCGCGCACAACACGCTGTTCGCCCGTGTCATCGAACTTCTCGCTGAGCGCGACGCGGCGGACATCAAGGTGTTCGGGGGCGGGATCATCCCCGAGGGGGACATCGCGCCGCTGAAGGAGAAGGGGGTCGCGGAGATCTTCACGCCCGGGGCGACCACGGCGTCCATCGTGGAGTGGGTCCGAGCGAACGTCACCCAGCCGGCCTCCACGTAGCCCCTCCGGGGGTTGGCCGGCCCTTGCCCCTCGGCGCCCTCCTCTCACCTGCGGGCCGGTGGGGGCTGGTCGCGCAGTTCCCCGCGCCCCTGAGGGAGCGGGGCTCCGCCCCAGCTCCCCAGGGGAGGAGGCGGCGACGAAATCGCCCCTCCGGCTCCCTCCGGGGGAGGGTGCGACGAAGTCGCCCCGACAGGGGCGCGGGGAACTGCGCGACCAGCCACGATGAACCGGCAGGTGACAACCCACGGGCAGGCCCACTACCTGAGGGGCGCGGGGAACTGCGCGCTCAGCCACGACGAAGTCGAGGACAGAGAACTCGGCCGAAGGGGCACTTCCTCAGGGGCGCGGGGAACTGCGCAACCCGAGTCACAACGGGCCTCCGCCGGATGACTCCCCAGGGGCGCGGGGCTCACCCGGGGGCAGAAGGCGCCCCGAGTAGTTCCTCCCGCAAAGCCCGGCGCAGCCGAACCGTGCCCAGCAACCTCTGAAACGCCTCCGCCCAATACCCCCCGGCCCCGGGCCCCGCCCCCTCCGGCTCCTCCACAGCCACCGCAAGCCCCTCCAGCCGCCCCGCCTCCGCAGGATCAAGACACCGCTCCGCCAGCCCCATCACCCCGCTGAAACTCCACGGATAACTCCCCGCGTCCCGCGCGATGTTCAACGCGTCGATCACCGCACCCCCGAGCGCCCCCGCCCAGGGAGTCGCACACACCCCGAGCAACTGGAACGCCTCCGACAGCCCGTGCGCCGCGATGAACCGCGCGACCCACTCCGCCCGTTCCCCCGCCGGCAGCGCCCCCAGCAGCTTCGCCCGCTCGGCCAGAGACACCGCCCCGGGCCCCGCCGCCCCCGCCGCCGTGGCACACCCGAGCAGCGCCCGCGACCACGCCGTGTCCCGCTGCCGTACCGCCGCCCGGCACCACGCCCCGTGCAGTTCGCCGCGCCAGTCGTCGGACACGTCCAGCGCGACGATCTCCTCGGGTGTCCGCCCGCTGAACCGCTCCGGCCAGCGATCCAGCGGCGCCGCCTCCACCAACTGCCCGAGCCACCACGACCGTTCGCCCCGGCCCGTCGGCGGTTTGGCGACGACACCGTCCCGCTCCATCGACGCGTCGCACTCGTAGGGCGCCTCGACGGCTATCGCCCCGGCCGCCGCGTCCCACGCCACGCAGGACAGCGCCCGCGCGGCCATCCGCGCGGCCAGCGCGGAACGCGGCAGCGCCGACAGCAGCTCCGCCGCCGTCGCCCGCACGTTCCGCGAGCGGTCCCCCAGCGCCTTCTCGAGGAAGGGCTCGTCCGCGTGCCCGAGCCCCGCCCGCAACGAGTCAAGGAACATCAGCCGGTCCTCCGCCCGCTCCGTCCCCCACGTGCCGGCCAGCAACTCCCGCGCCGCCGCCGGATCGTGCGCGCGCACCGCGGCGAGCAACGCCACCCGCTCCGCGAACAGCCCCTCCTCCCACAGCGCCCGCACCCGCTCCGTGTCGTCCGGCGCCGGAAGCGAGGCGCCCGCGCCTGGGGTGGCACGCAGCGCGAACTTCCAGTCCGGGTTGAGCCGGGCCAGCCACAACGCCCTCGGCCCGGCGAACGTGAGCGCCGCCGCCCGCAGATCCGTACGCCCGCGCGCCGCGTCGAGCAGCGCGGGCAGCAGGTCGGCGGGCGGCCCGTACCCCTGCTCGTTGGCGATCGCCAGCCACTGCGGCAGCAGCTCCAGCAGATCGGGGGTGCTGCCTCTGCGGGTCGTCCCGCTGCCCGGCCGGTCGGTGAGCAGGAGCGCCAGGCGCCGCCGGGCCGCGAGCGGCAGCGGGGGACGCGGATCGGCGGCGGCCGGTTCGGGCGGGGTCGCCGCCGGGGCCGGGGTGAGGCCCGCGCGGCGCCGCACCGTGTGGACGGCGGCCTCGTCGAGCAGGGCGTCCGGGGTGAGCCCGGGGCGCCGCTCCGTGCCCAGCAGGGCGCTGGTCACCAGCTCGTCCCAGCCGGTGCTGTCGGTGCTGCCGGCGCTGACTGTCGTCACCGTGGGTCCTCTCTGATCGGATCGGATGGAAGTCGGAAGCAAACCGGAAGCAAACTGGAAGGAAGTCGGAAGGAAATCGACCGGGGCTGCCCGGATCGCGGTCCCCGGCACCGGCCGTGCCGGCGGCCTCGGGGCGCCGGGCGAGTGGGGGCGCCGTCACAGCGGTACGACCTCGGGCGCCCCGGACGTCCACGCCGACAGGGCGCGGAAACCCGCGTGCCCGCACTCCCCGAACACCGTGACCGGACCGCCCCCGGACAGCGCCACCAGCCGCCACAGCCCCGCCGGCGCCGCCCCCGTACCGGCCCCGCCCCCGGTGAGGGGGAGCGCCGCCTTGCCGTCGGCGTCCGTCAACTGCCAGCCCCCGTCCGGGCCCTGGGCCGGTATGACGTCCGCCAGCGTCACCGGCCACGACTCCAGCCACGGATCGTCGGCGAGAGCCCCGCCGTATTCCGCGAGCGCCGCCTCGACATCGCCGCCCGCGGGCCGGGCCGGCTCGGTGTCCGGCGCCGCGAACCGCTCACCCAGCTCCCCGCGCAGCGCCCGCGCCCCCGGTTGCCCCGCCACCTCCGCGTCCAGCGCGAGCCCCACCGGCAGCGCCAGCTCGGGGGAGCGGCCGGCCGCCCCGTACGACAGCAGCAGCGTGGTGCGGCCCGAGCGCACGCCGTGCAGCCATATCCGGCGCGTCGTCAGATGGCCGTCCGCCGTGTCGTACTGGGCCAGGACCAGCCAGCGGTCCCGTACCGGCGCCAGCTTCGCCGGGGCGGGCAGGCCCACACGGGTGCGGACGGTCGCCGCCAGCGCCTCGGGCAGCTCCTCACGGCGCTGCCAGCCCCGGCCCAGGAGATGCAGCAGCGCGCACTCCTCCAGCATCCGCGTCGGCCGCCCGGCCGCTCCGGACACCGCTATGGACGCCAACTCCCGTACGCGTGAGGCAAGTCCGGGGGCCTGGGCGTCGACCATGCGGGCCGCCGTCTCCTCCCACAGCGCGTACCCCCCGTGCTCCGCCTGCGCGAGACCGCCGCGCAGCAGGTCGGCCAGGCGCTGCTCCAGCTCCGTCGTGCCCGCCGTGATCCGCTGCGCCCGCCGCTCCGCCCGGCGCCGCGCCGCGTCCGGATCGGCCGGCGCCGCGCCGGTCCCGTCCGCCCCCAGGTCCGTCCGCCGGGTCCGGGCCCGCTGTCTGCGGCCCTCCACCCACTCCCGCGCCCAGTCGGGCGGCTCCTGCCCGCCCGGCACGTCCGCCTCGCCGCCGGCCCAGAGCAGCAGCAGTCCGAGCGCGTGCTTGCACGGGAACTTCCGGCTCGGGCACGTGCACTTGTACGCCGGGCCGCCCGCCTCGCCTGCGCCGCCCGTGTCCACGACCGTCTGGTACGCCTTCGCCCCGCTGCCCGCGCAGAGCCCCCACACCGTCCCCTCGTCCGCGCTCCCCGTCCCCGACCACGGCCCCGCCGTGCCGAGCTTGCTCCCCGCTTTGCGCGACGCGGCGTCAGGCGCCAGTGCCAGCACCTGATCCGTCGTCCAGCGCACCCCCTGCTGAGTCATGTCACCGACGGTAGGGCCCGCCACTGACAATCGCCCCGGCAACTGCCCTGACCTGCGCCGATGTTCGGGCCGGGGTCGATTGTCAGTGGCGTGGTGCACGGTGGGAACCAGCACGCGGCGAGGCCGAGTGGGGCCGACTCGCGCTGCTTCGAACCGGGCGAGACCACAGGGGGAGAGCCATGACCGTTTCCGTCGGGACACCGGCAGCCGAGCAGGCGCTGCGACCGCACGCGGAGAACGCGTTCGCGGAGGAACTGGCGGCGCTGGCCGCGCAGGACGACCGTCCGCGCCCGGCCCGCTGGCGCCTGTCGCCGTGGGCGGTGTCGACGTACCTGCTGGGCGGCACGCTGCCCGACGGCACCGTCATCACCCCGAAGTACGTCGGGCCGCGCCGCATCGTCGAGGTCGCCGTGACGACGCTCGCCACCGACCGGGCGCTGCTCCTGCTCGGCGTCCCCGGCACCGCCAAGACCTGGGTGTCCGAGCATCTGGCCGCCGCCGTCAGCGGCGACTCCACCCTCCTCGTGCAGGGCACGGCCGGCACCCCGGAGGAGGCGATCCGCTACGGGTGGAACTACGCGCAGCTCCTCGCCCACGGCCCCAGCAGGGACGCGCTGGTGCCGAGCCCCGTCATGCGGGCGATGGCCGAGGGCATGACAGCCCGGATCGAGGAGCTGACCCGTATCCCGGCCGACGTGCAGGACACGCTGATCACGATCCTGTCCGAGAAGACCCTGCCGATACCGGAGCTGGGCCAGGAGGTGCAGGCCGTACGCGGGTTCAACGTGATAGCGACGGCCAACGACCGCGACCGCGGGGTCAACGAGCTGTCGAGCGCCCTGCGCCGCCGGTTCAACACGGTGGTGCTGCCGCTGCCCGCGAGCGTCGACGCCGAGGTCGACATCGTCTCCCGCCGCGTCGAGCAGCTCGGCCGCTCCCTGGAGCTGCCGGCCGCGCCCGACGGCATCGACGAGATCCGCCGCGTCGTCACCGTCTTCCGCGAACTGCGCGACGGCGTCACCGCCGACGGCCGTACGAAGGTCAAGTCGCCGAGCGGCACCCTGTCCACCGCGGAGGCCATCTCCGTCGTCACCGGCGGACTCGCCCTCGCCGCCCACTTCGGCGACGGCGTGCTGCGCCCCTCCGACGTCGCCGCCGGCATCCTCGGCGCCGTGGTGCGCGACCCGGCCGCCGACCGCGTCGTGTGGCAGGAGTACCTGGAGGCCGTGGTCCGTGAGCGCGACGGCTGGAAGGACTTCTACCGGGCCTGCCGCGAGGTGAGCGCATGAGCGGACCGCTGCTGCTCGGCGTGCGCCATCACGGGCCCGGTTCCGCCCGTGCCGTGCGCCGCGCACTCGACGCGAGCCCGCCCCGCGTCGTCCTCATCGAGGGACCGCCCGAGGCCGACGCGCTGGTTCCCCTCGCCGCCCGTGACGGGATGCGGCCGCCGGTCGCGCTGCTCGCCCACGTCGTCGATGAGCCCGGACGCTCGGCGTTCTGGCCGTTCGCCGAGTTCTCACCCGAGTGGGTCGCCCTGCGCTGGGCGCTGGAGCACGGCACGCCGGTCCGCTTCATCGACCTGCCCGCCGCCCACAGCCTCGCCCTGCGCGACCCCGACGCCGACACCGGCCCCGGAACCGGCACGGCCCCGGACGCCGACCCCGCGCCAGACCCCGCGCCTGCCACCGCGCCCGAGGTCGTGCCCGAGGGTGCCCTCGACGCGGAGGACACCGAGACCGCGGACACGGAGACCGGCGACACGGAGACCGGCGGCACGGAGACCGGCGACGCCGAGCCCGGAGGCGCCGACAGCGACGCCGTACGGGTCGATCCGCTCGCCGTCCTCGCCGAGACCGCCGGCTACGACGACCCCGAGCGCTGGTGGGAGGACGTCGTCGAGCACCGCGAGGGCGACCCGTTCACCGCGCTCGCCGAGGCGATGACCGCGCTGCGCGACTCCTACGGGGACGGCGGCCACCCCCGCGACCTGACCCGCGAGGCGTACATGCGGCTGCAACTGCGGGCGGCGCGCCGCGAGTTCGGTGACGGGCCCGAGGTCGCCGTCGTCTGCGGCGCCTGGCACGTGCCCGCGCTGCGCCAGAGGACCACCGTCGCCGCCGACCGCGCCCTGCTCAAGGGGCTGCCCAAGGCGAAGATCGACATGACGTGGGTGCCGTGGACCCACCGCAGGCTCGCCCGCGCCGGCGGATACGGCGCGGGCATCGAGTCGCCCGGCTGGTACGGGCACCTGTTCAGCGCCCCCGACCGGCCCGTCGAGCGCTGGCTGACGAAGATCGCCGGACTGCTGCGCGACGAGGACCGCGTCGTCTCCTCCGCCCACGTCATCGAGGCCGTCCGGCTCGCCGAGACCCTCGCCGTGCTGCGCGGCCGGCCGCTCGCCGGGCTCACCGAGACGCTGGACGCGGCGCGGGCGGTGCTCTGCGAAGGCTCCGACGTGCCCCTCGCCCTCATCCGCGACCGGCTCGTCGTCGGCGACGCCCTCGGCGAAGTCCCCGACGACGCGCCCGCCGTGCCCCTGCAACGCGATCTGACCCGGCAGCAGCGCTCCCTGCGGCTCAAGCCGGCCGCGCTGGAGAAGGACCTCGACCTCGACCTGCGCGGCGACACCGACGCGGCCCGCAGCAGACTGCTGCACCGGCTGCGGCTGCTCGGCGTCGCCTGGGGCGAGCCGGCGCGGTCGGGGCGCGGCTCCACCGGCACGTTCCGCGAGAGCTGGCGGCTGCGCTGGGAGCCCGAGCTGTCGGTGCGGGTCGCCGAGGCGGGCGTATGGGGCACGACCGTGCTCGCCGCCGCGACCGCCAAGGCCGCGTCGGACGCGGTCGCCGCGCCCGCCCTCGCCGACGTCACCGCCCTCGCCGAGCAGTGCCTGCTCGCCGGCCTGTCCGACGCGCTGCCCACGGTCATGCGGGTGCTCGCGGACCGCGCCGCCCTCGACGTGGACGTCGCCCACCTGGCAGGGGCGCTGCCCGCCCTGGTCCGCGCCCTGCGCTACGGAGACGTACGCGGCACCGACACCGGCGCGCTCGCCGGGGTCGCCGCCGGGCTCGCCGAGCGGATCTTCGTCGGGCTGCCGCCGGCCTGCGCGGGCCTCGACACGGACGCCGCGGCCGAGATGCGCGGCCACGTCGACGCCGTGCACTCCGCGGTCGCCCTCCTGGAGGACGCCGGGCTGCGCGAGCGCTGGCGGGGCGTCCTCCGCGTGCTCGCCGAGCGGGACAGCGTCACCGGGATCGTCCGGGGCCGGGCCACCCGCCTCCTGCTCGACGAGGGCGCCCTCGACGACGACACCGTCGCCCGCCTGATGAGCCTCGCCCTGTCACCGGGCACCCCGCCCGCGGAGGCGGCGGCCTGGATCGAGGGGTTCGTCGGCGGCGGCTCCGGCGGCGGCCTGCTCCTCGTGCACGACGAGCGGCTGCTCGCCCTGGTGGACGCGTGGCTGACGGGGGTGTCGCCGGACGCGTTCGTCGCCGTACTGCCGTTGCTGCGCCGCACGTTCTCCGCGTACGAGGCGGCCGTGCGGCGGTCGCTGGGTGAGCTGGTGCGGCGGGGGCCGCGGGGGACCGCGCCCGGGCCCGGGGTGCCGGGCGGGGGGCCGCCCGGGTTCGGGCCGGAGCTGGACGCGGCCCGGGCGGACGCGGTGCTGCCGGTCGTACGGGCGCTGCTGGGGGCGGCCGGATGAGCGCGACGGCGACAGGGACGACACGACAAGCGGACGACGGGCACGGGGGAGGACGGCGGGCGATGACGGGAACGACGAGCGAGGAGCACGGCGCGACGCGGGGGTCGGACGGCGACGGGGACGAGCGCGGCCGGCGGTGGCGGCTCGTCCTCGGCGGCGACGCCGACGGCACCGGATGCCCGCTGACCGGCGGGGACGCCGCGATGGACAAGGCGCTGGCCCGCCTGTACGGGCCGGCCGCCGGGGGCAGCAGGACGGCCGGGCTCGGCGCCTCCGCGCCGAACGTGGCCCGCTGGCTGGGCGACATCCGGAGCTACTTCCCGTCCTCCGTCGTCCAGGTCATGCAGCGCGACGCCATCGACCGGCTCGGCCTGGCCGCGATGCTGCTGGAGCCGGAGATGCTGGAGGCCGTCGAGGCGGACGTCCACCTCGTCGGCACGCTGCTCTCGCTCCGGCAGGCGATGCCGGAGACCACGAAGGAGACGGCCAGGGCCGTCGTGCGCAAGGTCGTCGAGGACCTGGAGAAGAAGCTCGCGGCCCGCACCCGCGCGACCCTCACCGGCGCCCTCGACCGCAGCGCGCGCGTCAGCCGGCCCCGCCACCACGACATCGACTGGAACCGCACGATCGCGGCCAACCTCAAGCACTATCTGCCCGAGTACCGCACCGTCGTGCCCGAGCGGCTCGTCGGGTACGGGCGGGCGGCGCGGTCGGTGCAGAAGGAGGTCATCCTCTGCATCGACCAGTCGGGGTCGATGGCGGCGTCGGTCGTGTACGCGTCGGTGTTCGGGGCGGTTCTCGCGTCCATGCGGTCGCTGAAGACGCGGCTCGTCGTGTTCGACACGGCGGTCGTGGATCTGACGGACCAGTTGGACGACCCCGTGGACGTGCTGTTCGGCACGCAGCTCGGCGGCGGCACGGACATCAATCGGGCGCTGGCCTACTGCCAGAGCCGCATCACCCGGCCGGCCGACACGATCGTCGTCCTCATATCCGATCTGTACGAAGGGGGCATCCGGGCGGAGATGGAGAAGCGGGTGGCGGCGATGACGGCGTCGGGCGTTCAGTTCGTGACGTTGCTGGCGCTTTCCGATGAGGGGGCGCCCGCTTATGACAGGGAGCATGCGGGGGCGCTGGCCGCTTTGGGGGCGCCGGCGTTCGCTTGTACGCCTGATCTGTTTCCGGAGGTCATGGCTGCGGCGATTGAGAAACGGGGGTTGCCGGTGGGGGTGGCGGGTGAGGGAGTCTGAGCGGGGGTGCCCTTTCAGGTGTGGGGTGTTCTGGCTCACCGTCGCGGGGCTCCGCCCCGGGCCCCGCTCCTCAATCGCCGGAGGGGCTTGATTTGCGGGGCCGCGGCCATCGGGGCCGAGGGGCTTGGTTCTCGTAAGGGCAAGGGACAAAACGGGTGCTCTGTGACCGGTATCACCGCTCAGGTGTGATCTGCGATTTAGAAGGCGTCGCCGCACGGCGATAACCTGCGGGACGGACATGCCGCGTACCCGGCCGCCGTGTACGCCTCCCTAGTGACAGCGGAGTCACAGTTGCCCATCGCGGCACGCCCACGCAGAAATCGACCGCGAGATCACTGATAGGGACGGACGCGCGTGGACCTGTTCGAGTACCAGGCGAGGGACCTCTTCGCCAAGCACGGTGTACCGGTGCTGGCCGGTGAAGTCATCGACACGCCTGAGGCGGCGCGCGAGGCCACCGAGAAGCTGGGCGGCAAGTCGGTCGTCAAGGCGCAGGTGAAGGTCGGTGGCCGCGGCAAGGCCGGCGGCGTCAAGCTGGCCGCCGACGCCGACGAGGCCGTGCAGCACGCCACCAACATTCTCGGTATGGACATCAAGGGCCACACGGTCCACAAGGTGATGATCGCCGAGACGGCCCCGGAGATCGTGGAGGAGTACTACGTCTCCTTCCTCCTGGACCGCACCAACCGCACCTTCCTCTCCATCGCCTCCGTCGAGGGCGGCATGGAGATCGAGGAGGTGGCGGCCACCCGTCCGGAGGCCGTCGCCAAGACCCCGATCGACGCCAACGAGGGCGTGACCCCCGAGGTCGCCCGCCAGATCGTCGAGGCCGCGAAGTTCCCGGCCGAGGTCGCGGACCAGATCGCGGAGATCCTCCAGACGCTGTGGAAGACCTTCGTCGCCGAGGACGCGCTCCTCGTCGAGGTCAACCCGCTGGCGAAGGTGAAGTCCGGCAAGGTCATCGCCCTCGACGGCAAGGTGTCGCTGGACGACAACGCCGACTTCCGCCACCCCGACCACGAGGCCCTCCAGGACAAGGCCGCGGCCAACCCGCTCGAGGCCGCTGCCAAGGAGAAGGGCCTCAACTACGTCAAGCTCGACGGCGAGGTCGGCATCATCGGCAACGGCGCGGGTCTCGTCATGAGCACCCTGGACGTCGTCGCGTACGCCGGTGAGAACCACGGCGGCGTCAAGCCCGCCAACTTCCTGGACATCGGCGGTGGCGCCTCCGCCGCCGTCATGGCCAACGGCCTGGAGATCATCCTCGGCGACCCGGACGTCAAGTCCGTCTTCGTCAACGTCTTCGGCGGCATCACCGCCTGCGACGAGGTCGCCAACGGCATCGTGCAGGCGCTGGCCCTGCTGGAGGAGAAGGGCGAGAAGGTCGAGAAGCCCCTCGTCGTCCGCCTCGACGGCAACAACGCCGAGCTGGGTCGCAAGATCCTCTCGGACGCCAACCACCCGCTGGTGCAGCGCGTGGACACGATGGACGGCGCGGCCGACAAGGCCGCCGAGCTGGCCGCGGCCAAGTAAGGGACGAGGGAAAACCACAGCCATGGCTATCTTCCTCAACAAGGACTCCAAGGTCATCGTCCAGGGCATGACCGGTGCCACGGGCATGAAGCACACCAAGCTCATGCTCGGCGACGGGACGAACATCGTCGGCGGCGTCAACCCGCGCAAGGCCGGCCAGACCGTCGACTTCGACGGCACCGAGGTCCCGGTCTTCGGCTCGGTAGCCGAGGCGATGGAGAAGACGGGCGCCAACGTGTCCGTGCTCTTCGTCCCGCCGGCCCACTCCAAGGCCGCCGTCGTCGAGGCCATCGACGCCGAGATCCCCCTCGCCGTCGTGATCACCGAGGGCATCGCCGTGCACGACTCCGCCGCGTTCTACGCGTACGCGAAGGAGAAGGGCGGCAAGACCCGCATCATCGGCCCGAACTGCCCCGGCCTCATCACGCCCGGTCAGTCCAACGCCGGCATCATCCCGGGCGACATCACGAAGCCGGGCCGTATCGGCCTGGTCTCGAAGTCCGGCACGCTGACGTACCAGATGATGTACGAGCTGCGGGACATCGGCTTCAGCTCCGCCGTCGGCATCGGTGGCGACCCGGTCATCGGCACGACGCACATCGACGCCCTGGAGGCGTTCGAGGCGGACCCCGACACCGACCTGATCGTCATGATCGGTGAGATCGGCGGCGACGCCGAGGAGCGCGCGGCCGACTACATCAAGGCCCACGTGACCAAGCCGGTCGTCGGCTACGTCGCGGGCTTCACCGCCCCCGAGGGCAAGACCATGGGCCACGCCGGCGCCATCGTCTCCGGTTCCTCCGGCACCGCACAGGCCAAGAAGGAGGCCCTGGAGGCCGCGGGCGTCAAGGTCGGCAAGACGCCGACCGAGACGGCCAAGCTGGCGCGCGAGCTGCTCTCCTAGGACCTTCCGCAGGAGAGGGCCTGGCTCGCCCGTTCGTCCAGGCGCGGCGGCTCGACCGTCGCCGAAGCGGGCCCGCACCGATTCCCGGTGCGGGCCCGCTCGCGTTCGCGCGCGCCGCGGCTACTCGGCGGCCGGGGCGAGGCGCTGCGGGCCGCCGCTGAGCCGCCCGCGCAGCTCCTTGCGGAGCGTGACGTCGTGCTCGGTCAGCCGTTCGGGCCCGGTCAGCGGCGGTACGCCGGTCACCGGGACGCCCGGCGCGGGCTCCGGCTCGTAGTGCGTCGGCGCGACGTGCAGGGTGACGGCGGTGGCCCCGGCGACGAGTGCCGTCGCCACGACGCTGGTCCGCGTCCAGAATCTGATCCGCCTCTCGCCGCCGTCGCGGACCCGCGTCGGCCGGGGCGCGTCCAGTTCCTCGGCCGCCGCCAGTGCGGCCAGGCGCGCGGTCAGCCGCTCGGGGTCGGCCAGCTCCGGGAGCCGCTCGGCGACGGCCTCGCGGGCATGCAGGATGCGGTTGGCGGCGGCCGGCGTGGACGCCTCCGTCTCGGCGGCGGTCTCCGGCAGGTCGAGCCCGACGCCGTCGTACAGCAGCAGCGTCCTCCGGTACACGGGCGGCAGGCTCAGCAGGACGGCCAGCAGCTCGCGGTGGGCCGCGTCGGCGGGCGGCGCCTCGGGCCTGCGGTGGCCCGGGCGCAGCCGGTGCCAGGGCGACATCGCGTACTCGTACGCCGCCGCCCGCACCCAGCCCGCGGGGTCCGGGTCCACGGCGACCTCGGGCCACCGCTCCCAGGCCGACTGGAACGCCCGTTCGACGGACTCCCGCGCCAGCGCCCGCCGCCCGGTCAGCAGATACGTCTGCCGTACGAGGAGGGGCGCGGTCCGCGTGTACAGCGCGTCGAACGCCTCGGCGGGCGTCCAGGTCCGCGCCGCCCGCGCCGCCTCCCGCTCGCGGTCCACCTCGCGCTCGCGCCCCAGTTCGACTTCCACGTCGATCCGTACGGGGACGAACTCGCCGGCGGGGACGGCCTCCCGTACGCGCACGATCTCCCGGGCGGGACCGGTCCGCACGGGCGGCGCGGGTTCGGCGCCCTCGGCGGCGGCCGGGGACGGCCCGCGCGGGTCACTCGTGCGGGGGGCGCTCGGGGCGTCCAGCTCGGCGAGAAGCTTCGCGTACGCCTCCCGCTTGCGCCCCTTTGGGGTCGTCCGGCCGGTCTCCCAGGACTGGATCGTCGCCCGGGTCACGCCGACCCGCTCCGCGAGCTGCGGCTGGCTCAGCGACCTCGCCACGCGGATTCTGCGCCGCTCCGTGGGCGGGGGCAGGGGAGTTGCAGGGCGCTGTGTCATCGGGAACTCCACACACCCTTTCGCGCCAAAAAGTACATAAACGTATCTTGGGCGACACATCCACGGATCGCCTGTTACGCGGGGAAAGCGCGTGTCGTTGGGAGCATGGTCCGGTGACTGCGATGACCGGCCGTGGACCGACCCTGCCCCTGCTGCTGACCCGGGCGCGGGAGCGGGCGCCCGGGCCCGCCGCCGGATTCCTCGGCGGGCTCGTCGCCGCGGGCCTCGGGCTCGGCGGGAGCGCGGTCCTCGTGACCGTGCTGTGGATCAGCTCGCCCTACCCGGACACCGGGCCGTCCGGCGCCCTGCACACCGCCGCCGCGCTCTGGCTCCTCGCGCACGGCGCCGAGGTGATCCGCACGGACACCCTGTCGGGTGCGCCCGCCCCGCTCGGCGTGACACCGCTGCTGCTGCTCGCGCTGCCGTTGTGGCTGGTGCACCGGGCGGCGCGGGACGCGGCCGAGGGCGAGGACGACCGGCCGGTGCCGCCCGCCGGGGGCGTCTGGCTCGGCACCGCGATCGGCTATCTGCTGGTCGGGGGCGCGGCCATGCTCTACGCGGCCGGCGGCGAGATGCGGCCCGCGTGGGCCAGTTGCGCCGCGCACCTGCTGCTGGTCGCGTTCGGCGCGTCCGGTGCCGGGGTGTGGACCGCGTACGGGCGCCCGAGCGGGCCGCTGCCCGGGCCGGTCCTGCGCTGCCTCGACGTCCTGCCCGGAACGCTGCGCCGCGAGGTGCTGCCGGTGGCGGCGCGGGCTGCGGGCGCCGGGGTCCTCGTGCTGGTCGCCGGGGGCGCGCTCGTGGTGGCGGCGGGGCTCGTGGCGCACGCGGGGGCGGTGCAGACGTCGTTCCTCCAGCTCACCGGCGCCTGGTCGGGCCGGTTCACGGTGCTGCTGCTCTGCCTCGCCCTGCTGCCGAACGCCCTGGTGTGGGGCGCCGCCTACGCCCTCGGCCCCGGTGTCGTCATCGGCGCCGGGCACGTCGTGGGGCCGCTGGCGGGCGCGGGCGGTCCCGTACTGCCCGCGTTCCCGCTGCTCGCGGCGTTGCCCCGGGCCGGCGGCGGGACGCTCGCGCTGGTCACGGCGGGGGCGGTGGCCGGGGTGCCGGTGGTCGCGGCGGCGACGGTGGCGTGGTTCGTGGTGGGGGAGCGCCCCGAGTGGTCGGCGCGGCGGGCGGTGTACGGGGTGGCCGTGGCGGCGGCGCTGTGCGGGCTCGCGTTCGCCGTCCTCGCGGTCGCGGCGGGCGGGGCACTGGGCACGGGGGCGCTCGCGCGGTTCGGGCCGGTGGGGTGGTTGACCGGGGCGGCGGCCGCGGCGTGGACGGCCGGGGTCGGTGTGCCGGTGGCGCTCTGCGTGCGGTGGTGGCGGGGGCGCCGCGGGGCCCGTGAGGCGGGGGGTGCCCGCGAGGCGCGGGATGCCCGTGAGGCGCAGGGGGCCTATGAGCCCCGGGCGGCGCGGGAGGACCGGGAGTCCCGGGAGTCCCGGGGGTCCGATGAGGTACGGGGATCCCGGCGGGGCCCGTCGGCGCTGTTCGCGGGGCTGGTGGAGCGGCGGCGGGAGCGGTCCGCCGCCCGGGCCGAAGCCCGGGCCGGGGCGATTGCTCGCGCCGAGGCCGAAGTGCGCGCCGGGGCGGATGCCGGTCGGGGCCTGCCCGAACTGGCCCGCGCCGAAGCGGCCGGCGCGGGGACGGGTTTCGGGCCGGTCGAACCCTTCGAGCCGTTCGACTTCTTCGGCGAGGAGTCCCGTGCCGCCCGCTGGACCGCGCTCAGGGAAGCATCCGATCCCCCGGCCCAGGGCACACCCCAGTCCGGCGCCCCCGTCACCCCCGTAACCGACGACCCGCCCACCCCGCCACCGGCAGAGAGCCCCGCACCCCCGCAGCCCCCGGCACCCCCGACCGACGCCTGACCCGGAGCCGGGCGGGACGGCCGGGCCGGGTGAGACGGCCCAAGCCGGACGGACCTGCCGGAGCCGATCCGGCTGACCCGAGCTGACCCGGCCGCCCTAGGGCGTGTCGTCAAAGTGTCGTGCCGGGGGCAGTATGGAGTGATGGTGCGTCGTCATGAACTGACTGATGAGGAATGGGAGTTGCTTGAGCCGTTGCTGCCTCGTGGGGCTTTTGGCCGG
>NZ_JBVKBC010000030.1:0-80005 GCF_055639095.1 Streptomyces sp. NPDC107550
CATGCGCCAGAAGATGGTCAAGGAATACAAGTCCGAACTCATGCACCCCTACTACGCGGCCGAACGCGGCCTGGTCGACGACGTCATCGACCCCGCCGAAACCCGCCGCGTACTGGCCGGATCGCTGGCGATGCTGCGTACGAAACACGCCGACCTTCCGTCACGCAAACACGGCAATCAGCCACAGTGAGAGAGCACTTGCCCACGAACGGGCGCGTGCCGACGAACGACCCGAGGGAGACGACCTCTGTGGAGAAGCGAACGCCGATGAGCACGACGGTGCGGGTACGGATCGCGCTGGACGTGATCTGCGTGCACTCCTATCTCGGTTACACGCGGTTCACCCGTGCGGCGGACCGGCTGCGCGCCGAGGGCCACCCGGTCCAGGTGGAGTTCCTGCCCTTCGAACTCGCGCCGGGCGCGGGGACCGAAGGGCAGCCCCTGCTCCCCGTACTGGAGCGGGTGTTCGGCCCGCAGGCCGTGCGGCAGACGCTCCAGCTCGCCGAGCACGCGGGCGCGGACGGGCTGGAGCTGCATTACGAACGCGCCGTGGCCACCGGCACGTTCGAGGCGCATCTGCTCATCGCGCGGGCCGCGCGGCAGGGCCGGGCCGAGCAGATGGTGGAGCGGCTGTTTCGCGCCCATTTCACGGACGGCCTGCACATCGGTGATCGCGCCACGCTCGCGCGACTCGCCGAGGAGGCCGGCGTCACGCGGGACGCCTCGGGCACGGAGCCGGCGGCACCGGCGACCGCCGAGGAGTCGGCGCACCTTCAGGCCGAACTCGACCGGGTGCGGGGGCTCGGCGTCAGCGGTGTGCCGGTGTTCTACATCGACGGCATCCCGCCGCTGACCGGATCCCAGTCGGAGGACGCGCTGTACTCGGCGCTGCGCGAGGCGGCGTCGGCGGCCTCGCACACCTGACCCGGACGGCCGGAACCTCAATTCTGGTATCGAGGCAGGACAGATCCATGTCAAGCCCTTGGTGACACGTCCCGGGACCTGGTTGGCTGAACTTCACCCCCCGGAACGCATCCGTCAATGCGGTGATTTGTCCATATCTCTGCACAGATAGGGCTTGACATGTTTTCCCGACGCCATTTCCTCGGCTCCGCGATAGCGGTGGCCGGTGCCACCGCGGGGTTCACCGCATTGCCCGCCGCCGCCCAGACGGCCCTCAAGGCCGACCCGGAGGTGATCGTCCGGCCGGGCGACGCCCGCTACGCCGAACTCACGCACCGCGGCTACAACTCCCGCTTCGCGGCCACCCCGGACGAGATCTGGCTCGTGCACTGCGCCGCCCAGGTGGAGAAGGCCGTGAACCAGGCCCTCGCCAACAACCAGCGGATCACGGTGCGCAGTGGCGGTCACTGCTTCGAGAACCTGGTCGACAACCCCCAGTTCCGGCTTCTCGTCGATCTGTCCGAGATGAGGGGCGTCACCTTCGACCCGGCCATGAACGCCTTCGCCGTGCAGGCCGGCGCCCGGCTGGGCGAGGTCTACAAGGCGCTGTACGAGGGCTGGGGCGTCACGGTCCCGGGCGGTGTGTGCCCCGAGGTCGGCGTCGGCGGCCATGTCTCGGGCGGCGGGTACGGTCCGCTGTCCCGCCGCTTCGGCCTGATCGTGGACCATCTGTACGCCATCGAGATCGTCGTGGCGGACGGCCGCGGCAAGGCCCGTACGATCGTCGCCACCCGCGAGGCGAACGACCCGCACCGCGACCTGTGGTGGGCGCACACCGGTGGCGGGGGTGGCGGGTTCGGCATCGTCACGAGGTTCTGGTTCCGCAGCCCGGGCGCGACCGGCGGTCCCTCGTCGCTGCTGCCCAAGCCGCCCGCGCGGATGCGGGAGACCTATGTGACCTGGCCCTGGGCCCAGCTCACGGAGGCGGCGTTCACGCGGCTGGTGATGAACCACGGCGCCTGGCACGCCGCGAACAGCGCGCCGGGCTCTCCGTACCAGGTGCTGCACAGCTCGCTCCAGTTGCACTCGTCGCTCGCGCAGACGGTGCAGTTGGAGATCCGCATGGACGCGACGCTTGCGAACACCGCCCAGTTGCACGACGACTACATCAACGCGGTGAACGCGGGCGTCGGGGTGCAGCCCACGATCGACGTCAAGGAAGGCACCTGGCTGGAGATCGCCCTGGAGCCGACCGCCGACTCGGGCGCGTACTCGCGTCAGAAGTCCATGGGCGGTCATCTGCGCAAGCCGCTGACGACTGCTCAGGTCGGTGCGATCTACCGGTCGTTGACCGATCCGAACCACACCGGGGTCGGCCTGGTGTACCTGGCGGCGTACGGCTGCCAGATCAACACCCTGTCGTCGTCCGCGCGGGCGATCCCGCAGCGGGACTCCGTCATCAAGCTGTGGTACTCGGACAACTGGTCGGATCCGGCGAATGACGCGGCCGAGGTCGAGTGGCTGCGCACGCTCCGCAAGAACGTCCATGGTGTGACCGGCGGTTTCCCGGTGCCCAACGACCAGCAGGACGGCGGCTACATCAACTACCCGGACACCGACATGCGCGATCCGGCGCAGAACACGTCGGGGGTGCCCTGGTACTCGCTCATCTGGAAGGACAACTACCCCAGGTTGCAGCGGGTGAAGAACACGTACGACCCCAAGAACGTCTTCCGGCACGGTCTGTCCCTGGACCCTTCCTGACGCACTCCGTCAGGCGGCCGGTCTCCGGTCGTGTGCGTGCCGCAAGCGCGACTCCCCCATCTCCATGAACACCGCGCCGGGCCCGGGCCGAGCCCGGTCCCGGCGTGGCACGACAGCCCGGAGGGCTCCATGACCAGCAGTAACCCCGCCGCCACCGACACCGCCCCGAGGCGGCGGGCGCTGCCCGTGTGGCAGGCCGTGGCGGGGGCCGCCGTGCTCGCAGCGGTCGTCAACCTCATCGTCCTGTACGTCGGGGACGCGGCCGGCGCCTCGCTGGCGCTGAAGCTCAACGGCAAGTCCGACGACATCGGCGCCAGTGACGTGATCTTCATGTCGCTCGTCGCGCCGGCGATCGGCATCACGGCGATCGTGCTCCTGGCCCGCTGGAAGCCGGTGCTGCTGCGGGTGGGCCAGGTCGTGAGCGGCGCGGTGGCGGTCCTCACCGCCATCGGCCCGCTCACCCTGGACACGGACGGCGGCACCGCGGCGACGCTGATCACGATGCATCTGTTCGTGGGCTTCGTCGCGGTGGCCGCGCTGGAAGTGATCCGCCGCTCGCGCGTGTGACCTGAGGGGTGCGCGCCCTGCGGCCCTCCGGAACCTGCTGCGGGTGACGGAGGGCCGCGCCGCACCCACACCGCGGCCGACCGCACCGCCTCCGCACATCCGTCCGCACCACATCTGAGGGAGAGGAACCGATGACAGCAGGAGTCGACACGGGGGCGACCGCCTCCGGGACGCCGGCCGCGGAGCCTTGGCGTATCACCAGCGGCGCTCCGACACCCGAGGAGGTCGCGGCGGTCGCGGTCGCGCTCTCCACCGTCCTCACCACGCGGGCCGTGCGGGTGGTGCGGGAGGCGGAGCCCGGTTATCGCGGCAGGGCCCCGTGGCCGCTGTCGTCGGCCAGGCGCAGGACGGCCACGTCGTGGGCCGCGGGCCCGCTTCCGGGGTGGCGCGGCGCGGCATGAGCGCGCCTCAGAGAGAAGAAATTCGTGGAATGGTCAACCGTCTCGTCGGTACGTCACGACGGCCGGGAGGGGAGGCGCACCGGTCGCCGTTGACCAGGTGCCCTCGAATTCGCTCCCTGCGTGGAAACTTCCCCCGGCGGGGTGCGTCTCGAAAGGGAAGGCGAATCCCATGGAAGGGACGGATGACATCCGGGAGAACCCGTGGTGACGTCCCGGAGAATCAGGCGTGCCCCATACGGAATCCGACGCCGCGGGCGGTGATGATCCAGCTGCTCGATCCCAGCTTGCTCCGTAAACTGCTGACGTGGGTGTCGATGGTGCGGCCCGGTTCCGACCGGGAATCCCTCCATACCTGCGCCATGATCTGTTTGCGGGTGACGACGCTGCCCGGGCGCGAGGCCAGCAGATACAGCAGATCGAATTCCTTGCGTGTCACCTCTACGGTCCTGCCGTCGAGGCTGATCTGCCGGGCGCCCGGGTCGATTCCGAGCGAGCCGACGGTAATGGCCTCGGGGACGGCGACCGGCTGCCGCAGGGCCCGGCGCATGACGGCCTCGATCCGGGCGATCAGCTCGGCGAGGCTGTAGGGCTTGGTCACGTAGTCGTCTGACCCGGCGCGCAGGCTCATCACCCGGTCCAGTTCGGAGTCGCGGGCGGTGACGACGATGATCGGTACGTCGCAGAC
The DNA here is from genome assembly GCF_055639095.1 of Streptomyces sp. NPDC107550. Lineage (NCBI taxonomy): Bacteria > Bacillati > Actinomycetota > Actinomycetes > Kitasatosporales > Streptomycetaceae > Streptomyces > Streptomyces sp. NPDC107550. Next base: position 4,321 of record NZ_JBVKBC010000030.1, read on the forward strand.
GGCCCGGATGCTGCGGCAGAGTTCGACTCCGTCGAGGTCGGGCAGGTCGAGGTCGACGAGGACCAGGTCGACGCTCCGGTACTTCCGCAGGGCCTGCGCGCCGGTCGGCACGCTCTCCGCCTGGTATCCGTGCCGGGCCAGGTCGCGCACGAGCGCCTTGGCGACCTGGGGCTCACTCTCGACCGCGAGCACGCGAAGCGTCCTGCGCGCCCTCTTCTCCTCGAACCTGGCGGGCCCGCCCCGGCCGGCGAGCTGCTGCGGAATGCGCGATTCCACTCGCGTTATGGTCTGATGCCCCATCCGTAAAATCCCCCCCATATTCATCCGATAAAGCAGAGCGTCGCGCCAAGCCATAGGGAATACGGTTCCCGTAGAGCGTACAGCCCGGGCAGTCGGCCCGCAAAGATTCAACGGCCGACGCTGGCGAATAACGCAAACCAACAAACGGGAAACACTGCCGAAACAAAATGGGGTTCGCCCCGCATAAACTCCACTGAGATGAAGGCCGGTCACGCGCTCCAAGTTTCTGCCTTTTCCGCAGGCGACAACGCGCCCGCCCCACCCAGCCTAACCGGCCAGTCCGCCCCCTGTGGTCACATAAGACACTTTTGATACATCGTACACGCGTGTGCGTACGATGTATACGTGTGCCTGGTCACCCTGCCTGGCCGGGGACCATACGTTCTCGGCCAAAAGGGCACCCTATCGAGTTGCTTTATGAAGAGGCAGAGATGAATCGGCCAGCTTATGGGCGGTGGGCGCAAGACGTGATCTTGACATCGCCCGAAGGAGAGGGAACGCGTACATGACCTCAGCAGATGCGGTGAGCCCTGAGGCGCCGGACCGGAAGCAGGTCCGCCGGCTGGACCGGGTGATCATCCGGTTCGCGGGCGACTCCGGGGACGGCATGCAGCTCACGGGTGACCGATTCACGGCGGAGACCGCGTCGTTCGGCAACGACCTGTCGACGCTGCCCGACTTCCCGGCCGAGATCCGGGCGCCCGCCGGGACCCTGCCCGGAGTCTCCTCGTTCCAGTTGCACTTCGCGGACCACGACATCCTCACGCCGGGCGACGCGCCGAACGTGCTCGTGGCCATGAATCCGGCCGCGTTGAAGGCGAACGTGCGGGATCTTCCGCAGGGCGCGGAGATCATCGTCGACACGGACGAGTTCACCGGGCGGGCCTTGCGGAAGGTCGGCTACGACGGCGACCCGCTCGACGACGGCTCACTGGACGGCTTCCACGTCCACCCGGTGCCGTTGACGACGCTGACCGTGGAGGCGCTCAAGGAGTTCGACCTCTCGCGCAAGGAGGCGGAGCGCAGCAAGAACATGTTCGCGCTCGGCCTGCTGAGCTGGATGTACCACCGGCCGACGGAGGGCACGGAAGCCTTCCTGAAGCGGAAGTTCGCCAAGAGACCGCACATCGCCGAGGCCAACATCGCGGCGTACCGCGCGGGTTGGAACTTCGGCGAGACGACCGAGGACTTCGCGGTCTCCTACGAGGTGGCCCCGGCCGCCACCGCCTTCCCGGCCGGCACCTACCGCAACATCTCCGGGAACCTGGCCCTGTCCTACGGCCTGATCGCCGCGTCCCGCCAGGCGGACCTCCCGCTCTACCTCGGCTCGTACCCGATCACGCCGGCCTCGGACATCCTGCACGAGCTGTCCAAGCACAAGAACTTCGGCGTCCGCACCTTCCAGGCGGAGGACGAGATCGCCGGGATCGGGGCGGCGCTGGGCGCGGCCTTCGGCGGCTCCCTCGCCGTCACCACGACCTCGGGTCCGGGTGTGGCGTTGAAGTCGGAGACGATCGGGCTCGCGGTCTCGCTCGAACTGCCGTTGCTGATCGTGGACATCCAGCGCGGCGGCCCCTCCACCGGCCTGCCCACCAAGACCGAGCAGGCCGATCTCCTCCAGGCCATGTACGGCCGCAACGGCGAGGCACCCGTCCCGGTGATCGCCCCCTGCACGCCCGCCGACTGCTTCGACGCGGCGCTGGAAGCGGCCCGGATCGCGGTCACGTACCGCACCCCGGTCTTCCTGCTGTCGGACGGCTACCTGGCCAACGGCTCCGAGCCCTGGCGCATCCCCGAGGTCGACGAACTCCCGGATCTGCGGGTGCAGTTCACGCAGGGCCCGAACCACACCCTTGACGACGGCAGCGAGGTCTTCTGGCCGTACAAGCGTGACCCGCACACCCTCGCCCGCCCCTGGGCCGTCCCCGGCACCCCCGGCCTCGAACACCGGATCGGCGGGATCGAGAAGCAGGACGGCACGGGCAACATCTCCTACGACCCGGCCAACCACGACTTCATGGTCCGCACCCGCCAGGCGAAGATCGACGGCATCGACGTACCCGACCTCACCGTCGACGACCCGCACGGGGCGCGCGCCCTGGTCCTGGGCTGGGGCTCCACCTACGGGCCCGTCACGGCGGCGGTACGCAGGCTGCGCGCTGCCGGGGAGGCCGTGGCGCAGGCCCATCTGCGCCATCTCAACCCGTTCCCGAAGAACCTCGGTGACGTACTCGCCCGGTACGAGCGGGTCATCGTGCCCGAGATGAACCTGGGGCAGTTGGCGATGCTGCTGCGCGCGCGGTGTCTGCGTGACGTGCGGTCCCTCACCCAGGTCAACGGCATGCCGTTCAAGGCAGGACAACTGGCACTCGTACTGGAGGAGGCGCTCCGTGAAGACTGACATCGAGCTCCGGGCGAAGGACTTCAAGTCGGACCAGGAAGTGCGCTGGTGCCCCGGCTGCGGTGACTACGCGATCCTCGCCGCCGTCCAGGGCTTCATGCCGGAGCTGGGCCTTGCGAAGGAGAACATCGTCTTCGTCTCCGGCATCGGCTGCTCCTCCCGCTTCCCGTACTACATGAACACCTACGGGATGCACTCCATCCACGGCCGCGCCCCCGCCATCGCCACCGGACTCGCCTCTTCCCGGCGGGACTTGAGCGTGTGGGTCGTCACCGGCGACGGCGACGCCCTGTCCATCGGCGGCAACCACCTCATCCACGCCCTGCGCCGCAACGTCAACCTCAAGATCCTCCTCTTCAACAACCGCATCTACGGACTCACCAAAGGCCAGTACTCCCCCACGTCCGAAGTCGGCAAGATCACCAAGTCCACGCCGATGGGCTCCCTCGACGCGCCCTTCAACCCGGTCTCCCTCGCCATCGGCGCGGAGGCCAGCTTCGTCGCCCGCACCGTCGACTCCGACCGCAAGCACCTCACCTCCGTGCTCCGCGCCGCCGCCGACCACCCCGGCACCGCCCTCGTCGAGATCTACCAGAACTGCAACATCTTCAACGACGGCGCCTTCGAAGTCCTCAAGGACAAACAACAGGCCGAGGAAGCCGTCATCCGCCTCGAACACGGACAGCCCATCACCTTCGGCGCCGGGGGCTCGAAGGGTGTCGTCCGCGACCCCGCCACCGGCGACCTGCGCGTGGTCGCCGTCACCGAGGACAACAAGGCCGACATCCTCATCCACGACGCCCACGCCACCTCCCCCACCACGGCCTTCGCCCTCTCCCGCCTCGCCGACCCCGACACCCTCCACCACACCCCCATCGGCGTCCTGCGCGACGTCGAACGCCCGGTCTACGACACCCTCATGTCCGACCAGCTCGACACCGCCGTCGAACAGAACGGCAAGGGAGACCTGACGGCGCTGCTCGCGGGCGGCGACACGTGGACCGTCGTCGGCTGACGGGCCCCGGAGACCCCGAGCCCGGCGCGCCGGCCGGGGCGACGAGCGGCAGTCCCGTACGCGCGCGTGGCTGCAAACGGGTCACGTTCGGCGCAAGCGCTCCTCTCTCCCGGGGATTGCGGGAACAGCCGACACGACCGTGCACCCACGGTCCGTGCCCCTGCGCCCCCGGGAGACCCCATGAGAAGACGCGCGGCCGCCCTGTGCGGCATCGCGGCCCTGGCCGCCAGCACCGTCGTGACGGCTCCGGCCGCGAGCGCCGCCCACGGCTCGCCCGCCCCGGCCGCCGCACCCGCGCCGGTCTGGAAGAAGTGCGCCACCAAGGCGTACCCGAGCCTGCAATGCGCCTCGCTGCGCGTCCCGCTCGACCACGACGACCCCGGCGGGCGGCAGATCACGCTCGCCCTGTCGCGCGTCCCGCACACGGCGAAGCGCTCGCAGGGCCCGCTGCTCGTGAACCCGGGCGGGCCGGGCGGCAGCGGCCTGACCCTCGCCGGGTACGTCGCCTCCGCCCTGCCCGCGAAGGTCGCCGCGCAGTACGACGTCATCGGCTTCGACCCGCGCGGCGTGGGCCGCAGCCGGCCCGCGCTCGACTGCCTCCCCCACCACTTCGACCCGCCGCGCCCGCCCAGCGTGCCGACGAGCGAGGCGGTCGAGCGGGCGGGGCTGCGCCGGGCCCAGGCGTTCGCCGCCGCGTGCGGCAAGAAGTACCGGGACGTGCTGCCGTACATCGACACGGTCAGCACGGTCCGTGACATGGACGCGATCAGGGCCGCGCTCGGCGCGCCGAAGATCAACTACTTCGGGTACTCCTACGGCACCTACCTCGGCGCGGTGTACGCCAAGCTGTTCCCCGAGCGGGTGCGCCGCCTGGTGCTCGACTCCATCGTCGACCCGACAGGCGTGTGGTACCGCGACAACCTCGACCAGGACCCCGCCTTCAACGCCCGCCACCAGGCGTTCACCGCCTGGGTCGCCAGGTACGACTCGACGTACCACCTGGGCAAGGACCCGGAGCGCGTCGAGGCCGCCTGGTACGCGATGCGCGACAAGGTGACGCGCAGGCCGGCCGGCGGCAAGGTCGGCGGCGGCGAACTGGAGGACACGTTCCTGCCCGGCGGCTACTACAACGGCTACTGGCCGCTGCTCGCCGAGGCGTTCTCCGCGTACGTCGTCGACAAGAACCCCCGGCCGCTGCTCGCCGCGTACAAGGAGCTGGGCGCGGTCGACGCGTCCGGCGACAACGGCTACAGCGTCTACACGGCCGTGCAGTGCCGTGACGCCTGGTGGCCGCGCTCGTGGGCGGTGTGGCGGGCCGACAGCCGGCGTGTCGCCGCGAAGGCGCCCTTCACCACGTGGAACAACGCCTGGTACAACGCGCCGTGCGCGTTCTGGCCGACGCCCTCGCGGGCGCCCGTGCAGGTGGCGAACGCGGCGCTGCCGCCGACCCTGCTGTTCCAGGCCACCGACGACGGCGCGACCCCGTACGAGGGCGCGGTGATGACCCACCGGCTGCTGCGCGGCTCGCGCCTCATCGTCGAGCAGGGCGGCGGCAACCACGGCGTCACCCTCAGCGGCAACGACTGCCTCGACGCGCACCTGGCGCGCTACCTCGCCACCGGCGCGGTAGCGCGCGACGCGGGCCACGGCGCGCCCGACGCGGTGTGCGCGCGCCAGCCCGACCCGAAGCCCGGCCGGTCGCGCACGACCCGCGCGGCGCTCCCGTCGGGCGCGGACGGCCTGCACCGGCTGCTCGGCCCACGCGGGTAAAGCGGCCCGCGCAGGTAAAAGCGCTGGGGTCTCGGCGGGGGCGTGGGTGACGATACGGCCATGACCGCGACACCCACTCCCCCACCGCACGTACGCGGAATGCGCTTCGACGACTGCCCGGCGGTGGCCGGGATCCGGGTGCGCGGCTGGCAGTTCGCGTACGCGGGTCTGATGCCGCGCGCGCATCTCGACGCGATGAGCGTGGAGCGGGACACGGAGCGGCGCCGCGAACTGTTCGGCCGCATACCGGAGTTCGTCGCCGAGCGCGCGGGACGAGTGCTCGGCTGGGCCTGTTACGGCCCGTCCCGCGACGCCGATGTGCCGCCCGGCGAGAGCGAGTTGTACGCCCTGTACGTGGAGCCCGCCGAGGTCGGCTCCGGCATCGGACGCGCCCTGCTCGCCACCTGCCGGGCCGAGGCGCGGGCAGCCGGCTTCGGCGTGATGCGGCTGTGGGTGGTGGAGGGCAACACGCGCGCCCGCCGCTTCTACGAGCGGGCGGGCTTCGTCCCGGACGGGGCACGCGAGCCGTACGAGGTCGGCGGGGTGGCGGTGCCGGAGGTCCGGTACGCGGGCTGACCGGACCGCCCGCCCTCCTCACCGCGCCCGCCGCCCCTCCGCCGTCCCTCTCGGAATGCGGCGCCTCAGGGCTCGGGCAGTCTGGCGAGGGCCGCCGCTGCCGCCATGGCGAGCCGGGGGTGGGCCTGGGCCTCGGTCAGCACTTCGCGGGCGCGCGGGTCGGCGAGGCTGCCGAGCCCCTCGACACAGGCCAGGGCGACCTTGCGGTACGGGTCGTGCGGCGCGAGCCGGCGGCGCAGGGCGGTGATCAGGGCCGGGGCGGACTCGGGGGCGCGGAGCTGGGTGAGCAGCCGGACGGGATACAGGGCGTAGGCCACGCGCAGCTCGTTGGTGGCGAGGGCCGCCGCCGCGCGGGCGGTGCGCGGGTCGCCGAGCGCGGCGAGGGCGCGCGCGGCGGCGGCGCAGCGCTCCGGGTCGCGGTGGTTCAGGAGCAGGACGAGGGCCTCGAAGGCGCGCCGGTCACGGGCCATGCCGAGCCGGTACGCGGCCAACTCGCGCGCCCACAGCGGCTGCTGCGGCGCGGTGAGCACCGCCGCGAGCCGGTCGAGGTCCCCCGTGCCGGCCAGCTCCTCGAAGGCGGGCGTCCCGCCGGCTTCCTTCCGGATGCGTTCCGTCACCGTCCGCGACTCTTCGTCCATGAGGACGAGGGTAAAGCCGCCGGGCCTGCGGCGACATAGATCACAGCGACTCGTCAACGCGGAGGGCTGGCGCGCTCGTTACCCGGTGGTTAAGCTCAGGTGAGCGGGGCACACTCCTCGCAGCACTCCTTTCGGCGGTTTGGTGACGCAGCCGCCGAGAGGTTCCGTCGGTTCGGTACGGCCGGGGCAGCGCCCCCGTACCGCAGCAGTACGGCTCGGCCTGGGGACAGGGCCGGCCGCACCCGTTCAACTCCCGCGTGCCGTGCGCCCGTTCGCCGGCGCCGCACGCGCCCTCGTCGTCACCCCTCATCTCTGGAGTTCCCGGATGGACGCTCCCCTGTCCCGCATCTCGACCGTCGCCGTCGTCGGCCTCGGCACCATGGGCACCGGCATCGCCGAGGTCCTCACCCGCGCCGGCCGCGAGGTCGTCGGCATCGACATCAGCGAGGCCGCCACCGCCAAGGCCGTCGCCGCCCTGGAGGCGTCGACCGCGCGTGCCGTGCGCCGCGAGCACCTCACCGAGCAGGAGCGCGCCGACCTGCTCGCCCGCTTCCGCACCTTCACCGACCTCCAGGCCGCCGCCGACGCCGATCTGGTGATCGAGGTCGTGCCCGAGTCGTACGAGATCAAGCAGCAGGTCCTGCGCGAGCTGGACGCCGTCGTGCGGCCCACCGCGATCCTCGCCACCGGCACCAACGCCCTGTCGGTGACCCGGCTCGCCGCCGACTCCGCGCGCCCCGAGCGCGTCCTCGGCCTGCACTTCTTCAACCCGGCACCCGCGATGAAGCTCGTCGAGGTCGTCTCCTGCGTGCTCACCGCGCCGGCCGCCGTCGCCGCCGTCACGGACCTCGCGCTCGAACTGGGCAAGGAGCCCGTCGCGGTCGGCGACCGGCCCGGCTTCGTCGCCGACGGCCTGCTGTTCGGCTACCTGAACCAGGCCGCCGCGATGTACGAGGCCAAGTACGCCTCCCGCGAGGACATCGACGCGGCGATGCGGCTCGGCTGCGGGCTGCCCATGGGTCCGCTGGCGCTGCTCGACCTGATCGGCGTCGACACGGCCCGTACCGTCCTCGACGCGATGTACGCCGAGTCCCGCGACCGGCTGCACGCCCCCGCGCCGATCCTCAAGCAGCTCAGCGAGGCGGGTCTGACCGGCCGCAAGGCGGGCCGCGGCTTCTACACGTACGAGGCGCCCGGCAGCGAGACCGTCGTGCCCGACGCGCTCACCCCGCGGCCCGACACGGCGGCGGCGCCCGCCCGCACGGTGGCCTCGGTCGGTGTCGCCGGCTCGGGGACCATGGCGTCCGGCATCGCGGAGGTCTTCGCCAAGGCGGGCCTCTCCGTGGTCATCGCCGCCCGCAGCGAGGAGAAGGCGCAGGCCGCCAAGGACCGCGTCGGCAAGTCGCTGCGCCGCTCCGTCGACAAGGGACGGCTCGCCCCCGAGGCCGCCGAGCAGGCCCTCGCGCGGATCACCCCGGCCGGGACCTACGACGCCTTCGCCGACGTCGATCTCGCCCTGGAGGCCGTCGCCGAGGACCTGGAGGTCAAGCAGCAGCTCTTCGCCACGTTCGACAAGGTCTGCAAGCCCGGCGCGATCCTCGCCACGACGACCTCCTCGCTGCCCGTCGTGGCCTGCGCCCGCGCCACCTCGCGCCCGCAGGACGTCATCGGCATGCACTTCTTCAACCCGGCGCCCGCGATGAAGCTCGTCGAGGTCGTGCGGACCGTACTGACCGGCGACGACGTGCACGCCACCGTCCGCGACCTGACCCTGAAGGTGCGCAAGCACCCCGTGGACTGCGGCGACCGGGCCGGCTTCATCGTGAACGCTTTGCTGTTCCCGTACCTGAACAACGCGATCAAGATGGTGCAGGAGCACTACGCGAGCCTCGACGACATCGACGCGGCGATGAAGCTCGGCGGCGGCTACCCGATGGGCCCCTTCGAACTGCTCGACGTGGTCGGCCTCGACGTCTCCCTGGCCATCGAGAAGGTGCTCCACCGCGAGTTCCGCGACCCGGGCCTCGCACCGGCCCCGCTCCTGGAGCACCTGGTGGCCGCGGGCTGCCTCGGCCGCAAGACCGGCCGTGGCTTCCGCGAATATGCCCGGCGCTGATCCGGGGACGGACGCGGGCCCCGGCGCCGCGCCGGGCCGCCAGGAGGACTGGGGCGGGCTGCTCGGGGGGACGGGCGGCCCGCTGACCGGGGCGCGTCTTGGTACGTACATGCAGTACGTTCGGGGCATGCCCAAGGCCGACCAGTCCTCCCGTACTCCGACCCAGCCCGACGCGCCGGAGAGCGCCGCCGGCAACCGCGCCGCCGCCCAGCGGCTCAAGATGCGGCGCGAGCTCGCGGCGGCGGCGATGGAACTCTTCTCCACGAAGGGGTACGAGGCGACGACGGTCGACGAGATCGCGGCGGCGGCCGGCGTCGCCCGGCGCACCTTCTTCCGGCACTTCCGCTCCAAGGAAGAGGCGATCTTCCCCGACCACGACGACACGCTGGTACGGGCCGAGGCCGTCCTGAACGCCGCGCCGCAGCACGAGCATCCGCTCGACACGGTCTGCCGGGGCATCAAGGAGGTCATGAAGATGTACGCCTCCTCCCCCACCGTCGCCGTCGAGCGGTACCGGCTGACGCGGGAGGTGCCGACGCTGCGGGAGGCGGAGATCGCGTCCGTCGCGCGCTACGAGCGGCTGTTCACGCGGTATCTCCTCGGGCACTTCGACGAGCAGGCCCATCACGACGGCAACGACGATCCGCTGCTCGCGGAGGTCGCCGCGTCGGCCGTCGTCACGGCGCACAACCATGTGCTGCGGCGGTGGCTGCGGGCCGGGGGGCAGGGGGACGTCGAGTCCCAGCTCGATCACGCGTTCGCCATCGTGCGGCGGACCTTCGGTACGGGGATCGGGGCGGGCCGTACTCCGGCGGCGCCGGCGTCGGGCGTGCAGGTCGCTTCTTCCGGGGAGGTCCTGGTGACCGTCGCCCGCACGGATGCGCCGCTCTCCGAGATCATGCACACCATCGAACAGGCCCTCCAAAAGAACTGACCCCAGTTCCCAACCCCCTGGGTTGTCGTTCACGTTCCGCCCGGCGGGTGGCTGGCCGCGCAGTTCCCCGCGCCCCTAGGCAGTCATTCACCTTCCACCCGGTGGGTGGCTGGTCGCGCAGTTCCCCGCGCCCCTGAAGGGGCGACTACGTCGCACCCCCCCCCGGGGGGGAGCCGGGGGGAAGCCCCGCTCCTCAGGGGCGCGGGGAACTGCGCAACCTCAGCTGCAAGCGGCCTCCGCCTGGAGAACTCCCCAGGGGCGCGGGGAACTGCGCGACCAGCCACGACGAGAGTCGAGCCCGAGGAGCCCGCCCGAAGGGGCACCCCCCAATAAAGCCGGCCCCCGCCAGAACCCACCCGGGCGCACTAACGACCCCGCCCCGCCCCCCGCAGGGGCCTGGCACGGAGTGCCACCCCAATCCCCCCACCCCCGCCCCAGGGCGAACCCCCTGATCGATCATCCGCCCCCAAAAGGCAGGCCCCCACCCCCCTGACCACGGATGATCGATCATCGCTCACCTGAACCGTAAAGATTTCACCTGAGCGAAATCAATGGCACCCAGTGCCTTGTGCGTTGTCACGCCGTGCCATACGTTGAAGAGGTCCGAGCGACCGGCACGCGGAGAACTTCCGTACGCCGGCTGTCCCCACAGGCCACGCCAGTGACCCGTGCCGCCCGGACGCCTGCGTCACAGGCACCCTTCGCGCACCACCCCGCGCTGCCACAGCCCACCGCACCGCCGAACCGACGGCCCGCACCGCAAGAGCTACGCACCGCACCCGCATACGCATCACGCACCCCACACGCAACACCCCTCTCAGACGACCCCGACTCAGCGTTCCCCTCAGACGCTCACCGCCGGAGGCACCACCGTGAAGGAAATCCTGGACGCGATCCAGTCGCAGAACGCCACCTCTGCCGACTACGCGGCCCTGCCGCTGCCCGACTCGTACCGCGCGATCACCGTGCACAAGGACGAGACGGAGATGTTCGCGGGGCTGAGCACCCGCGAGAAGGACCCGCGCAAGTCGCTCCACCTGGACGACGTGCCGGTCCCGGAGCTGGGCCCGGGCGAGGCGCTGGTCGCCGTCATGGCCTCCTCCGTGAACTACAACTCGGTGTGGACCTCGATCTTCGAGCCGCTGTCGACGTTCAACTTCCTTGAGCGTTACGGCAAGTTGAGCGACCTGACGAAGCGTCACGACCTGCCGTACCACATCATCGGCTCCGACCTCGCCGGCGTCGTCCTGCGCACCGGCCCCGGCGTCAACGCCTGGCACCCCGGCGACGAGGTCGTCGCGCACTGCCTCAGCGTCGAGCTGGAGTCGAGCGACGGGCACAACGACACGATGCTCGACCCGGAGCAGCGCATCTGGGGCTTCGAGACGAACTTCGGCGGCCTCGCCGAGATCGCGCTCGTGAAGTCCAACCAGCTCATGCCGAAGCCCGACCACCTGAGCTGGGAGGAGGCCGCATCCCCCGGCCTCGTCAACTCCACCGCCTACCGCCAGCTCGTCTCGCGCAACGGCGCCGGCATGAAGCAGGGCGACAACGTCCTGATCTGGGGCGCGAGCGGCGGCCTCGGCTCGTACGCCACGCAGTTCGCGCTGGCCGGCGGCGCCCACCCGATCTGTGTCGTCTCCAGCGAGCAGAAGGCGGAGATCTGCCGCTCGATGGGCGCGGAGTCGATCATCGACCGCAACGCCGAGGGCTACAAGTTCTGGAAGGACGAGAACACCCAGGACCCCAAGGAGTGGAAGCGCTTCGGCAAGCGCATCCGTGAGCTGACCGGCGGCGAGGACATCGACATCGTCTTCGAGCACCCCGGCCGCGAGACCTTCGGCGCCTCGGTCTACGTCACCCGCAAGGGCGGCACGATCACCACCTGCGCCTCCACCTCGGGCTACATGCACGAGTACGACAACCGCTACCTGTGGATGTCGCTGAAGCGGATCATCGGCTCGCACTTCGCCAACTACCGCGAGGCGTGGGAGGCCAACCGCCTGATCGCCAAGGGCAAGATCCACCCGACGCTCTCCAAGGTCTACTCCCTCGCGGACACCGGCCAGGCCGCGTACGACGTGCACCGCAACCTCCACCAGGGCAAGGTCGGCGTCCTCGCGCTCGCCCCCGAGGAGGGCCTCGGCGTGCGCGACCACGCCAAGCGCGAGCAGCACATCGACGCCATCAACCGGTTCCGCAACGTCTGAACACCCCAAGGAGCAGCGGCTCATGACTGAGCGTCAGAAGGACCGGCCGTGGCTGATGCGGACCTACGCCGGTCACTCCACGGCGGAGGCGTCCAACGAGCTGTACCGCCGCAACCTCGCCAAGGGCCAGACGGGTCTCTCGGTCGCCTTCGACCTGCCGACGCAGACCGGCTACGACCCCGACCACGTCCTCGCGCGCGGCGAGGTCGGCCGGGTCGGCGTCCCGGTGTCGCACCTCGGTGACATGCGGCGTCTGTTCCAGGACATCCCCCTGGAGCAGATGAACACCTCGATGACCATCAACGCCACCGCGATGTGGCTTCTGGCGCTCTATCAGGTCGTCGCGGAGGAGCAGGGCGCGGACATCGCCGCGCTCCAGGGCACCACGCAGAACGACATCGTCAAGGAGTACCTCTCGCGCGGGACGCACGTCTTCCCGCCGGGGCCCTCGCTGCGGCTGACGACCGACATGATCGCGTACACCGTGGCGCACATGCCCAAGTGGAACCCGATCAACATCTGCTCGTACCACCTCCAGGAGGCGGGGGCCACGCCGGTCCAGGAGATCGCGTACGCGATGTCCACCGCCATCGCCGTTCTCGATGCCGTACGCGACTCAGGGCAGGTCCCCGCCGAGAGGTTCGGGGACGTCGTGGCCCGCATCTCCTTCTTCGTGAACGCGGGTGTCCGCTTCATCGAGGAGATGTGCAAGATGCGGGCGTTCGGGCGGATCTGGGACCAGATCACGCGCGAACGGTACGGCATCGAGAACGCGAAACAGCGCCGCTTCCGCTACGGCGTGCAGGTCAACTCCCTCGGCCTGACGGAGGCGCAGCCGGAGAACAACGTGCAGCGCATCGTCCTGGAGATGCTGGCCGTCACGCTCTCCAAGGACGCCCGCGCCCGCGCCGTCCAGCTCCCCGCGTGGAACGAGGCGCTGGGCCTGCCGCGCCCGTGGGACCAGCAGTGGTCGCTGCGCATCCAGCAGGTCCTCGCGCACGAGAGCGACCTGCTGGAGTACGAGGACATCTTCGCCGGCTCGCACGTCATCGAGAAGAAGGTCGACGAGCTGGTCGCCGACTCCCTCGCGGAGATCGAGCGCATCCAGGAGATGGGCGGCGCGATGGCCGCCGTGGAGTCCGGCTATCTGAAGTCGCGGCTCGTCTCCTCGCACGCCGAGCGCAGGGCCCGTATCGAGGCCGGCGAGGAGAAGATCGTCGGCGTCAACGTCTACGAGTCGACCGAGCCGAACCCCCTCACCGCGGACCTGGACGCGGCGATCATGACGGTCGACCACGCGGTCGAGGCGCGGGTCGTCAGGGCGATCGGCGAGTGGCGTACGACGCGTCAGGAGTCGAGCGACCGCCAGGGCATGGGCGACCCGTTCCACTACCCGACCACCCAGCAGGCCCTGGAGCGGCTGAAGGAGGCCGCGGCCGGCACCGAGAACCTGATGGAGGCCACCCTGGAGTGCGCCCGCGCCGGGGTCACGACCGGCGAGTGGGCGGGCGCGCTGCGCGAGGTGTTCGGCGAGTTCCGCGCGCCGACGGGCGTCTCGTCGGCGCCGGTCGCGGTGGCCGCCGAGGCGGGCACGCCGCTCGCCGAGGTCCGCGAGAAGGTCCGCCGCACCGGTGAGGAACTGGGCGGCAAGCTGCGCCTCCTGGTCGGCAAGCCGGGCCTCGACGGGCACTCCAACGGCGCCGAGCAGATCGCCGTACGGGCCCGTGACGCCGGGTTCGAGGTGGTCTACCAGGGCATCCGGCTCACCCCGGAGCAGATCGTGTCCGCCGCGCTCGCCGAGGACGTGCACTGCGTCGGCCTGTCGATCCTGTCGGGGTCGCACGCCGAGCTGGTGCCCGACGTCCTGACCCGGCTGCGCGAGGCGGGCGCCACCGACGTCCCCGTGATCGTCGGAGGCATCATCCCCGGCGCCGACGCCGAGGAGCTGAGGCGGGCGGGCGTCGCCGCCGTCTTCACGCCGAAGGACTTCGGCATCACGGAGATCATCGGCCGTATCGTCGACGAGATCCGGCTAGCGAACCAGCTCGACCCTCTGGAGGTCCCCGCATGACTGTGAACCGTCTCCGTCCGCGCCGCTCCTGCCTCGCGGTGCCCGGAAGCAACCCGCGCTTCCTGGAGAAGGCCCAGGGTCTCGCCGCCGACCAGGTCTTCCTGGACCTGGAGGACGCCTGCGCGCCGCTCGCCAAGCCCGACGCCCGGCACACCATCGTGAAGTTCCTCAACGAGGGCGACTGGAGCGGCAAGACGCGCGTCGTGCGGGTCAACGACTGGACGACGGAGTGGACGTACCGCGATGTCGTGACCGTCGTCGAGGGCGCCGGTCACAACCTCGACTGCATCATGCTGCCGAAGGTGCAGACGGCCGACCAGGTCGTCGCGCTCGACCTGCTGCTGACGCAGATCGAGAAGACGATGGGCTTCGAGGTGGGCCGCATCGGCATCGAGGCGCAGATCGAGAACGCGCAGGGCCTGAACAACGTGAACGCCATCGCGCAGGCTTCCCCGCGCGTGGAGACGATCATCTTCGGCCCGGCCGACTTCATGGCGTCGATCAACATGAAGTCCCTGGTCGTGGGCGAGCAGCCGCCCGGCTACGGCGCGGACGCCTACCACTACATCCTGATGAAGATCCTCATGGCGGCCCGCGCCAACGACCTCCAGGCCATCGACGGCCCCTACCTCCAGATCCGTAACGTGGACGGCTTCCGCGAGGTCGCGGGCCGCGCCGCCGCGCTCGGCTTCGACGGCAAGTGGGTGCTGCACCCGGGCCAGGTGGAGGCGGCGAACGAGATCTTCTCGCCGTCCCAGGAGGACTTCGACCACGCCGAGCTGATCCTCGACGCGTACGAGTACTACACGTCCGAGGCGGGCGGCAAGAAGGGCTCGGCGATGCTCGGCGACGAGATGATCGACGAGGCGAGCCGGAAGATGGCGCTGGTCATCTCCGGCAAGGGACGCGCGGCCGGCATGCGCCGCACCAGCAAGTTCGAGGCCCCGGAGGCGTAAGCGATGCAGTTCGGCCGCACCTACGAGGAGTTCACCGTCGGGGACGTGTACAAGCACTGGCCCGGCAAGACGGTCACCGAGTACGACGACCACCTCTTCTGTCTGCTGACGATGAACCACCACCCGCTCCACATGGACACCAACTATGCGGAGAAGACGACGGACTTCGGCAAGAACGTCGTCGTCGGCAACTACATCTACTCGCTGCTGCTCGGCATGTCCGTGCCGGACGTCTCCGGCAAGGCCATCGCCAACCTGGAGATCGAGTCGCTCAAGCACGTGGCGCCGACCTTCCACGGCGACACGATCTACGGCGAGACGACGGTCCTCGACAAGACGCCCTCGAAGTCCAAGTCGGACCGCGGGATCGTGTACGTCGAGACCAAGGGCTACAAGCAGGACGGCACGCTCGTCTGCGTCTTCCGCCGCAAGGTGATGGTGCCCACCGAGACGTACATCAAGGAGCGCGGCGGCGAGCAGCCCGGCCGCCCGGAACTTCGGGAGAGCAAGTAACGATGAGCCGACTCGCCCAGACCCACGGCCTGACGGACGTGCAGCAGGAGATCCTGTCCACCGTCCGGGACTTCGTGGACAAGGAGATCATCCCGGTAGCGACCGAGCTGGAGCACCGCGACGAGTACCCGCAAGCGATCGTCGACGGGCTGAAGGAACTGGGCCTGTTCGGGCTGATGATCCCCGAGGAGTACGGGGGTCTGGGCGAGTCGCTGCTGACGTACGCGCTGTGCGTGGAGGAGATCGCGCGCGGCTGGATGTCGGTCTCCGGCATCATCAACACGCACTTCATCGTGGCGTACATGCTCAAGCAGCACGGCACCCAGGAGCAGAAGGACCACTTCCTGCCGCGGATGGCGCTCGGCGAGGTGCGCGGCGCGTTCTCGATGTCGGAGCCGGGGCTCGGCTCGGACGTGTCGGCGATCACGTCGAAGGCGGTCAGGGACGGCGACGAGTACGTCTTGAACGGTCAGAAGATGTGGCTGACGAACGGTGGTACGTCAACGCTTGTGGCGGTTCTCACGCGGAGTGATGAAGGTCATCCCGAGGGCACCGCGCCGCATCGCTCGATGACGACGTTCCTGGTCGAGAAGGAACCGGGCTTCGGTGAGGTCCGTCCGGGCCTGACCATCCCCGGGAAGATCGACAAAATGGGGTACAAGGGCGTCGACACGACCGAACTGGTCATGGACGACCTGCGTATTCCAGCCAATCGTGTGCTCGGCGGCGAAACCGGCCGCGGCTTTTACCAAATGATGGACGGTGTCGAGGTCGGGCGCGTGAATGTCGCGGCGCGTGGCTGTGGCGTCGCACAGCGTGCTTTCGAACTGGGCGTCGCTTACGCCCAGCAACGTCACACTTTCGGAAAGCCCATCGCCCAGCACCAGGCCATTCAGTTCAAGCTGGCCGAGATGGCTACCAAGGTCGAGGCCGCCCATGCGATGATGGTGAATGCGGCACGCAAAAAGGACTCCGGGGAGCGAAACGACCTCGAAGCGGGGATGGCCAAGTACCTGGCCTCCGAATACTGCAAGGAAGTCGTGGAGGACGCGTTCCGTATCCATGGTGGATACGGGTTCTCGAAGGAGTACGAGATCGAGCGCCTGTACCGCGAGGCGCCGATGCTGTTGATCGGCGAAGGCACCGCCGAGATCCAGAAAATGATCATTGGCCGCCGGCTGCTCGAAGAGTATCGAGCCCAGGGCTGAGACTGGGCGAGATGTCCTGTTCGGGGTGTTTTCTCCGCGAAGAAGATCACACCCCGTCAGCACTCTTCGGCCGCTGACTCGGCTTCCTGGCTTGCCCAGTTGTGGCTCGCAACCGATAGCATCCCCGGAAAAGCCGCCGTCCCCCCGTAACCAGCGCGGCCTCATCCGCTACGAAGGTCATCCATGCCCCACAGCCAAACCTCTGCACCACGCGACGGCTTCCTCGGTGGTCGCCTTGCGCGCGGAGCATCGCCGTGGCTCCTTCCGACCGTGGCCACGGCCGCGTACAGCCTGGCCCGTTCGCGCCGTTCCAAGAAGGCAGCAGCACTCGCCGTCCCGACCACCGCTCTGGCGGCCGGCATGCTGTGGTTCTTCCGCGACCCCGAGCGCGAGATCGCCACCGGCCGGGTCATCTCCCCGGCCGACGGCGTGGTGCAGAGCATCATGCCGTGGAAGGACGGCCGGACGCGCGTCGCCATCTTCATGAGCCCGCTGAACGTCCACGTCAACCGGGCGCCGCTGGCCGGCACCGTGACGTCCGTCGAGCACATCCCCGGCGGTTTCGTTCCGGCGTTCAACAAGGAGAGCGAGAACAACGAGCGCGTCGTCTGGCACTTCGACACCGAACTCGGTGACATCGAGATGATCCAGATCGCCGGCGCGGTCGCCCGCCGCATCGTGCCGTACATCCCGCAGGGCACGAAGGTGGAGCAGGGCGAGCGGATCGGCCTGATCCGCTTCGGTTCGCGCGTGGACATCTATCTGCCCGAGGGCGTCGAGGCCGACGTCGAGGTCGGGCAGAAGACGGTGGCTGGGGTGACTCGCATTGACCGTGACTGATCACGAGACCCAGACCTGGGCCACCGAGGCCGACGGCGCCGACGAGGCGGAGGAGATGCCGCTCTCACTGCGCCTGTCGATAGCGGACACCCTCACCCTGGGCAACGCGACGTGCGGCTTCATGGCGGTCTACTTCACGACGACCGGCATCCTGATCCCGCACATCCAGGGCAGCAACGACTCGGGCATGGCGCGGCACTCCGCCGCGACCGCCGTGATCCTGATGCTGGCCGCCGCGATCTTCGACCTGTTCGACGGTCTCGTCGCCCGCAAGCTGCGGTCGTCGCCGATGGGCGCGGAGCTGGACAACCTCTCCGACCTCATCAGCTTCGGCCTCGCCCCCGCGTACTTCGTGCTCGTGTACGGCATGGTCGCCGACGACGCGCACCAGAGAGTGGCGGCGGTGGGGGCCATCGTCGTGTTGCTGGCGGTGGTGCTGCGGCTCGCGCGGTTCTCGTGCGTGACGGTGAAGGACGGCACCTTCCAGGGCATGCCGTCGCCGTTCGGCGCGCTGACGGTCGTCTCGATCGTGCTGCTGGAGCTGCCGTTCGTCGCCACGCTGCTGGCCATCATCGGGACGGCGTGGCTGATGGTGAGCCGCGTGGAGTACCCGAAGCCGCGCGGCCGGCTCGCCGTCGCCATGCTGTCGTGGATCGTGCTGAGCATGGGCCTGCTGGCCGCCTGGGCGTTCGACGCCCCCGGCGGGCAGCTCCTGCTCCAGACGGGCTGCGCGTTGCAGCTCGTCCTCGGCGCGGTCATCCCCCTGTTCGCCACGGCCCGCCGGGTGAACAACTTCCGCGACAACCGGCGCGAGGCGCGTGCGGCGCAGCTTCCGTAGCCCGCCTCCAGACGCCCGCGAAGGGCCCGAACCACACGGTTCGGGCCCTTCGCGCGTTCCGGGTCCACTCAGGGCGCGGGGCGCCGGAACAGGGCCGTGAGCAGATACGGCACGCCGTACGTGTCCGCGTCCTCGCCCTGTTCCCGCATGGGCCGCACCTCGACGGGCTCCAGACCGGCGAAGAGGTGGCGCAGTTCGCCGGGCGTGAAGGCGAGCCCGCCCTCCAGGTCGCCCTTGCGGTAGACGTCCGCGTCGCTCGTGCGGGAGCCCTCGCTGTCCTGCGCGAAGCAGACCACGGCGAAGTGGCCGCCGGGCGCGAGGACGCGGTCCACGAGGTCGAGGTAGCGCAGGCGGCGGTGGGGCGTGAGGTGGTGCAGGCAGCCCGAGTCGTAGACGAGGTCGTAGGCGCCGGTCTCCAGGGCGGGGCCTTCGCCCGGCGCGGCGAGGAGGTCGCCGTGCAGCAGGCGCAGTGCCGTACCGGCCTGCTCGGCGCGCTCGCGGGCCCAGGCGAGGGCGGTCGCGGAGAGGTCCACGGCGTCCACGGTGTAGCCGTGACGGGCTAGGGCCTTTCCTTCGGGTCAGGCCGGATCAGGGCGCGGGCTCTGGTGCCGTGCATCGCAAGGCGGAGGAGGGCGTCATGGCGGAGCCATGGCAACCGACGACAACGCCGCGAGGTGCGGTGCCAGAGCCCGCGACCCCGGCATGATCCGAAGGACAGGCCCTAGGCGCAGGGCGTTGCGGCCGGGTCCGCAGCCGAGGTCGAGGGCGCGTCCCGGGCGGGCCAGGGCGCCGCCGGGGGCGAGATGGGCGACCAGGTTCTCGTCGGGCTTGTCGACGAAGAACGGGACGCTCTTGTGCCGGTCGGCGTAGAACCGGTCCCACCAGTCGGCGCCGCCCGACTCCGGGAAGAGGGCGTCGAGCGCCCGGTACAGATCCTCCGCGTCCCGCACCCACCGTGCCGTCACCGCGTTCCCGCCCCTCCCGCCGGCCGGCCTCCAACCTACCGGCGCGGGGGCCCGTTCCCAGGGCCCGGCGGGGACCGGATCAAGCCGAATCCCGCCGGGCGCGGGGCCCAGCGCCTCTGGGCGCAGCGCTCAGCGCTCAGCGCTCAGCGCTCAGGACCTCAGCGCTCAGGGCTCAGGGCCTCAGGCGAGGAAGTCCTCGGCGATCCGCTGCGCGACCTGCTCCAGGATGGGCCCCGCGTCGGAGATGCAACGGGCCACGTCCGGCTCGACGTCGGTCAGCGGGTACGCGCGCCTGATCCCGGCCCGCCCCAGCTCCTCCGGGGGCAGGGCGAGCCGCCCGCACACCGCGACGACCTCGACGCCCGCGGCCCGCGCCGCCGACGCCACTCCGGCCGGGGCCTTGCCGTGCAGGGTCTGCGCGTCGAGCGAGCCCTCGCCGGTGACGACGAGCGTGGCGCGGGCGAGCGCGGGGGCGAAGCCGAGGACGTCGAGCATGACCTCGATGCCGGCGCGGAAGCTCGCGCCGAGGCCGACGAGGGCCCCGTAGCCGATGCCGCCGGCCGCTCCGGCACCCGGCGACTGCGCGTACTCCAGGGCCCTCGGCCCCACGGAGTCGGCGAGGACCCGCGCGAAGTGGTCGAGTGCGGCGTCGAGCTCGGCCACGTCCGCCTCGCTCGCGCCCTTCTGCGGGCCGTAGACGGCGGGGGCGCCCTTCGGCCCGGTGAGCGGGTTGTCGACGTCGCTGGCGAGGACGATGTCGACGTCCTTCAGGCGCGGGTCGAGCCCCGACAGGTCGGCGGAGGCGAGCTGGGCGAGCGGGCCGCCGCCGGGGCCGACCGGCTTGCCGTCCGCGTCGAGGAACCGCGCGCCGAGCGCGGCGAGCATCCCGGCGCCGCCGTCGGTGGTGGCGCTGCCGCCGACACCGAAGACGATGGAGCGGGCCCCGGCGTCGAGGGCGGCGGCGATGACCTCGCCGGAGCCGTACGTGGTCGAGGTGAGCGGCGCGAAGACGCCCTCGGGCAGCAGTTGCAGGCCGGATGCCTCGGCCATCTCGACGACGGCGGTGCCCTCGCGCAGCGCGTACGCGGCGGTGACGGGCTCGCCGAGCGGGCCGGTCACCCGCACCTCGCGGCGTTCGAACCCGGCCGCGACGGCGGCGGCCACCGTGCCGTCCCCGCCGTCCGCGACGGGCACGGACTCGACCGTGACGTCGGGTGCCACCCGGTGCAGGCCGGCCGTCACACGCTGTGCGACCTGCACCGCGGTGAGCGAGCCCTTGAACTTGTCCGCCGCGATCAACACGTGCCGCGCGGCCTGTGCAGCGTCCGCCACCTTGCTCTCCCCTTGCTGTTCGGGCCTTGCTCGCGTCAAGGCAGTCGCGCCGCTGCGACCTTAACCGCAGGAAGGGGCCCCTGCCCATGGCCGTCCGGCTCGCGGGACGGCGTGGCCCGCCGAAAATTGCCGCTATTACAGGCCATAGTGGGGCGCCATGAGCACGGAAACGATCGATCAAAGTGCCTCGGAGGGTCCGGGGCCCTCCCTGCCGGGCGAGGACGACACCCCCGATCGCGCGGTCGTCGGGATCGGCGTGGTCGCGGTCCTGGCCGTGGTCGCGTGGGCGGCACTCGGGCGGACGTCGTTCGAGAGCGCGTCGGGCACGGCACTGGCCTGGGTGCTGAACAACTTCGCCTGGCTGTTCGTGATCGCGGCGGACGTCTTCCTCGTCCTGTGCGTCCTGCTCGCCCTCAGCCGCTTCGGCCGCATCCGGCTCGGCGCCGACGACTCCGAGCCGGAGTTCACCAACCTGGCCTGGATCGCCATGATGTTCAGCGCCGGCATGGGCATCGGCCTGATGTTCTACGGCGTCGGCGAGCCCCTCACCCACTATCTGAACCCGCCCCCGGCCGGCGGCGCGCAGCCGCGTACGGGCGGGGCGGCGCTGGTGGCGATGGAGTACTCGTTCTTCCACTGGACGCTGACACCGTGGGCGATCTACGGCATCGCGGGCCTCGCGCTCGCCTACGCGGGCTTTCGCAAGGGGCGGGGCAACCGGCTCAGTTCGGTGTTCGTGCCGCTGATCGGCGAGCGCAGGGCGGCGGGCTGGCCGGGGCGCGTGATCGATCTGCTGGCGGTGTTCGCCACCGTCTTCGGCACGGCGACCAGCCTCGGCGTCGGCGCGCTCCAGGTGGCGACCGGTCTTGAGCTGACGACGGGCCTCGACAACACGACGACCGTGCAGCTGATCATCATCGTGGCGCTCGGCGCCGCGTTCGTCGGCTCGGCGTTCTCCGGGCTGCACAAGGGCGTGAAGTGGCTGAGCACGTCGAACATCGTGCTGGCGGCCTGCCTGATGCTGTTCGTGTTCGTGCTCGGCCCGACGGTGTACATCCTCGACGCGATCCCGGCGAGCGTCGGTGGCTACCTGCACCAGTTGCTGCCGATGGCGACGCGCACGGGCGCGTTCACCGACCCGAAGTGGCTCGGCACGTGGACGGTCTTCTACTGGGCGTGGTGGCTGTCGTGGGCGCCGTTCGTCGGCACGTTCATCGCGCGGATCTCGCACGGCCGGCGCATCCGCGAGTTCCTGATCGGGGTGCTGCTGGTGCCGAGCGGCGCGACCGTCGTCTGGTTCTGCGTGATGGGCGGCACCGGCATCCGCCTCGACGCGACGGGCAAGGTCGACATGGCCGCGCAGGTCTCCAAGGGCGCCGAGGCGTCCCTGTTCGCCATGCTGGACGCGCTGCCCGCGGGCACGGTCACGTCGTGGATCGCCATGATCCTCGTGATGACGTACTTCGTGACGAGCGCCGACTCGGCGTCCCTCGTCATGGGCTCGCTGACCAGCCGGGGCGCGCTGCATCCGCGTACCTGGCTGGTGGTGACGTGGGGCGTGCTGATGGCGGCGGTCGCGGCGGTGCTGCTGCTGGCGGGCGGCCTCGACTCGTTGCAGAGCGCGACGATCCTCGTGGCGCTGCCGTTCGTCCTCGTCATGCTGGCGCTGTGCTGGGCGCTGCTCAAGGAGCTGCGCGAGGACCCGGGGGCGGGCCCCGCGCGCGGGCACGCGCTGCACGGCCTGCGGGACGCGGTGCGCACGATGGTCGGGGACGCGCTGACCGAGCAGGGTCCTGGCGGCGCCCGCCACCACCGGCTGCGCCGGGCCGCCAAGTCCCGTACGCAGGACGAGGAATGAGCCACGGGCGGCGCCGCTGTCGTTAGGCTGGAGCGATGAGCAGCCAAGACTACGCCGCGTACGTGGCCGGGCTGCCCCGTGTGGTCTGCGGGGCAGCGGTCCTGTTCCGGGACGCCGCCGGACATGTCCTGCTGGTCGAGCCCGATTACCGGCCGGACTGGGTGCTGCCCGGCGGCACGGTGGAGTCGGACACCGGGGAGACGCCCCGGCAGGGGGCGTACCGCGAGACGCTGGAGGAGATCGGGCTCGACGTGCCGCCGGGGCGGCTCCTCGCGGTGGACTGGACGCCCGCGAAGCCGCCCCGGCCGCCGCTGGTGGTGTACCTGTACGACGGTGGCGTGCTGGAGCCCGAGCAGCTCGCGCGGATCGAGGTGCAGGAGGGCGAGCTGCTGTCGTGGCGGCTCGTGGCCCCGGACGACCTCGGCACGTACCTGCCGCCGGCGTCGGAGCGTGGCGTGCGGGCGGCGCTCGACGCCCTCGCGGCGGGCGCCGGCGCGGTGGAGCTGGAGGACGGTTTCCCCGGGGTCCGCTCCCCCGCCGCCGACCTGGCGGGCGGCTGACCTACGCTCGCGTCATGACCGCCTCGCCCTCCGCTCCCCCGCTGGTCGCCGTCCTGACCGGCGCCGGCATCAGCACCGACTCCGGCATCCCGGACTACCGCGGCCCGGCCGGGCTGTGGCGCACGGACCCGGACGCGGAGCGGCTCGTCACGTACGGGCCGTACATGGCGGACCCTGAGGTCCGGCGCCGCTCGTGGCGGATGCGGTACGAGACGGCCGCCGTCGCGGCGCGGCCGAACGCGGCGCACGAGGCGATCACCGCGCTCGACCGGTCGGGCGTCCCGGTGCGGGTCCTCACGCAGAACGTCGACGGGCTGCACCAGGACGCGGGGCTGCCCGCCCGTAAGGTGCTCGAACTGCACGGCTCCGCACGGCGGTTCACGTGTACGGGCTGCGGCGCGGGCGGCCCGGTCGAGAACGTCTTCGCGCGCCTCGACGCGGGTGAGGACGATCCGGCGTGCCCGGTCTGCGGGGGCGTGCTGAAGCCGGCGACCGTCATGTTCGGGCAGGAGCTGGATCCGCTGGTGCTGGGGCAGGCCGTCGCGGTGGCGAAGGCGTGCCAGGTGTTCTTCGCGGTCGGCTCCAGCCTCCAGGTGCACCCGGCGGCGGGCCTGGTGGGGCTCGCCGCCGAGCACGGCGCGCGGCTGGTCGTGGTGAACGCCGAGCCGACCCCGTACGACGAGCTGGCCGACGAGGTCGTGCGCGAACCCATCGGGGCGGCGCTGCCCCGGCTGCTCGGCGCGCTCGCCGGGGGCTGACCGCCGGTTCAGTCGAAGAGGGTGCCGGGGGCGGCCGGGGCGTGGGCGCGTTCGAAGGCAAGCAGGCGGCGCTTGCGGTCGAGGCCGCCGCCGTAGCCGGTGAGGCTGCCGTCGGCGCCGACGACGCGGTGGCAGGGCACGATGACGCCCACGGGGTTCTTGCCGTTGGCGAGGCCGACGGCCCGGGAGGCGGCCGGGTTGCCCAGCTCCCTCGCCAACTCCCCGTAGCTGCGCGTCTGTCCGTACGGGATCTGCCGCAGCCGCTCCCACACGGCGCGCTGGAACGGGGTGCCGCGCAGGTTCAGCGGCAGGTCGAACTCCCGTACCGTGCCCCGGAAGTAGGCGTCGAGCTGGTCGAGGGCTGCGCCGAAGGGGCGCTCGTCGCGCGGGCCGAACGTCTCCTCGGCGGGGCGGTGGCGCTGCCCGCTCATGTAGAGGCCGCACAGGACGCCGTCGGCGGCGACGAGGGTGAGCGGTCCGTAGGGGCTGTCGGTGACGGTGTGCCGGATGTCGGCGGCCGGCGCGGGCACGGCCGGCGAGGCGGGCAGGGCGGTCATGGCACTCCTGGCACTCATGGCACTCATGGCGGAAACTCCTTACGCGGGAAGGACGTTGATGGGGTGGTCGTCGGTCGCCCACAGGTACTGAGTGGCGTACGCGCGCCAGGGGCGCCAGGCGGCGGCCCGCGCGGTGAGCGCGGCCGGGGTGTGCGGAAGCCCGAGCGCGCGGGCGGCGCGGCGCATGCCGAGGTCGGTGGGGAGGAAGGCGTCGGGGTCGCCGAGGGCGCGCATGGCGATGGCCTCGACGGTCCAGGGCCCGAAGCCGGGCAGGGCGGCGAGGCGGGCGCGGGCCTCCTGCCAGTCGGTCTCGGGGCCGAGGACGAGCCGCCCGTCGGCCAGGTGCGCGACGAGGGTGGTGAGGGTGGTGCGGCGGCTCGCGGGCAGGGCGAGCGCGGCCGGGTCGAGTGCGGCGAGGGCGGCGGGGTCGGGGAAGAGGTGGGTGAGTCCGCCCTCGGGGTCCTCGACGGGCTCGCCGTGGGCGAGGACGAGGCGGGCGGCGTGGGTGCGGGCGGCGGCCGTGGAGACCTGCTGCCCGAGCACGGCCCGCACGGCGAACTCCGCCTCGTCGACCGTGCGCGGCACCCGGCGTCCGGGCGCCTTGTCGACGAGCGGGGCGAGCAGCGGGTCGGCGCGCAGCCGGTCGTCGACGGCGTCGGGATCGGCGTCGAGGTCGAGGAGCCTGCGGCAGCGGCTGATGGCGACGGTGAGGTCGCGGTGGTCGGTGAGGGCGAGCCGGCAGCCGATGTGCCGTTCACCCGGGGTGAGGGTCACGATGCCGTGCCCGTACGGGAGGCGGAGCGTGCGCCGGTAGGAGCCCGCGCGCCACTCCTCGACGCCGGGCACGGCGGTGGCGGCGAGGTGCCCGAAGAGGTTGTCGGGGTTCAGGGGCGCGCGGAACGGCAGGCGCAGGGTGAGCGCGCCGGGGGCGGCGCTCGCCCGGTGCGGGGCGCGGGCGCGCAGGTCGCCGGGGGCGAGGGCGAAGACCTCGCGGACGGTGTCGTTGAAGGTGCGCACCGAGGAGAAGCCGGCGGCGAAGGCGATGTCCGCCATGGTCATGTCGGTGGTCTCGATGAGCAGGCGTGCGGTCTGGGCGCGCTGGGCGCGGGCGAGGGCGAGGGGGCCCGCGCCGAGTTCGGCGCGCAGCGCGCGTTCGATCTGGCGGGCGCTGTAGCCGAGGCGGCGGGCGAGGCCGGGCACCCCGTCACGGTCCACGACGCCGTCGGCGATCAGGCGCATGGCGCGGGCGGTGAGGTCGGCGCGCTGGTTCCACTGCGGGGAGCCGGGGGTGGTGTCGGGGCGGCAGCGCTTGCAGGCGCGGTAGCCGGCCTGCTGGCAGGCGGCGGCGCTCGGGTAGAAGACCATGTTGCGGGGCTTCGGCGGGACGACCGGGCAGCCGGGCCGGCAGTAGATCCGGGTGGTGACGACGGCGGTGAAGAAGACGCCGTCGAAACGGCTGTCCTTGGCCTGCACGGCCCGTACGCAACGCTCGGTGTCGGTGTGCATGCCTCAAGCATCGGCCATGGTGAGGGAACCGGCTGGCGGAAATCCGACATCATGGTCGGCGTTCAGCGCGCGGCGAGTGCCTGGGTGAACGCGGCTTCGGCCCGCTCGTCGAAGACGACGAACCGGACCTCCTCGACCGTGCGCGGGGCGGCGGCGCGGACGGTGGCGACGGCGATCCGCGCGCCGTCGTCGAGCGGCCAGCCGTAGACGCCGGTGGAGATCGCGGGGAAGGCGACGGTGCGGGCGCCGAGCTGGTCGGCGACCTTCAGCGACTCCCGGTAGCAGGAGGCCAGCAGGTCGGAGCGGTCCTCGTCGGCGGACCAGCGCGGGCCCACGGTGTGGATGACGTGCCGGGCGGGCAGCCGGCCGGCGGTCGTGGCGACGGCGCGGCCGGCGCGCAGGCCCTTGCCGTAGTGGGCGGCGCGCAGTCTGCGGCACGCGGCGAGGATCTCGGGGCCGCCGGCGCGGTGGATCGCGCCGTCCACTCCGCCGCCGCCGAGGAGCGAGGAGTTCGCCGCGTTGACCACGGCGTCGACGTGCTGGGCGGTGATGTCGCCCCGGACGAGGACCAGGCGGGGTCCTCCGGTGCTCATGACGCCGCCCGCAGCCTGCGCCAGACGGCCTTCGCCGCGTTGTGCCCGGACATGCCGTGGACGCCGGGGCCCGGGGGCGTGGCCGAGGAACAGAGGAAGACCGCCGGGTGCGGGGTGGTGTACGGGGACAGGGTCAGCCGGGGCCGCAGCAGCAGTTGCAGTCCGCTGGCGGCTCCGCAGGCGATGTCGCCGCCCACGTAGTTCGCGTTGCGTGCGGCGAGCTGGGGCGGGCCGGTGACCGCGCGGGCGAGCACGGCGTCCTTGAACCCCGGGGCGAAACGTTCCAGTTGGCGCTCGATGGCGTCGGTGAGGTCGCCCTCCCAGCCGTTCGGCACGTGTCCGTACACCCAGAAGGTGTGCTTGCCCTCGGGGGCGCGGGTCGGGTCGGCGAGGGTGGGCTGCACGGTGATGAGGAACGGCTGCTCGGGTGCCCGGCCGCCCCGGGAGGCGCTGCGCAGCGCGGTGTCGATGTCGCGCGCGTACGGGCCGATCTGGACGGTGCCGGCGCGCCTCGCCTCTTCCGCGGTCCAGGGGACGGGCGCGTCGAGCGCGTAGTCGATCTTGAAGACGCTCGCGCCGTAACGGAAGCGGTCGTAGTAGCCGCCGAGGCCGGCGATCCGGGCGAGGGCGGTGGGTGAGGTGTCGAAGACGTAGGCGCGGGCGGGCGGCAGGTCGTCGAGCCGCTTGACCTCGAAGTCGGTGTACAGGGTGCCGCCGAGGTCCGCGAAGTACGCGGCGAGCGCGTCGGAGACGGCCTGGGAGCCGCCGCGGGCCAGCGGCCAGCCGCGCGCGTGGGCGCTGAGCGCGAAGACGAGGCCGATCGCGCTGGTGGCGAGGCCGTCGAGCGGGGCGATGGTGTGGGCGACGAGCCCGGCGAACAGGGCGCGGGCCCGCTCGTCGCGGAACCGGCGCAGGAGCAGGCTCGCGGGTGGCAGTCCCGCGAGGCCGAACCGGGCGAGGCCCACCGGGTCGCGGGGCAGGGAGCTGGCCGGCAACGACATGAAGTCCCGTACGAGCGTGTCCCAGCGGGGCAGCAGGGGCTCGACCAGGCGGCGGTACGTGCCCGCGTCGCGGGGGCCGAAGGAGGCGGCGGTCTCGCCCACGGAGCGGGAGAGCACGGCCGCGGTGCCGTCCGGGAACGGGTGGGCCATCGGCAGGTCCGGCTGGACCCACTCCAGGCCGTACCGCTCCAGCGGCATCGCGCGGAACGCCGGGGAGTTGATCCCGAGGGGGTGGGAGGCGGAGCAGGGGTCGTGGCGGAAGCCGGGCAGGGTCAGTTCTTCGGTGCGGGCGCCTCCGCCGATGGTGCGGTCCGCTTCGAAGAGGGCTACGGAGAAGCCGCGGCGGGCCAGCTCGACGGCTGCGGTCAGCCCGTTGGGGCCCGCGCCCACCACGACCGCGTCGAACATCGCCGGCACCATGGAACTCCCTCGTAACCCGTTGGCCTCCGCCCAGCATATGCACCCCGAATCCCAGCCCCGTACCCCGCTCCTCAATCGCCGGAGAGGCTGGAAGTTCGACGCTGAGGCCAGCCCCCTCAGGGGCGCGGGCACGCTGCCGCGAGAAGGGGACGCTGAGGTCAGCCCCATAAGGGGCGCGGGGAACTGCGCGAGAAGCCCCACCGGGGCTGCACCCGAGGCACAACGTGCACTGACCCGGCGCTGGGGTGCCGCCTTGCCCACCCTGCCGCCCTGGGGGTCCCCCCGGACGAAGTCTGGGGGAGGCAGATTGCCCACGGCGGCGGGGGCGGCGCCTAAAAGGCACCCGGGGTTGCAGCCCCGTCAGGGGCGCGGGGAACTGCGCGCTCGGCCACGACGCACCCGGCACTCTGGGGCGCTGCCCCAGACCCCGCTCCTCAAGCGCCGGAGGGGCTGGGAGTTGGCGTTGAGGCCAGCCCACCAGGGCCGAAGGCCGGTAGTTGACGGCGAGGCCAGCCCCGCCAGGGCCGGAGGCCGGGAGTTGGCGCTGAGGTCAGCCCCCTCAGGGGCGCGGGGAACTGCGCGGGAAGCCCCACCGGGGCTGCACCCGAGGCACAACGATCACGCACCCGGCGCTGAGGCACCGTCGCCGAGCAACCCCACGACCCGCCGAGCAACCCGCACATCCCTCGCCGCCGTGAACGGCAACACATTCCCCCCGGTGATCGCGAACGGCACCCCCGCACGGGTGAGCTGCGCACCCCCCGCCTCCTCGACGAGAAGAATCCCCGCCGCGTGATCCCAGGCCAGCTCCCAGCTGAACGCCGTGGCATCGAGGTCCCCCCGGGCCACCGCCAGATACTCCAGCCCCGCCGACCCGCAGGGCCGCGCCGCGACCCCCTCCGCCCGCAACCCGAGCAACGCCCGCTTCTGTTCATCCGTGGTGAAGTCGGGGTGCGACGTCGCCACGGTCAGCTCCGCCCCGGCCACGGGCGACCCGGCCCGCAGCACCTCCCCGTTGAGCCGGGCCCCCCGCCCCCGTACGGCGACGGCGAACTCGTCCAGCGCGGGCGCGTACGTCCACGAGGCGAGGACCACACCGTCGAGCGCGAGGGCGACGAGCGTGCAGAACCCGGGGTCGCCGTGGACGAACTGGCGCGTGCCGTCGACGGGGTCCACGATCCACACGGGCGCGGCGCCCCGGATCGCCTCGTACGCCCCGGGATCGGCGGCGACGGCCTCCTCGCCGACGACGACGGACCCGGGCAGCAGCGCGGGCAGTTCACGCGTCAGGTACTCCTCGGCGCGCCGGTCGGCGACGGTGACGAGGTCGTGCGGGGCGCTCTTCTGCTGGATCTCGTGCGCGCCGAGCCGGCGGAAGCGCGGGGTGATCTCGGCGGCGGCAGCGGCGCGGATCACGCGCTCGGTGTCGCGGACGAGGCTGTCGGTGATCTCGCTGGTCAGAAAGTCGTCGATGCTTTCCGTGATGGTTTCGATCATGCCTCCATGAGAGCACGCCCCACTGACAACGCGCACCGGAGGGGTGAACGGGAGATGGAATCCACGGGAACACCCGGCTCAGCGCCCCACGGCGTACCCCTGCATCCCGCGCGGATTGGCCGCCGCCGACAGCACTCCCGTACGCGGATCGCGCGCGACGGCGCACAGCCGCCCCTCGGACCACGGCTCGCCGACGGTGACGTCATGGCCCCGGCGCCGCAGCTCCGCGACGACCTCCGGGTTTATCCGCCCCTCGACAGTCACCGAACCTGGCCGCATCCCGCGCGGGTAGAACGAACCGGGGAAGGAGTCGTTGTGCCAGTTCGGGGCGTCGATGGCGCCCTGGAGATCGAGCCCGCCACGCACACGCGCGCGAAGCGCCACGGCGAGGAAGAAGTGGACCTGCCACTGGTCCTGCTGGTCGCCGCCGGGCGTGCCGAACGCCAGCACGGGCACCCCGTCCTTCAGCGCGAGCGACGGCGTGAGCGTGGTGCGCGGGCGCCGGCCGGGGGTGAGGGAGTTCGGCAGGCCCTCCTCCAGCCAGGTCATCTGGAGCCGGGTGCCGAGCGGGAAGCCGAGTTCGGGTACGACGGGGTTGGACTGGAGCCAGCCGCCGGAGGGGGTCGCGGCGACCATGTTGCCCCAGCGGTCGACGATGTCGAGATGGCAGGTGTCGCCCCGGGTCAGCCCGTCCGCGCCGACGTCCGGCTCGCCCGGCACCGGTGACGTGGGGCTCTTGGCGACGGTCGGCTCGCCCGCGCCCGCGCCGGCCGTCTCGTGCAGGCCCGCCTCACCGTTCGCCACCGCGCGCGCGTGCGCGCTGAGCCGGGGTTCCGCGCCGAGCGGGCTGCCGGGGCGCAGGTCGCGGGAGGCGCGGGCCGGGTCGATGAGGGCGCGCCGCGCGGTGGTGTACGGCTCGGACAGCAGCGCGTCGACGGGGACCTCGGCGGCGTCCCCGTACCAGGCCTCGCGGTCGGCCATGGCGAGCTTGCAGCCCTCGATGAGCAGATGGACGTAGTCGGCGCTGCCGTAGGCGGGGAGTTCGGGCGGGAGCAGGGCGAGCTGCTGGAGGAAGGCGGGGCCCTGGCTCCAGCCGCCGGCCTTGCACAGCGTCCAGCCGTTCCAGTCGTACGTGACCGGGTCCTCGTACGTCGCCCGCCAGGCGGCCAGATCGGCGTGGGTGAGGGTGCCGGTGTGCGGGGTGCCGCTGGTGTCCATGGTGGGGCGCGCGGCCTGGCGGACCAGGGCGTCGGCTATGAACCCCTCGCGCCAGATCCGCCGGGCGGCCTCGATCTGGGCCTCGCGCTCCGCGCCGCCGCCCGCTCCGGGCGCCGCCTCGGACGCCTCCGCCTCGGCCTCGGCCTCGGCGATGAGCCGCTGCCAGGTGGCGGCGAGGCGGGTGTTGCGCAGGAGTTCGCCGGGTGCGGGCGCCTTGCCGTCGGTGAGGTAGATCTCGGCGGAGGTCGGCCAGTGCTTCTCGAAGAGGTCCCGTACGGTCTCGACGGTCTGGCCGACGCGTTCGACGGGCGGGTGGCCGTCCCGCGCGTAGCCGATGGCGTAGGCGAGCACGTCGGCGAGGCGCTTGGTGCCGTGGTCCTTGAGCAGCAGCATCCACGCGTCGAACGCGCCGGGCACGGCGGCGGCGAGCGGCCCGGTGCCGGGGACGAGGTCGAGCCCGAGCGCGCGGTAGTGGGCGACGGTGGCGCCGGCCGGGGCCACGCCCTGCCCGCACAGCACGCGCACGTTCCCGCCGGCCGGGGCGAGGATGACCGGCACCTCGCCGGCCGGGCCGTTGAGGTGGGGCTCGACGACGTGGAGGACGAAACCGGCGGCGACGGCGGCGTCGAAGGCGTTGCCGCCGTCCTCCAAGACGGCCATCGCGGTCTGCGAGGCGAGGTAGTGCGTGGAGGACACCATGCCGAAGGTGCCCTGAAGGGTCGGCCGGGTCGTGAACATACGGGCTCGCACCTCGCTCTTTACGGGGTCGGACGGTCGAAGCTGCGCTCAGGATCGGATCCTGGGGAGAATCTGGGGAGTTGGGACCAACAACCTCCTCCGCCCGCTCCCCCAGCAGGTTATCGATCGCCCTGCGCCCCTCCTTCCCCGCCTCCGGCATGAAGTGCGCGTAGTGATCGAGCGTGATGGTCGGCGATGAACGCCCCAACCACTTGGGGAGCGTGGGTCCTTCGGTGCCGCTTGCCACTGCCGACGTTTCGCCCCCTTGACACGCGGAGGGATGACACCTGCCTTGGCCAGAGCAGACTCGTAGATCTCGGTGCTCCACATGTGGCGGCAATCGCGTTCCCGTATTTCGTTGTCAGTACGAGGCCGCTTTTTTTGCGCTCCCTGTCCGATTCAGGACCGCCCCAGGGAAGTTCAACCTTGTCCCCGGGGTAGGCCCTGGCATGCTTCACCAGCTCGTCGGCCACGGAACGCGGCATTTCCACAAAGCGCGTTTTTCCGCCCTTTGGAAGCGTGAATACTTGCGGCCATTGACGATTCGCACTCGCCACCGAGCGGGAGCCTGGTTCGAGCTGCCAATGAGGTACAGGCCCCCTACTCTTGTGGGAGGGGGCCTGCCGTAAGGAGAGGATGTACCGATGAGCTTTTCTGCGCGCATGGCTATCGCTGTGACGGCCGCTGCGATCAGCAGCCTTGGCGCCGTCGCAACGACAGCGCAGGCAGCCACCGACAGTCACCCGTCCCTGAGGTCAGCCGCCCCGGTGCGGCCACATGACAACGAGCCCGCCCCGAGCTGCTCTGACAACAACAACACGGTTCCGTGCTGGGAGTACCAGACCTGGTACTGGACCTACGACGCTTGCAACAAAGCGGGGACCAGCGCCGTAAACGCGGACCCGGGCAAGTTCGACAACCACGTTTGCGTCCTCACCGGCAACGGCGTGGGCGTGGGACTGTGGCTGCACAAGCTTCACGACTGACCACACCGCGAGAGCAGCAGCCGATCCGGTGTTCAATAGACTGGGGCGCTTCAACGAGCGCCCCAGAGGTTGTACGGCAGCAGGCGCCCGCGCCCTCAGAGCCCCTTCCTGGAAGTCGCGTCTGCAGGGGGGCGCTCCTGTGACGCTCCTGGCCCCCAGCGCCATGGGTTCCCTCGAGGAGTCCTGGCGGTACAGCGCCGGCATCGACGGGACGAAAGTTGCGTTCCACTTTCCCGGGTACGGGGCGTCGACTCACCCGGGGCCGCGCCGAGTATCGAGGGAACCGCTGAGAGCGTGCTGGCCGTCGCCCGTGAGAACGCCGCCAGCCGTGCGGACGGCGTCTCACTCGACGGCGCAGCACGACCGCCGGGAGCCGACCGGGCCACCGAGGTAGTCGTGGATGCCGGAGGCGAGCGCCCCGGCGCGGAGGGCGACGAAGTCGCGGGCCAGATGCGGCAGTTCCTCGGCGAGCAGGGCACGCGCGGCCTCCCAGGTCAGCTCGGCGTCGATGCGGACCCACTCGGCGCCCGAGCGTGAGAGGGCGCCGCCGTCGTAGGGGACGGTGAGCCGTTCCGGGGTCCGTGCACGCGGAAGAGGCGGGAGCATGTCGGCCGCGGCGGGGCGGCGTAGAGGAACGGACCGTGCGGGCTGCACGGGGCGGTGAAGCCGTTACCGCACAGGGCGACGTCGCGTACGCCATCGAGCGGTTCGAGGTAGTCGATCTGCAGGCCGTTGAGAATTTCGATGCCGGTCTTGCGGTTGCGCGGGCCGTCTCCAGTCGTCGCCACCTGCCCGCGCGCGGTTCGGCTGGTCGCAGAGTCCGGACTGCTGCCTCGGGGAGCTTCGCCCACCAGTGGTGGTAGCGGCTGTAGACCTCCGTCTCGCGGCCGACGAGGAACGCCCTCAGGGACTGGGCCTCTCCGCGGCGAGTCCGTCCCAGGCAGCGGCGGACAGGGCGTGGAAGGCCGTGGCTCGACGCCCCGCCCAGTGCACAACAGTGCGGACTGCAAGCCGCTGCCGCAGAAGCTGTACAGCGGCGATGAACTGAATGGAATCGGCACCCACGACGTCAGCATCTACATCCCCCCGCTCACCTGAGCTGAGAGACCGGCCCGGCCCCGGTGAGGACTGCACGAGCAGCGCCGGGGCCGGCCGGGTTCGTTCTTTGACACCAACGACTTCAAAACCCCTCGTGGCTGATGCACCGCGTGGCCGCCACACCAGAATCCGGCTCCCCTGTGGGGACTGGACGCCTCTTCCCGTTGCCGCGCACGGCCGGTTGGGACGTCACGCGGTCCCGGGAGAACGACGACGGCGTCGACCGGCTCGTCCTCGACGCCGTACGGGAGGGCAGCGCCATCCGCGTACAGGCGAGTGACGCGACGCGCACCGTGGCGTTCCGCGGGCGGGCCCCCGCGTGGGAGGCGGGGCCGCCCACGGCCCCGGCATGACCCGAAGGACAGGCCCTGGGCGGGCGCGGCTCAGCCGTCGACCCAGCCGTGCTTGCGGCCGCTCTGCGTCAACTCCCGGCGGATCGCCAGGATCTGTTCCCCCGTCAGGGACGGCGCCGCGCGCAGCAGCAGTTCCGTCACCTCGGCCGTGAACTCGTCGACGCGCAGCACATCGCACAGCACGTCGTCGCCGTCCGCCGCCGCGCGCCCGCCGACCGGCGCCGACGCGCCCTCCGCGAGCCGCACCGACGACGCCTTCGGGCCCCGGTCGCCCTCCTCCACGACGAACTCGACCTTGAGTCCCGTGCGCAGATACGACTCCGGGATCAGCAGATCGTTCACGTGCAGGAAGACGTCCTCTCCTCCGTCGTCCGGCGCGATGAACCCGTACCCTCGCGCTCCGTCGAAGCGCACCACTCGGCCAGCGGCCACGTCACACCCCCACACCCACGGCGGACCCTGCGTCCGCGTCCTCTGTGTCGTCCTCGGCAGGTCCCGCGCTCTCGGCGGGTCCTGCTCCGCGGATCCTAGCGGGCCGGACCCCGTGCCCGCGTCAGGCGGGTCTCCCCCGAAGAACTCGACGTGATGGACGCGAGGGTGTTCGCAGAGCCGCGCTAGCCCCTCCGAGCCGTCCCGCTCCTCACAGACGTACTCGCCCGGTACGACGCCGCCTCGTACGCAGGTTCCGTACGCCACCGCATCGCCCCCGGAGCCGTACGCCGGGGCGATGCCGGTGTGTGACGTGAGGGTGACGGAAGTGGCGGTACCCGCGCACAGGAAGTCGTGTGACACTGGCGTCCCCCACCCCGCCTGACGCAAGGGACGTACGCCGTGCGTTCTCTCCCCTTCCCTCTCGCGCTGACCGCCCGCGTGCTGCCGGTCGCGGTGCTTGCCTGCGCCGGCTGGGCCTGGTCCGCGGGCCCGATGGCCGATCATCCGGACGCGCACCGTGACGCGGCGGCGCCGAGCCCGTCCGCGCCGAGCGGCCCGAGCGAGTCCGTGGCGCCGAAGACGTTTCCGCGCCCGCCCGCGCCCTGCGGGGCCGTGTCCGCGAAGACGGTGGCGGCGCTGGT
The DNA here is from genome assembly GCF_055639095.1 of Streptomyces sp. NPDC107550. NCBI lineage: Bacteria > Bacillati > Actinomycetota > Actinomycetes > Kitasatosporales > Streptomycetaceae > Streptomyces > Streptomyces sp. NPDC107550. Next base: position 39,220 of record NZ_JBVKBC010000030.1, read on the forward strand.
GCCGGGGGCGAAGCCGGCGGGCAAGGAGCTGTCAGCGACCGACGAGGCCGTGCGCCGGGGCTGCTCGTGGAGCGCGCTGAAGGGGTACGACTACCGCTGGCTGGACGTCTCCTTCGAAGTGAAGAACTCCGACGCGCTGGCGAAGCAGGCGTTCGCCACGGCGGGCGGCGGGCAGGGCGAGCCGCAGCACCTCGGGGACGAGGCCCGCCTGTCCGGCACGCTCCGCACCAAGGACAAGCAGCGCACCCGGGAGGCGGTGGTGACGGTCCGCCGGGCGAACGTGCTGGTCACCGTCACCTACAACGGCAGCGACTTCGAGTCCAAGGGCGCCCCGCCCGCCACCACCGTCGCCAACGGCGCGCTCTCGGCGGCCCGCGACGCGCTCGCCGCGCTCGGCCCCGCCAAGGGCTGACGCCCGCCCCTGCGCGCTCAGCCCCGACCCCGGGACCGGCCCGGACTCAGGCTCAGCCGAGCACCGGCGGCCAGTTGCTGAACCGCTTGGGGCGCGGCGGCGCGTACGTACGGGACTTGGACGTGGACAGGCCCATGCGGACCAGCGACTCGGCGACCGTGACGGCGGCGGCGACCCCGTCGACGACCGGGACGCCGGTCCGCGCGGTGACCTCGTCGGCGAGGCCCGCCATGCCGCCGCAGCCCAGGCAGATCACCTCGGCGCGGTCCTCGTCGACGGCGCGGGCCGCCTCGTCCACGATGGCCTTGACGGCGGCGTCGGGGTCGCGCTCCAGGTCCAGGACGGCGAGGCCGCTGGCCCGTACGGAGGCGAGCCGGTCGGTGAGGCCCGCGACCCTGAGCCGGTCCTCGATGAGCGGCACCGCCCGGTCGAGGGTCGTGACCACGGAGTACTTGTGGCCGAGGTACATCGCGGTGCTCGCGGCGGCCTCGGTGATGTCCACGACCGGCACGTCGAGCAGTTCCTGAAGCCCCTCGCGGCCGTGCTCGCCGTAGCCGGCCTGGACGACGGCGTCGTACGGCCCGGGATAGGCGCGCACGGTCTCCATGACGGCGATGGCGGCGAGGTAGCTCTCGTAGTTGCCCTCGCAGGACTCCGGGCCGAACGCCGGGGTGAGCGCGACGATCTCGGTGCCGGGCGCGGCGACGGCCCTGGCCTGCGCGCCGATGCTCTCGGTCATGTCCTGCGTGGTGTTGACGTTGCAGACGAGGATGCGCATGGCGGGCTCAGGCTTTCTGTTCGGGGGCCGCGCCCAGGACGGTGGGCGCGGCCGGAGGTGGAGCTGGTGGTGCGGGTGATGCAGGCGATGCGGGTGGCGCGGGTCGTGCGGTGGGGGTGGATGAAGCGGGGTGGGAGAACCAGGCGCCGCCCCTGACCTCAGGCGGCCGGGACCGCGATCTCCTCGCCGTCCGCGTCGGTCGCCGTCCGGCTGCGGTCCGCGACGGCGAGGTAGAGCAGGGCGGCGAGCCCCGCGCCGATGAACCAGGAGAACCCGGAGACGGCCTTGAAGGCGGGCACGAGGGCGATGACGACCGCGACGGCGGCGGCCGGGGCGAACGCGCCGACGGCCCGCAGATGGAAGCCGCCCCGGTAGTGGTAGTCGGCGTCCTTCGCGTCGGTGTACAGGTCGGGCACGTTGACGCGGGTGCGGCGCACGAGCCAGTAGTCGGCCATGACGACGCCGAACGCGGGTCCGAGCAGCGCGCCGAGCCCGCCGAGGAAGTAGTTGACGACGGTCGGGCTGTTGTAGAGGTTCCAGGGCAGGATGACCAGGCCGATGACGGCGCTGACGACACCGGCGCGGCGGAAGTCGAGCTTGCGCGGGAAGAGGTTGACCAGCGTGTAGACCGGCGCGACGAAGTTGGCGAGCAGGTTCACCGCGATGGTCAGGGCGATGAAGGCGAGCGAGGCGAGGACCATCAGGGCCGTGCTCGGGATGGAGGCGACGATGTCCTCGGGTCCCGCGACGATCTGGCCGTTGATCTTGAACTGGCCGCCCGCCAGGACGACGACGATGCCGGCGAAGAACAGCATGTTGAGCGGGATGCCGACGAGGTTGCCGGCGACGATGGCGCGGCGGGACTTCGCGGAGCGGGTGAAGTCGCAGAAGTTCAGGACGAACGTGCCGTAGATGACGACCCAGAGCGCGGCGGACTCCAGGATCTGCCGCCACGCGTCGAGGCCGGTGGGCGCGGAGCCGGTGGAGACCGCGATGGACATGTCGGCCTTGACGAAGATCCAGACGGCGAGCGCGCACATCGTGATCAGGATGGTCGGCGCGGCGAACGCCATGTACTTGCGGATGAGTTCCATGCCGTAGCTGACGATGACGACCTGGACGACCCACAGCGTCAGGAACGTGAGCCAGCCGAGCGTGGACAGGCCGAGGATCGAGTTGTGCGCGAGGGCGTCGGCGCCCGGCGCGAGCTTCTTGACGAGGGCGCCGAGGACGGCGGCGGCCAGATACGTCTGGATGCCGAACCAGGCGATGGCGACGGCGCCGCGCACGGCGGCCGGGATCTGCGCGCCCCGGATGCCGAAGGCGATGCGGCTCATGACGGGGAACGGCACGCCCGTCTTGTGGCCCATGTAGCCGGAGAGCGTGAGCAGGCCGAACAGCAGCGCGGAGGCGACGGCGAAGGCGATGAGGATCTGCCAGACGCTCATCCCGAGCGCGAACAGGCCCATGGCGAAGGCGTAGTTGCCGAGGCTGTGCACGTCGTTGCCCCACAGCGTGAAGACGTTGTACGCGCCCCAGCGGCGCCCCTCCTTCTTGGTGGGGGCGAGGTCCGGGCTGTAGAGGCCGGGCGAGGTGCGGGCGGGGCCGTCGGCGGCGACGGCGGAGGACTGTTCGTGCACGGCAGCCATGACGCGCTCCTGATTTTCCACGATGAGGAATTTCACTTCCTCTTGGCGGAGTGACGCTACGGTCGGGGTTTCATCCGGGTCAAGAGGTGTTTGCGAAGAAAGAACCGGTTTCTCACGCGCCAACTACCGTGGAATTTCCGGCATTTGACGGCAACCCGCACCGCCGTGGCGCACGGGACGGCAACCCGCCCTTCACCTCGGCGCTGCTTTGGTATACCAATACGGGGGTGAAGCCACGCTCGTCAATGGGTCAGGACACTTCGGAGACAAAACCTCCGCACCCCGCACACGGCAGCCGCGACAGCGGCGACAGCGGCGACAGCGGCGACAGAAGGGACGGCAGCGCCCCTGGACGCGGCGCGAACCGCACCGGCGCGCTCGCCGTGCTGGGCCTCGCGCAGATGATGATCCTGCTGGACGGCACGATCCTGAACGTCGCGCTCCCCTCCCTCCAGCGCGACCTCGCCCTGCCCGACGGCCAGCGGGCCTGGGTCGTCACCTCGTACACGCTCGCGTTCGGCGGGCTGCTGCTGCTCGCCGGGCGGATCGCCGACCACACGGGCCGGCGCCGCGCGTTCGTCACGGGCCTCGCCGGCTTCGCGGCGGCCTCCGCCGGCGCGGGGCTCGCGCCCGCCGCGCCCTGGCTGTTCGCCGCCCGCGCGGTCCAGGGCGCCTTCGCCGCGCTGCTCGCCGCCTCCGCGCTCGCCCTCGTCACCACCGCCTACCCCGAACCCGCCGAGCGGCGCCGGGCCATCGCCGTGTTCGGGGCGCTCGGCGGCGCGGGCGGCTCGCTCGGGGTGCTGCTCGGCGGGGTGCTCACGCAGGGCGCGGGCTGGCGCTGGTGCCTGCTGGTGAACGTGCCGCTCGCGCTGCTCGCCCTCGTGGGCGCCCGCCTCGTGCCCCGGGACGCGCCGGCCGCGCCCCGCGCCCGCCTCGACCTCACCGGGGCCGCCCTCGGCTGCGGCGGCGTCACCTCACTGGTCTACGCCTGCGCCCGCGCCGAGGCGCTCGGCTGGACCGGCGCCGAGGTGCTGGGTGCGCTCGGTCTTTCCGCCGCGCTGCTCACCACGTTCGCGCTCACCCAGCGCCGGGTACGCGACCCGCTGCTCCCGCCGCGCCTGCTGCACGGCGCCCCGCGCCGGGCGGCGCTGCTCGCGGGCGGGGCGCTGATGGCCGGGCAGCTCTCGCTGTCGTTCTTCCTCACCTACCACTTGCAGACGGTCCTCGGCTGGTCCGCGCTCGCCGCCGGTCTCGGCTTCCTGCCCGTCAACGTCGTCACCACGCTCACCGCCACCCAGCTCGGCACCCGGCTGCTGCCCCGGCTCGGGCCCCGGGTGCTGCTCACGGGCGCGCTGCTGCTCGCGGCGGCCGGTCTCGCGCGGCTGACCGCCCTCACCCCCGCCTCCTCGTACGCGGCCGGGGTGCTGCCCGCGCTGGTCGTCTTCAGCGTCGGCCTCGGCGGGAGCTTCCTCGCGCTGATGACGACGGCCACGGCGGGCGTGCCCGAGCGGGACTCCGGGATCGCCTCGGCGCTCGTCAACTCCGCGCAGCAGGTGGGCGGTTCGGTCGGGGTCGCCGTCTTCGGGACGCTGGCCGCCGCGCACGCGGGTGCGGGCCGCGCCGGAGTCCTGCACGGCTTCGCCACGGCGGCGTGGGTGCCGGTGGGGGCGCTGCTCGTGGCGGCGGCCGTCACCGCGCTCTCCGCGCCGCCCGCCGTCGAGCGCGCTCCCGAGTCGCGCGGCGGCCCGATCCCCCGTGTCATGGAAGGGACGTACGACGAGCCGGAGGGCGGTCCCGGGCGACCGGCCGCGTGACCGCCCCGGCCGAGCACCCGGAAAGGCCGAGCCCGCATGAGTGAGCCGACGCGTCCCGCCGCCGAGTCCGACCCGCCACCGATGGCCGTCCGGGTGACGGAGAACGGCCCCTACGAGGTGACCGGCGCCGTCCCCGTGCACCGCCAGACGATCGTCGCCGACGCGGCTGGCGACTCGGTCGACTGGGAGCAGGGCGAGGCGTTCGAGCTGCCCGAAGACGCGGCGAGCGAGCCGTACTACCTGTGCCGCTGCGGGCACTCGGGGAACAAGCCGTTCTGCGACGGCTCCCACGAGCGCGTCGGCTTCGACGGCACCGAGTCGCCCGCCGCCCGCGTCCCCTACCTGGAGCAGGCCGGCGAGGAGGACGGGCCCGACGTCACCCTGACGGACGCGGAGCGGCTGTGCGCGTTCGCCCGCTTCTGCGACGTGGACGGCTCGATCTGGCGGCAGGTGCGCAAGCCCGGCAAGGGCGACGCCGTGGTCGCGGAGGCGGGCAACTGCCCCTCGGGCCGCCTCGTCGCCTGGAACCTCGCCGCGCGCACCCCCTACGAGCCGGACCTGCCGCCGTCCATCGGGGTCGTGGAGGACCCCCAGCAGAAGGTCTCGGGCCCGCTGTGGCTGCGCGACGGCATCCCGCTGACCTCGCACGACGGGACCTCGTACGAGCGTCGCAACCGGGTCACGCTGTGCCGCTGCGGCGCCTCCCGCAACAAGCCGTTCTGCGACGGCTCCCACGCGGCGATCGGCTTCCGCGACTCCTGACGCGCCCGCGACTCCTGAGGCATCCGCGACCCGTGCTCGTGCGGCATCCGCGTACGCCACCGCCCGCCACCGCCCGCCGGGGGCCGGCGGGCGGTGGCGTACGCGGGTCGGCGCGGGGCCGGGGCCGGACGCGGCGGCGGGTCAGACGCGGCCGCGGGAGCCCGCGCCGAGGGCCAGGTAGGCGAGGAGCGAGGCGGCGAGGCCGACGGCCCAGCCGTAGTCGGCGAGCGGCTTGAGGAACGGGATCAGGCCGTCGAGCGGGAACGGCCCGGCCTTGTCCCCCTCGGCGTCGAGCGTCGAGTACGAGCCGCCGACCGCGAGCACCCCGCCGATGACGAACGCGGCGACGGCCCGCCAGTTCCACCCGCCCCGGTACCAGTACCGGCCGCCCTCCAGATACAGGTCGCTCAGGTGCAGCACGGTCCTGCGCACGATCCAGTAGTCGGCGATGAGGATGCCGGCGACCGTGCCGAGCAGCCCGCCGACCACCCCGAGCCAGGTGAAGATGTACAGCTCGGGCGTGGAGGTCAGCTTCCACGGCATCACGAGCACGCCGACGACGCCGGTGATGAGCGCCCCGGTGCGGAAGCTGATGAGCTTCGGCGCGAGGTTCGCCAGGTCGTACGCGGGTGAGACCACGTTCGCCGCGATGTTGACGGAGATCGTCGCCACGAACACCGTGACCAGCGCGAACAGCAGGCCGAAGACATTGTCGGTCTTGCCGGCGAGCGCGACCGGGTCCCAGATGGCGACGCCGTACACCTTCTCCGAGCCGGCCGTCACGAGGACCGACATCAGCGCGAAGAGGGTCATGGTCGTGGGCAGGCCGAGGGTCTGGCCCCAGATCTGCGCCTTCTGGCCCTTGCCGAAGCGGGTGAAGTCGGGGATGTTCAGCGACAGCGTCGACCAGAAGCCGATCATGCCCATGAGTCCGGGGAAGAACACCTTCCAGAAGTCGGCGCCCCAGCCGACCTTGGACGGTTCGTGCAGCAGGGGACCGAAGCCGCCCGCCTTGTTCGCGATCCACACGAGGAGCACGGCCGCGCCGACGAGGACGAAGGGCGCCGCCCAGTTCTCGAAGCGGCGCAGGGTGTCCATCCCCCGGTAGATGATGGCGAGTTCGAGCGCCCAGAAGATGACGAAGCAGAGCCACAGCGTCCACGGATAGCCGCCGATCCGGCCCGCGTCGGCCCAGCCGCCGAAGATCTTGCCGAGCAGGACGAAGACGCCCTGGCCGCCGATCCAGGTCTGGATGCCGAACCAGCAGCAGGCGACGGCGGCCCGCACCATCGCCGGCAGATTGGCGCCGCGCACCCCGAACGAGGCGCGGGCGAGGACGGGGAAGGGTATGCCGTACTTGGGTCCCGCGTGCCCGGTCAGCAGCATCGGCAGCAGCACGATGACGTTGGCCAGCGCGATCGTGAGGACCGCCTGCTTCCAGTCCATGCCGAGGGCGACGAGCCCGGAGGCGAGCGTCCACGAGGGGATGCAGTGCGCCATCCCGATCCACAGGGCCACGAAGTTGTACGTGGTCCAGCGGCGCTCGGCGAGCGGCACCGGCCGCAGGTCCTCGTTGGCGTAGCGGCTATCGGCGGGGAAGGTGTCGGCGGTCAGGTCGACCGCGGCGGGCGGTGGTGGGGCGGTGTCGGTCATGGGCGGTCCGTTCTGCGCAGGACGGAGGAGGACGGGGTGCACGGCTGAGCGTGCGCGTGCCACGAACTGCCGTGGCGGGTGCGGGTGTCGCGTACGGGATCACTGGTGGTGCCTGTCGTACGGGTGGGAGTGCCGGTGCGGGAGGCCGCACCGGCACGGGCGTGGGGGCGAACGGGGCCGCGGGCCCTAAGCCGGGGCTCATGCGGGGGTGAGCGCGGGGATGACGTCGCGGCCGTACCGGTCGATCACCGCTTCCTTCGCGTCGTGCATCGCGTACAGCGCGAACTGGTCGACGCCCAGGTCGCGCAGCGCGCGCAGCTTCTCCACCTGCGCCTCGGCGGGCCCGATCAGGCAGAACCGGTCGACGATCTCGTCGGGCACGAACGCGGTGTCGGGGTTGCCGGAGCGGCCGTGGTGGGCGTAGTCGTAGCCCTCGCGGGCCTTGATGTACTCGGTCAGCTCGTCCGGCACCATCCCGGAGTGCTCGCCGTACTTGGCGACGAGGTCCGCGACGTGGTTGCCGACCATCCCGCCGAACCAGCGGCACTGCTCGCGGGCGTGGGCGAGCGCGGCCGGCGAGTCGTCGTCGGTGACGTAGGCGGGGGCGGCGACGCAGATCCGTACGTCCTCGGGGGCGCGGCCGGCGGCGACGGCGGCGTCCCGTACGGCCTTGACCATCCACTCGGTGAGGAAGGGGTCGGCGAGCTGGAGGATGAAGCCGTCGGCCTCCTCGCCGGTCATCTTCAGCGCCTTCGGCCCGTACGCGGCCATCCACACGGGCAGTTCGGCGCCCGGGCGCACCCAGGGGAAGCGCACGACGCTGCCGCCGCCGAGGTCGGCCTCCTCGCCCCGGCCGAGGGCGCGGATCACCTTCATGGCGTCGCTGATCCGGGCGAGCGTGTTGGGCGCGCGGCCCGCCACGCGCATCGCGGAGTCGCCGCGTCCGATGCCGCAGATCGTGCGGTTGCCGTACATGTCGTTGAGGGTGGCGAAGGTGGAGGCGGTCACCTCCCAGGTGCGGGTGCCGGGGTTGGTGACCATGGGGCCGACGACGAGCCGTTCGGTCTCGGCGAGAATGCGGCTGTAGATGACGAACGGCTCCTGCCACAGCACGCACGAGTCGAAGGTCCAGCCGTGGCTGAAGCCGGCGCTCTCGGCGCGCTTCATCAGCTCCACGACGCCGGAGGCGGGCGGGTCGGTCTGCAGGACGAGCCCGAAGTCCATGTGGGTCCCTCGCTCTTTCGTCAGTTCAGGTTCTGGCAGATGCCGCGCGGGGTGTAACTGCCGTGCCCGGCGCGTCCGGTGAACTCCCGGTCGGTGATGACGAGTTCGCCGCGCGAGAGCACGGTCTCCACGCGTCCGGTCAGCCGCTTGCCCTCGTACGCCGAGTAGTCGACGTTCATGTGGTGGGTGGCGGCGGAGATCGTCTGCTCGGCGTGCGGGTCGTAGATGACGAGGTCGGCGTCGGCGCCGGGCGCGATGGTGCCCTTCTTCGGGTAGAGGCCGAACATGCGGGCCGGGCTCGCGCAGGCGATGTCGATCCAGCGGCGCCGGGAGATGTGCCCGTCGACGACGGCCTGGTGGAGCAGGTCCATGCGGTTCTCGACGCCGGGCATCCCGTTGGGGATCTTGGAGAAGTCGCCGCGGCCCAGCTCCTTCTGGCCAGCGAAGCAGAAGGGGCAGTGGTCGGTGGAGACGACCTGGAGGTCGTTCGTGCGCAGGGCCCGCCACAGCGCCGCCTGGTGCTCGCGGGGGCGCAGCGGGGTGCTGCACACGTACTTGGCGCCCTCGAAGCCGGGCTCGGCGAGGTTGTCGGTGGACAGGAAGAGGTACTGCGGGCAGGTCTCGCCGAAGACGGGCAGGCCCTCGTCGCGGGCGCGGGCGAGTTCGGCGACGGCTTCCTGCGCGGAGACGTGGACGACGTAGAGGGGGGCGCCGGCGACCTGGGCGAGCTTGATCGCGCGGTGCGTGGCCTCGGACTCCAGGAGCGCCTTGCGGACCTCGCCGTGGTAGCGGGGGTCGGTCTCGCCGCGGGCCAGGGCCTGTTCGACGAGGACGTCGATGGCGATGCCGTTCTCCGCGTGCATCATGATCAGGCCGCCGTTGTCGGCGGCGCGCTGCATCGCGCGCAGGATCTGGCCGTCGTCGGAGTAGAAGACGCCGGGGTAGGCCATGAACTGCTTGAACGAGGTGACGCCCTCGCCGACCAGCAGGTCCATCTCCTTCAGCGTCTCGTCGTTGACGTCCGAGACGATCATGTGGAAGCCGTAGTCGACGGCGCACTGCCCGTCGGCCTTGGCGTGCCAGGCGTCGAGCCCTTCGCGCAGGGTGCTGCCGACGGTCTGGATGGCGAAGTCGACGATGGTGGTGGTGCCGCCCCAGGCGGCGGCGCGGGTGCCGGTCTCGAAGGTGTCGGCGGCGAAGGTCCCGCCGAACGGCATCTCCATGTGGGTGTGGGCGTCGACGCCGCCCGGGATGACGTACTTGTGGGCGGCGTCGATGACCCGCGCGTCCGTCCAGGACGCGGCGGTGTCGCTGCCGGTCGCCGCGAGGGCGACGACCCGGCCGTCCTCGATGAGGACATCGGCGTGCATCTCGTCGGCGGCGGTGACGACCAGTCCGCCGCGGACGACGGTACGGACGGCGCTCATGCTCTCCTCCTCGGGCAGTACGGACTCACATGACGCGCGGGCCCTCGGGCCTACGCCCTTTCGCCCTTACGGGGGTTCGGGCTTGCGGGCTCACGCGCTTACGGGCTTACGGGCGGGTCAGCGGCCCGTACGCCTGCGGGGCGCGGTCGCGGTAGAACTGCCAGCGGTCGCGGACCTCGCGCAGCTTCGCCATGTCGAGGTCGCGCACGACGAGTTCGGGCGCCTTGTCGTCGGCGACCTCGCCGACGAACTGGCCCTCGGGGTCGGCGAAGTAGGAGGTGCCGTAGAAGTCGTTGTCCCCGTACTCCTCGACGCCGACGCGGTTGATGGCGCCGACGAAGTACTCGTTGGCGACGGCGGCGGCCGGCTGCTCAAGCTGCCACAGGTAGCGGGACAGGCCGCGGCTGGTGGCGGAGGGGTTGAAGACGATCTGGGCGCCTTCGAGGCCGAGGGCGCGCCAGCCCTCGGGGAAGTGCCGGTCGTAGCAGATGTAGACGCCGATCTTGCCGACGGCGGTGTCGAAGACGGGCCAGCCGGAGTTGCCCGGGCGGAAGTAGAACTTCTCCCAGAACCCCTTGACCTGCGGGATGTGCGTCTTGCGGTACTTGCCGAGGTAGCTGCCGTCGGCGTCGATGACGGCGGCGGTGTTGTAGAGGACGCCGGGCTGCTCCTCCTCGTACATGGGAAGGACGAGGACGATGCCGTGCTCGCGGGCGAGGTCCTGGAAGCGGCGCACGATGGGGCCGTCCGGGATCGCCTCGGCGTACTCGTAGAACTTCGGGTCCTGCACCTGGCAGAAGTAGGGGCCGTAGAACAGCTCCTGGAAGCACAGGACCTGGGCGCCCTGGGCGGCGGCGTCACGCACCGCCTGCTCATGCACCTTGATCATGGACTCCTTGTCGCCGGTCCACCCGGTCTGGAAGATCGCGGCGCGGATGACAGGGCTCATTCAGGACCTCCGGCTTGGTGGGGCGCTCGGTGTGCCCACGACGATAGGAAGGGCGGTGCGGCGCGAGGAGTCGCACCGTGTCACGTCCGGCGGCGCACCGCGTTGCACGGTGTCACGTCCGGTGCTGGCAGTCGTGCGCGAGCAGCGCGATGTGCAGGGACGCGGCCTGCTCGAAGTCGTCGAGGTCGATGGCGAGGAGCTGCTCGATGGCTTCGATACGGCGGTACAGGGCGGGCCGGCTCATATGGTGGAGCTGGGCGGTGCGGGACTTGTTGCGCCCGGTGGCGAGGTAGGTGCGCAGCACGGCGAGGAGCCCGCCCGGGTCCTCTTCGGCGTGCAGCAGCCCGGCCAACTCCCGTTCCGCGAAGGCCTGTACGTGCGGATCGTCCCGCAACTGCCGTACGAGACCGCGCAGCCGTACGTCACCGATGCGGACGACGGGCGGCAGGTCGGGCGGGGCACCCGCGACGGCGTCGGCGACGTGCAGGGCCTCGCGCAGCGCGTCGGGCACCTCGTCCCAGGCGGGGCAGTCCGGTCCGGCTGCGACGACGGCGGGGCGGCCGGTCTCGGCGCGCAGCCGGGCGGCGAAGTGGGCGGCGAGGGCGGCGGGTTCCTGGTCGCGGGCGAGGCTGAGGAGGACGGCGGTGGTGTGCTCGGCGAGGTCGGCCACGAGCCCTTGCAGCCCCAACAGGCGCAGTACGCGGTCGAGTTCGCCCGGTGTCGCGTCGCGCACGGCGAGCGGCAGGAAGGCGCGCCGGTTGACGGGCAGCCCGGCGGCCCGCGCGCGGGGCAGGAGGTGGCGTACGGGGGCCGCGCCCGAGACGAGGTCGGCGAGCAGGCACCGCGCGGACTGCTCCTCCCAGGTGGCGGCGGAGCCGGAGAGCATGCGGTGCAGGACGAGGGCCTCGGCGGCGCGGTCGGCGAGGAGGCGCCCGGAGGCGGCGTCGCCGCGGTGGCCGCACAGGACGACGGCGCCCCAGCGTTCGCCGCGGCCGCCGAGTTCGGCGCGGATCCAGCCCTCGCCGTCCACTCCCCCGGGCTGGCGAGCGATGCGCTCCCAGTCGCGCAACACGTCGTCCACGGCGGGCCGTTCGCCTGCGGTGGCGAGGACGCGGTGGGCGAGGTTGGTGACGACGACAGGGCAGGCGCTGTGCGCGGCGATCTCGTCGAGCAGGCTCTGCAACGGGGCGCCGGCCGTGATCAGTCCGGTGAGCGCGGTGCGGATGCCCTCGGAGAGACTGACCGCCGCGAACTTGCGGCGCACCAGGCGTGATTGGACCTCCTCGGTGAGCTGCGCGAACGGGAACGGCCGGTGCAGCACCACCATCGGCAGCCCGTAGCGTTCGGCGGCGCTGCGCATGGGGCGCGGCGGGGAGGGGAAGGCGCGGCCGAGGCCGAGCACGAGGGCGGCGGCCTCGGCGCGGTGCAGCGACTTGATGTACTCGGTCTGGCCGTGCGCGTCACCGGCGAGCAGGACGCCGGTGGTGAGGACCATCTCGCCGCCGCTGAGCATGACGCCGACGTCGGCGGCCTCGGCGACGTGCACCCAGCGCACCGGCCGGTCGAGCTGGTCGGCCCCCGCGACGACCTCGGGCTCGCCCGCGGCGATGCGCTCCAGGGCCAGTATCTGGCGGACGGACAGGGCGTGTGCGTCGCCGGTCGCTCGACCGGGCATCGGCGCCTCCCTCGTGCGGATGAGCGCCGTGCGGCGCGGGTCTCGGGTGACGGCGGGCGGGGGCCAGGCGGTTCAGGGCAGGTCGCGCAGCGCCCGTTCGAGGACGGCGGCGCCTTCTTCGGCCTCGGCGACGGTCAGGGACAGCGGCGGCGCGATGCGCAGGACGCTGGTGTCGTGTCCGCCGCCCTTGCCGACGAGCAGGCCGCCCGCGCGGCAGGACTCCAGGACGGCCGACGCGGCGGCGGGGTCGGCCTCGTCGGTGCCGGGGCGGGTGAGTTCGACGCCGATCATCAGGCCGCGCCCGCGCACCTCCCGTACGGCGGGGACGGTCGCGGCGATGGCGCGCAGCCGCTCGATGAGCAGGCCGCCGACCCGGCGGGCGTTGCCCTGGAGGTCGTGTTCCAGCAGGTGGGAGAGGTTGGCGAGGCCGGCGGCCATGGTGATGGGCGAACCGCCGAAGGTGGAGATGGAGTTGGCGTCGAGGGTGTTCATGATGTCGGCGCGGGCGATGACCCCGCCGATGGACATGCCGTTGCCGATGCCCTTGGCGAAGGTGACGATGTCGGGCGGGCCCGAGCGGGCGTGCGCCTGCCAGCCCCAGAAGTGGTCGCCGGTGCGGCCCCAGCCGGTCTGCACCTCGTCGGAGATCCACAGGATGCCGCGCTCGGCGAGGACCTCGCGGAAGCGGGCGTACAGGCCGTCGGGCGGGGAGGTGAACCCGCCGACGCCCTGCACCGGTTCGGCGATGAGCGCGGCGATGTCGCCCCGGGTCTGGCCGAGCATGTCGCGCAGGTCGGCGACGCAGGCGTCGATGAACTCCGCGTCGCCGAGGTGGGCGTAGGGCCCCCGGCCCCGGACGCCGCCGTGCACGTAGAGCGTCTGGAGCGGGGAGAGGCTGGTGGGCGACCAGGCGCGGTTGCCGGTGATGGAGACCGTGGCGAAGGAACGGCCGTGGTAGCTGTTGCGCATCGCCAGGATCTGGTTCGAGCGGCGGTACGCGGTGGCGAGCAGCAGCGCCGCGTCGTTGGCCTCGGTGCCGGAGGTGGTGAAGAAGACGCGGGCGTCGGGGATGCCGGAGAGCTGGGTGACCCGCTCGGCCAGCTCGATCATCGGCCGGTTGAGGTAGAGCGTCGAGGAGTGCACGATGCGCGCGGCCTGCTCGCTGACCGCCTTGGTGACCTCGGGCAGCGCGTGCGCGGTCATGGTGGTGAGGATGCCGCCGAAGAAGTCGAGGTAGCGGTTGCCCTCGGCGTCCCATACGTGGCGGCCCTCGCCGTGCGTGATCTCGATGGGCCGGTCGTAGTACAGGGCGAGCCAGTCGGGCAGGACGGCACGGTGGCGGGCGTGCAGGTCGGGGGTCATCACGGCAGCGGGTCCCTTCCTCGGTCGTCGTCGCGGGCGGCGCCCCTCGCGCGGCTCGTGCCCGCTCCTTCCGCCTGTTCCTCTACGCCCGTAGAGGGACGTAGAGGGCGAACGTAAGCCCACCCGGGGGGCTTGCCAAGACCATTGCCGTCAACCCGCTGGAACGATCATGTTTCGGCACCCGTGCGGGTGAGGGGGCGCTCGCCGCGCTGACGACCCGTCAAGCCCGTAGGGCTCAGACGGGGACGAGGGCGCAGCGGACGATCAGCTCGTCCATCGACAGACCGAGGACGCCCGCGACTGCGGCGACGGTGAAGAAGGCGGGCGTGGGGGCGCGGCCCGTCTCGATCTTGCGCAGCGTCTCGACGGAGACGCCCGCGGCGGCGGCCACCTCGGTCATGCTGCGGCCCTGGCGGGCCTCGCGCAGCAGCCTGCCGAGGCGCTCGCCGCGCTCGCGCTCTTCGGGGGTCAAGGGGGTACGGACCATGCCCTCAGGGTACCCGAGGCACCCATTCTTGTACCGGATTTAAATACCGGTATAGTTATTGGCATGGTGGAACTGAAGACGGACACATCGATCGACGCGATGCGGGAGGCGGGCCGTGTCGTGGCCCAGGGCCTCGCCGCCGTACGGGAACACGCCGCCGTGGGCGTGAGCCTGCTGGAGCTGGACGAGGTCGCGCACGACGTGCTGCGCGCCGCCGGCGCCGGTTCCCCCTTCCTCGGCTACCGGCCCTCCTTCGCGCCGACGCCCTTCCCCGGGGTGCTGTGCACCTCCGTGAACGACGCGATCGTGCACGGCGTACCGAACAGCTACCGGCTGCGCGACGGGGACCTGCTCTCGGCGGACTTCGGGGCGCTCCTGAACGGCTGGGCGGGTGACTCCGCGATCAGCTTCACGGTCGGGCGTGCGCGGGCCGAGGACACGCGGCTCATCGAGACGGCGGAGCGGGCGCTCGCGGCGGGCATCGAGGCGGCCGTCGCCGGCAACCGCATCGGCGACATCGCCCACGCCGTCGGCACGGTGTGCCGGGCCGCCGGATACGGGGTGCCGCAGGACTTCGGCGGGCACGGCATCGGACGCCACATGCACGAGGACCCGTCCGTGCCGAACGAGGGGCGCGCCGGGCGGGGGATGGTGCTCCGGGCGGGCATGGTGCTGGCCATCGAGCCGATGGTGATCGCGGGTGGGGGTGACGCGTACTACGAGGCGGCGGACGGGTGGACGCTGCGGAGTGGGGACGGGTCGCGGGCGGCGCATGCGGAACACACGGTGGCGATCACCTCTACGGGGCCCCGAGTACTCACGTCCGTCTGACCTGACCCCCAAGGTGCCGGGTGCGTCGTGGCCGCTCGCGCAGTTCCCCGCGCCCCTGACGGGGCTGCCAGCACCGGTGCCCTGGGGGAGCCGCCCCGCCGCCTTGGGCAGTCTGCCGCCTGGGGCGGCAGGGTGGGCAAGGCGGCACCCCAGCGCCGGGTGCGTGATCGTTGTGCTTCGGGTGCAGCCCCGGTGGGGCTTCTCGCGCAGTTCCCCGCGCCCCTTAAGGAGTCGACCTCAGCGCCAACTCCCAGCCTCTCCGGCGATTGAGGAGCGGGGGCTGGGGTGGCGCCCCAGGGTGCCGGGTGCGTTGGGGCTGGGCGCGCAGTTCCCCGCGCCCCTGGCGGGGCTGGACTGGACGGGCGCTTCCCTAGTGGGGGGACGGGGTTACTACCTGGGCTGAGCCTCCGCCTCTGCGGGATTTTTCCGCCGCCGCGAGCCACGCGCCACCCGGCAACCGCTGAACCCCCGTCGCCGCCCCGATCTCCGGGTTCAATTTGAAGGAATGCCCGAGCGCCTCCAACCGCCCCCGCACAGCACTGTCGTACAACCCAGGCTCAAGCTCCGTCTGCGCGGCATTCCGCTGACTGGCCCGAGGCGCGGCGATCGCGTCGACCAACGGCAGCCCCCGATCGAGGAACCCCGTCAGCGTCTGCAACACCGTGGTGATGATGGTGGCCCCACCCGGCGACCCGAGCGCGACGACCGGCCGCTGCCGCCCGTCGAGCACGATGGTCGGCGAGATCGAGGACCGCGGCCGCTTCCCCGGCCCGGGCAGGTTCGGGTCGTGCACACCCGGGCTCGCCGGCGCGAACGAGAAGTCGGTCAGCTCGTTGTTGAGGAGGAACCCGCGCCCCGGCACGGTGATCCCGCTGCCGCCGGTCGACTCGATGGTCAGGGTGTAGGCGACGACGTTGCCCCACTTGTCGGCGACCGTCAGATGCGTGGTGTTCTCGCCCTCGTACGTCGTCGGCGCGGCCTTGTCCCCGGCCTTGCCGCACGCCCCGGGGTGCCGGGGATCGCCGGGCGCGAGCGGACTGGTCAGCACCGCGTCGTCCTTGATCAGGCACGCGCGGGAGTCCGCGTACCGCTGGGACAGCAGCTCCTTCGTGGGCACGTTCTCGAACGCCGGGTCGCCCACCCAGCGCCCCCGGTCCGCGAACGCGATCCGGCTCGCCTCGATGAAGCGGTGCAGATAGCGCTCCTGGGAGACCTTCGACAGGTCGGTGCGCTCCAGGATGTTCAGCGCCTCGCCGACCGTCGTGCCGCCGGAGGACGAGGGCGCCATGGAGTACACGCCGAGCCCCCGGTACGAGGTCCGGGTCGGCGCCCGGAACTTCGTCGCGTACCCCGCGAGGTCCTTGGCGGAGAGGTCCCCGCGCCGCGCCCGGTACCCCGAGGCGGGGTCGACGGGCGGCGCGTTCACGGTCCGTACGACGTCGGCGCCGATGTCCCCGCGGTACATCGCCCCGACGCCCTCGCGGGCCAGTTCCTCGTAGGTGCGGGCGAGGTCGGGGTTCTTGAACGTGGAGCCCACCTCGGGCGGCTTCCCGCCGGGCAGGAACAGCTTCGCCGTCGCGGGGAAGTTACGGAAGCGGGCCTCGTTCGCGGCGGTCTGCGAGCGGAACGTGCCGTCCACCGTGAAGCCGTCCCGCGCCAGCCTGGTCGCCGGCCCGAGGACGCTGTGCAGCGGCTTGCTGCCCCACGCGTCCAGCGCGGACTGCCAGGTCGCGGGCGTGCCCGGGGTGCCGACACTCAGGCCGCTGTTGACCGCGTCGTTGAAGGGCAGCGGCTTGCCGTCCTCCAGGAACAGGTCGGAGCCCGCGGTGCGCGGCGCGGTCTCGCGGCCGTCGATGGTGTGGACGCTGCGGGTCTTCGCGTCGTAGTAGACGAAGTAGCCGCCCCCGCCGACGCCGGCGGAGTACGGCTCGGTGACGCCGAGCGCGGCGGCCGTGGCGACGGCGGCGTCCACCGCGTTGCCGCCCTTCCGCAGCACCTCGATGCCGGCGGCGGAGGCGTCCGCGTCGACGCTGGAGACGGCGCCGCCCCTGCCCACCGCGAGCGGGACCTTCTCGGGGGTGCCCGGGGACCCGGCGGCGGACGCCGGCGCCACCGCCCCGGCGACGAGCGTCACACTCGCCGCGACCGCGCAGAACGACAGATTCCGCCCGACTGAACGTCTCATCGATACCTCCGGTCAACAGCCGTCCGCGCAGCGTAACTTGACTTCCGCCCGCCGTCAGGACCCCCTCGGTCCCCCGCGCGCCGCCGCGCGCCGTGCCCGCTAAAGTGCCCGCCCATGACTGACGACGTGCGCAACATCGTCCTCGGCCTCATAGCGGCGGGCATCAGCGCCGCGCTGGGCTGGCTCGGCCGTACCTACCTCTGGAAGCGCAGGCTCCGGCGCCGGCAGGCGTTCTTCGGGCTGCCCGACAACTCCGAGTCGCTGCTCGTGGTCAACCGGGACGCGGGCGGCCCCGAGCTGAGCGTCAAGCGCTACGACGTGTTCGCGCTCCTCGAACTGTCGGCGATCATCAAGGACTGCGGGGCGCACGCCCAGATCGTCGCCCACGACACGGCCCGCCAGGGCTTCGGCGAGCGCACGGAGTTCTGCGTCGGCGGCCCCGCCTCCAACCGGCGGATGGCGGCGCACATGATGAGCCTGCTGCCCGGGGTGCGGGTCAACACCGACGCCGAGCCGGGCCCGGACCGGGGCGCGTTCCAGATCGGCCCCGAGCGCTACCGGCTTGAGCCGGGGCGCACGGAGTACGTGCTGCTGGCCAGGCTGACGGCCGGGGACGTGCCGGACGCGCGGCCGGTGTTCCTCTTCTGCGGGCAGTTGCCGATCACGAACCAGGCGGCGACCCGCTATCTGGCCCGCCACCACGAGCGCCTGGCGCGCAAGCACGGCAGGAACGCGTTCGTGCTGCTGCTGAAGGTCGTCAACTCGGGCGCGTACGGGCCGGACGTCGTGGAGCTGGTCGCGGACGTGACCCGGGCCGCGCAGGCGCCGCTCCCCGCCCCGGCCCGCACCTCGCACCGCGCGCCCTGATAGCAGACGGAAGTAGCAGACATAAGTAATAGACGTAGTCGGAGTCGGAGTCGTCGGGAGCACAGGGCCGTACACACCCCCGGAAACCAAGGAGAGCGGTGCCCCTGTCGCGTACGAGTGCGACAAGGGCCCGCTCGGCCTCGGCAAGCAGGCACACCCCGCCCGTCACGCGCACAGCTGACCTTCTCCCCGCGGACGCGAGAAGTGATCTCCGGCTGTGGCAGGGCGGTGGCGGCCCATGCTCTGTGTGGCTACCGCCTCCCCCACGCTCTCATGGAGCGGGAGGGACCCCCGGCAGCAGCGTCCCTGGTTCGGCCGGGGCGACTGCCGCGGCGTCGGTCTTGGGATTGCGCCGCTGGCGCTTGGACACCCACTGGGCGAACCACGACAGCAGCATGCACATCCCGATGTAGATCGGCGAGATCACCATCACCACGGGGATGAAGGGCAAATCGTAGTCGAGGTTCGACGCGATGAGCTTCCCGGCGTGGAGGAACTCCTCGTAGGTGATGAGAAAGCCGAGCGAGGTGTCCTTGAGGGCGACGACCAGTTGACTGATGATGGCCGGCAGCATGGCCCGTACCGCCTGCGGGACGAGCACATGGGTCATGACCTGCGTCTTGCGCATCCCGAGCGCGAACGCGGCCTCGCGCTGCCCGCGTTCCACTGAGTTGACGCCGGAGCGGAACACCTCGGCGAGCACCGAGCCGTTGTAGAGGGTGAGACCGGCGACGAGCGCGGGCAGCGGCTCGACCTTGAGGGCCACGTAGATGAAGAAGATCATCACGAGGACCGGCATGGCGCGGAAGAACTCGACGCACAAGGTGGCCAGCCAGCGCACGGGCCGGTGGTCGGAGAGCCGGCCGACGGCGAGGAGCGTGCCGAGGACCAGCGAGAGGACGGCGGCGAGGGCGAACGCCTTGAGCGTGTTGCCGAGCCCGCGCAGCAGCAGTTCCTGGATGCCCTTGTACTCGAAGGGCATCCACTTGGTGTAGGTGAACTGGTCGGTGTCGAACAGCAGATACACGACCCAGCCGACCAGGGCGAGGACGGCGAGCGTGGAGAGCACGCCGTAGAGGCGGTGCCTGCGTTCGGTGCGCGGTCCGGGGACGTCGTAGAGCGCTGTGGCGCTGTGGTCGAAGGCTTTCATCGGGCGACTCCCCAGCGCTTCTCCAGGAAGGTGAACAGGGCGCTGATCGCAAGCGTGATGACGAGGTAGCCGAGCGCGATCCAGACGAACGTCCAGACGATGTTGTAGCCGAGTTCGCTGAGCGTCTTGTACGTGCCGAGCAGTTCGACCACGCTGAACGCGCCCGCGATGGCGGAGTTCTTGGCGAGGGCGATGAGCGTGGAGCCCACCGGCGAAATCACCGACCGGAACGCCTGCGGCAGGATGACGGTCGTCAGGGTCTGCCCGAACGTCATGCCGAGGGTGCGGGCGGCCTCGCCCTGCCCCTTGGGCACGGTGTTGATGCCCGCGCGCAGCGCCTCGCAGATGAACGCCGAGGTGTAGCAGCCGAGCGCGAGCACGGCGAACACCTTGAACGGCAGGACGAGTCCGAAGCGCGGCAGCCCGAGCAGCACCGCGAAGAACAGCAGGGTCAGCGGTGTGTTGCGCAGGACGGTGACCCAGGCGGTGCCGAAGGCGCGGAAGGAGCCGACGGGCGCCACCCGGAACGACGCCATGAGGAAGCCGAGCACGAGGGCGAGCAGCGAGGCGTAGACGGTGAGTTCCACGGTGCCGAGGAAGCCCTTGCCGTACGTCGAGAGGTTGTCGGTCAGTACGTTCACGGTGCGCCTCCTCAGCTCGCCGGGTAGCGGTCGATGGCGGGCGGGGCGGGGGCCGGGACGCCGGACAGGCCGAGCGTCGCCGCGTACGCCTTCTTCCAGTCGCCGTCGGCCTCGCGCTGCTTGAGGGCGTCGTCGACGGCGAACCGCAGCGCGTTGTCGGACTTCGGTACGCCGATGCCGTACGGCTCCTTGGAGAAGGGCTTGCCGACGAGCTTGAGTTCGTCGGGGACCTTGGCCGCGTAGCCGAGGAGGATGGCGTCGTCGGTGGTGACGGCGTCGACCTGGTAGCTCAGGAGGTTGTCGACGCAGATGGAGTAGGTGTCGTAGGCGACGAGATCGGCCTTCGGGTAGTCCTGCTGGATGCGCTGGTAGGGGGTCGAGCCCGACGCGGAGCAGACGCGCTTGCCGGCGAGGTCGGCGGGCCCGTGGATGTCCTTCTCGTCGTGGCGTACGAGCAGGCCCTGACCGGCCATGTAGTAGGGGCCGCCGAAGCCGACGAGCTTCTTGCGGTTGTCGTTGATGGTGTAGGTGCCGACGTAGTAGTCGATCTGGCCGTTCTGCAGCGCCGTCTCGCGGTTGGCGGAGGCGATGGTGCGGAAGCGGATACGGTGCGGGTCGAGGCCGAGGGAGGCGGAGACCATCTTGGCGATCTCGATGTCGAACCCGGAGTAGACGCCGTCGGCCGGGTTCTTCTCGCCGAGGTAGGGCTGGTCCTCCTTGGCGCCGACGACGAAGTAGCCCCGGTCGTGGGCGCTCTTCCAGGTGGGCGAGGCGGGCAGGGAGAACCCTCGGTCGACGCGGTAGTCGGGGAGCCGGTCGGCCGAGGGCCCCTTGACGGGCGGGCTGCCCTCCTTGCCGCAGGCGGTGGCGGCGAGGGCCGTCACGAGGAGCGCGGCGAGCAGCCGCAGCGACTTGGCGATCATGTGGTGCTGCACTCCCCCGCTCAGTGCTTGAGGATCTTGGAGAGGAAGTCGCGGGCGCGTTCGCTCTCGGGGCGGGTGAAGAAGTCCTCGGGCGCGCGGTCCTCGACGATCCTGCCGTCCGCCATGAAGACGACGCGGTCGGCGGCGGTGCGGGCGAAGCCCATCTCGTGGGTGACGACGACCATCGTCATGCCGTCGTGGGCGAGTTGCCGCATGACCTCCAGGACCTCGTTGATCATCTCGGGGTCGAGGGCGGAGGTCGGCTCGTCGAACAGGAGGGCCTTGGGGTCCATGGCGAGCGCGCGGGCGATGGCGACGCGCTGCTGCTGGCCGCCGGAGAGCTGCGCGGGGAACTTGTCGGCGTGGGCGGCGAGTCCGACGCGGTCGAGGAGTTCGCGGGAGCGCTCGTCGGACTCGTCCTTCTTGCGCTTGCGGACCTTGACCTGGGCCAGCGAGACGTTCTGGAGGACCGTGCGGTGGGCGAAGAGGTTGAAGGACTGGAAGACCATGCCCACCTCGGCGCGCAGCCGGGCGAGTTCCTTGCCCTCGGCGGGCAGCGGTTTCCCGTCGAGCAGAATCGATCCGGACTGGATGGTCTCCAGCCGGTTGATCGTCCGGCAGAGCGTCGATTTGCCCGACCCCGAAGGGCCGATGACCACCACCACCTCCCCCTTGCCGACGGTGAGGTCGATGTCCTTGAGGACATGCAGCTCACCGTAGTACTTGTTCACGTCACGCAGCTCGATCAACGGATCGACGGCCATGGCAGTCCCTGCCCACTTTCCGGCTGTGTCGGTCCGCGCAAACTATCCACGTAGATATGGGACTTAACAGACGACACGCACTTATGGGCATTAACCGTATTTCCGGTTCACCTGCCGTTCGGTACGGGGATGCCGGCGGCGGCGTTCACGACTCGGCGGCCTCCGCGTAGAACTGGGAGAGTTCGGGAGCGCCGCTCGCCGCCCATTCAAGCCCCGCCGCCACGACGTCCACCTCGCGCCCGGACGCGAGCAGGACGACCGGGCGGCCGTCGGGCCGGATCAGCCAGGTCGCGCCGCGCACCCGGCGCACCATGACCGTGCCGAGGTAGAGGCCCGCGTCGTTGCCGAGCCACAGCAGCGTCTCCTCGTCCTCCCGCCAGCGCGGCACCAACTGATCAAGGGCCTCCAACGACCGTACGGAGTCGTCGAGTTCGACGCCCGCGTCCTCGGCCTGGGCGCGCAACAGCTCACATTCCGACAGCAGTTCGGCCACGCCCTCGGCGTCGGCGTCCTGCGGGGCGCGCACGGCGAGTGCCTGCGCTCCGCCCTGTCTCTTGGGCCGATTGCCCATGAAAGGGATCTTCATCCCGACAGCGTCGCATCCGTCCCCCCGGGTGCACCACAGGCGCGCGGACGGGTGTTCACGGCGACTTCCCGCCGTGTCGCCCCACGCGTCATTGACGTGTCCCCTGCCCCTTCCTACGTTCATGGCCCGTCCGTCCCACCTGCCGCACCACGAAGGGAGCCGGCCGTGCGCCGACGTACCTGGGCGACCGCTGTCGCCATGACGCTCTGCGCGGGGGTCACGCCCGTCGCCGCCGCGCACGCGGCACCGGCGCGACCGCTGCCGGCCCCGCATTCGCATCCGCTTCCGCTGGAGCGGCTGTTCGACAACCGCGCGGTCAGCGCCGACGACGCGCCCGCGGGCGCCGACTTCGACGGCGCGGGCGGCTCCCTGTCGGCGCGCGACCTGACGGCGGCCGGCTGGACTCCCGGCGGTGCGCTGACAGTTGAGGGCGCCCGCTTCGTCTGGCCGCGCACGGCGGGCCGCGCCCCGGACAACGTGCGGGCCGACGGGCAGCGGGTGCGGCTGCGCGGGCACGGCGACGCGCTCGCGTTCCTCGTCGCGGGCACCGGCGGCGACGCCTCGGGCACCGGCTCGGTGACGTACGCGGACGGCTCGCGCTCCTCGTACACGCTGACCGCGCCGGACTGGCGCACCGGCCCGCTCGCCACGAAGGCCGTCGCGCTGCCGCACCGCAACACCCCGGACGCCCAACTCGCCGAGCGGACACGGCTGTACGCGGTGACGGTGCCGCTGCGCGCGGGGCGGCAGGTCACCTCCGTACGACTGCCGGACGCGCCGGGCGGCGGGCGCGCACTGCACGTGTTCGCGCTCGCGGTACGGCCCTCCTCGGCGGGCTGGTCGGGGACGTGGGCGGCGTCCAGCGGCGGGTACGCGGCGGTCGGCCCCTGGACGGACCGCACCGTGCGGCTCGTCGTGCGCACCAGCCGGGGCGGCCCCCGCGTCCGGGCGCGCCTGGACAACACGTTCGCCTCGGCGCCGGTACGGCTCGGCGGTGCGACGGTCGCGGTACGGGAGGCGGGGGCGGGGGCGCGGGGCCGGCCGGTGCCGCTCACGTTCGGCGGGGGGCGCGGGGTGCGGATCGCGGCCGGGGCGCAGGCGTTCAGCGATCCGCTGGACTGCGCCGTACCGGCCGGAGCGGACCTCCTCGTCAGCTTCCATCTGCCGGGCCCGGTGACCGCCGCGCCCGTGCACAGCCAGGCCCTGCAACGCTCGTACGTGAGCGAGCCGGGCGACCACGCCGGGGAGGCGGGCGGCGCCGCCTATACGTCGACCCTCGCGTACTGGCCGCTGCTGACCGGGGTGGACGTCGGCGGCGGGCCCGGGTCGGTGGTGCTGCTCGGCGACTCGATCACCGACGGCGTCAAGTCGACGCAGGACGCGAACCGGCGCTGGCCGGACGTGCTCGCGGCGCGGCTGCTCGGCCAGCGCCGCGTGCCGCGCCTCGGCGTGCTGAACGCGGGGATCTCGGCCAACAAGGTGGCGGGCGACCGCTATCCGGGCGACGGCGTCTCCACCGACACGGGCGGGGTGAGCGCGCTGCACCGCCTGGACCGGGACGTGTTCGCGCAGACGTCGGCGCGGACGGTGGTCGTCTTCCAGGGGATCAACGACCTGCGCTGGGGCGCGCCCGCCGGGGAGGTCGTCGCGGGGCTGCGGCAGATCGCGGCGCGTGCGCACGCGCGGGGGCTGCGGGTGGTCGGGGCGACGCTCACGCCATGCGCGGGCGAGGCGCTGTGCACGGCCGCCGCCGACAGCGAGCGCGAGGCGGTCAACGCCTTTGTGCGCGGCCCCGGTTCGGGCTTCGACGCCGTCCTTGACTTCGACGCGGTGCTGCGCGACCCGGCGGACCCGGCGCGGCTGCGGCCCGAACTGGACAGCGGGGACCATCTGCACCCTGGGGACGCGGGCCTGCGGGCGCTGGCCCGGTCGGTGGACCTGCGCCTGCTGGCACCCTGACCCGCGCTCCCCGGGCGGCGGTGCTACAGGTCGAGGTCGACGACGACCGGGGCGTGGTCCGAGGCGCCCTTGCCCTTGCGCTCCTCGCGGTCGACGTAGGCGTCCTTGACCGCCCCGGCGAACGCCTCGTTCCCGTAGACCAGGTCGATGCGCATGCCGCGGTTCTTCGGGAAGCCGAGCTGGCGGTAGTCCCAGTACGTGAAGGGGTGGTCGTACTTGAGGGGGCGCGGCACGACATCGCTCAGGCCGGTCTCGCGCAGCGCGGCGAGGGCGTCGCGCTCGGCCGGGGTGACGTGCGTGGCGCCCTCGAACAGGGAGATGTCCCAGACGTCGTCGTCGGTCGGTGCCACGTTGTAGTCGCCCAGGACGGCGAAGGGGCGGCCGCCCGCCGCGTCCCCGGCGACGGCGGCCTTCAGCGCCTCGAACCACTGGAGCTTGTACGCGTAGTGCGGGTGGCCGACCTCTCGCCCGTTCGGCACGTAGACCGACCAGACGCGGGCGGGGCCGCAGGTCGCGGAGATCGCGCGGGGCTCCTGGACGCCCTCGTAACCGGGGTCGCCGGGCAGGCCCTTGACGACGTCCTCCAGGCCGACGCGGGAGAGCAGCGCCACCCCGTTCCACCGGCCGTCCGCGTTGACCGCCGACTCGTAGCCCAGCTCGCGCAGCGCGTCGGCCGGGAACTGCTCCGCCGTGCACTTGGTCTCCTGGATGCACAGCACGTCCGTGCCGCTGCTCTCCAGCCAGGCCAGCAGGCGCGGCAGCCGCGCGGTGATCGAGTTCACGTTCCAGGTAGCAATGCGCATGTCTCACAACGTACCGGGTGGGTGTGACAACGGGCCGCGAGCCGGACCCGCACACCGGGGCCGGGATAGACAGGCAACCTTGCAAGTTTTCCTGTCGGGCGGGTAGCGTGCGGAGCATGAGCATCCGCACCCCTCTCGACGCGCGCCCGGCGCTCGTCCTCATCGACCTCCAGAACGGCATCCTCGGCCTGCCGACCGTCCACCCCGCCGCCGAGGTGCTGGGCAACGCGGCCCGGCTCGCCGACGCCTTCCGCGCCAAGGGCCTGCCGGTGGTACGGGTGCGCGTGACGTGGTCGCCCGACGGCGGCGACCTGCCGGTGGGCCGCACCGAGGCGCAGGGCATGAAGCAGGCGCCGCCGGCCGCGTTCGCCGAGTTCCCGGACGAGCTGGGGCCGCTCGGCGACGACATCGTGATCACCAAGCGGCACTGGGGCGCGTTCACCGGCACCGAGCTGGACCTGCAACTGCGCCGGCGCGGGGTCACCCAGATCGTCCTCGGCGGCATCTCCACGTCCATCGGCGTCGAGTCCACCGCCCGCTCCGCCTTCGAGCTGAGCTACCACCTCGCCGTGGTCTCGGACGCGACGACCGACACGGACGCCGCCTCCCACGAGCACACCTTCACCAAGATCTTCCCGCGCCTCGCGGAGATCGGCACGACGGACGAGATCCTCGGCCTCCTCGCGGACGTCCCTACAGCGTGACGGCGTCGCCGGGCGTCAGCCGCAGATGCTCGGCACCGCCCAGCTCTCCGATCTGCCGGTCGTAGATCGGCCGCGCCAGGTCGGTGAGCAGCGCGTCGTGGATGTCGTACGCGCGGCGCGGCCGCACTTCCCGTACGTAGTCGATGACCTCGGAGATCTTGTTCCAGGGCGCCATCACCGGCAGCATCAGCGTGTCCACGGCGTGGTCGGGGACGGTGAGCGCGTCGCCGGGGTGGAAGACGGCGCCGTCGTCGACGAGGTAGCCGACGTTCGTGATGCGGGGGATGTCCGGGTGGATGACGGCGTGCAGCTCGCCGTGGACCTGGACCTCGAAACCGGCGGCGTCGAACGTGTCGCCGTGCCCGACCGTGTGTACGCGGCCGGGGAACGCGGCGGAGAGCTGCTCCGCGACCGACTTCAGCGTGTAGATCACCGCCCCCGGATTCGCCTCCAGCGCGGCTCGCAGGCGGCCCTCGTCGAAGTGGTCGGGGTGTTCATGCGTCACGAGGACGGCGTCGGCGCCGAGCGCGGCGTCCGGTTCGGAGAACCCGCCCGGATCGATGACGAGCGTCCGCCCGTCCTTCTCCAGCCGGACGCAGGAGTGAGACTTCTTCGTGAACTTCATACCCCCATCCTGCCCCGACGCCACGCTCCGCAGGTTCCGAGGACGGGGGGGCAGCGGCGCCTGACGGGCACGGGTTGGCAGCCCCGCTCCTCAATCGCCGGAGAGGCTGGGAGTTGGCACTGAGGTCTTCGTCCTCGACTCGCGTCGTGGCTGGTCGCGCAGTTCCCCGCGCCCCTGGAGGGGCGACTACGTCGCACCCTCCCCCCTGGGGGTAGCGGGGCTTCGCCCCTGGGAAGCAGGGGCGAAGCCCCGCTCCTCAAAGGGGAAGCTGCACGAAGTGCACGCTTCAGGGGCGCGGGGAACTGCGCGAGAAGCCCCACGCACCCGCAGTCAACAACGCACGTCAGTGCCCCGAAGGGGCGCGAGGAACTGCGCGACCAGCCCCCACCGGGCCGCAGGTAACCACGCACAGGTCCGCCCCGACAGGGGCGCGGGGAACTGCGCAACCTGTACTGCAAGCAGCCTCCGCTGGAGAACTCCCAAGGGGCGCGGGGAACTGCGCGGTCAGCCACCCACCGGCCCGCAGGTGACTGGCACCCCAAAGCCCCGGCAATCCAACCACCCGGGATACGAAAATCCCCGCCCCTACTCCGGAGGAGTCGTCTCCGCCCGAATAACCCCCTGCGCCACCCGAAACGCCGCATGCGCCGCAGGCACCCCGCAATAAACCCCGGCCTGAAGCAAAACCTCCTTGATCTCCGCGGCGGTCAGCCCGTTCCGCAAGGCCGCCCGCGTATGCACCGCCAGCTCCTCCAGATGCCCGCCCGCGACAAGCGCCGTCAACGTGACACTGGACCGCATCCGCCGATCGAGCCCGGGCCGCGCCCAGATCTCCCCCCACGCGTACCGCGTGATGAACTCCTGGAAGTCCCCGGAGAAGTCGTCGGCGGTGGCGAGCGCGGCGTCGACATGCGCGTCCCCCAGCACCTCCCGCCGCGTCGTGAGCCCCACGTCATGCGGATCGGGCCGGACGGCCGCCTCCGGCTGCGACTGCGCGGCCGTGATCTCCCCGACCGGAGCGACGGGCGGCGGCACGGGCGCGGGCGCGGCGGCGGGCTTGGCCGGGGCCGGCGGCACGGGGTGCTGCCCGGTGTCGTAGCCCGGCAGCCAGGCCGAGAAGAAGTGACGTACGAGCAGGTCGGTGACAGCGGCGGGCTGCTCGACCGGCGCGAGATGGGAGGCGCCGGGGACGACGGCGAGCCGCGCGTCGGGTATCCCGGCGACGAGGGTGCGGGCCTCGGCGGGCCCGGTGACCTGGTCCTCGGAGCCGACGAGGACGAGCGTCGGCACGCTGATCGCACCCAGCTCGGCCCGGATGTCGAATGCGGCCAGCGCCTCGCACGCGGCGATGTAGCAGCCCGGGTCGGTCGTACGGACCATCTGCACGGCCCAGTCGGTGATGGCGGGCTGCGCGGCGGCGAAGCCGGGCGTGAACCAGCGCTCGGGCGACGTACGGGCGATGGGGTCGAGGCCGTTGCTGCGGACGATGACACCGCGCTGGCGGAACTCGTCGGCGGTCCCGAAGCGCGGCGAGGCGGCGATCACGGCGAGGGAGGCGACGCGCTGCGGATGGCGCAACGCCAGTTCGGCGCCGACCGCGCCGCCGAGCGAGCAGCCCGCGTAGCCGAAGCGCTGCACGCCGATGCCGTCCAGGGTCGCCAACAGCCGCTCGGCCAGCTCGCCCACGGACCCGGCGGGATGCGCGGGCGCGCCCCCGTGCCCGGGCAGGTCGAACCGGAAAACCCTCCACTGCTTGGCCAACTCGGGAACCTGCCGGTCCCACATGTGCCACGTCGTGCCGAGTGAGGGTCCGAGGACCAGGACGGGGGCGTCTTCCGGCCCGTCGAAGCGGTATTGCAGGGTGTCCTTCGGTGTCTCGCTCACCCGCCCGACCCTCTCATCTGTCGCAAGCTGTCACATCGCCGGGGTGTCCGTAGCCGGGTCCCACCCCGAACCGGCACGCCCGCACCGGCGGACGAGTGTATAGACCCCGCACCGGGATGCGTGACTGTCTCGGCAAGGGCTCCACGAGTCCGACTCCAGTTGCCCCCTAGGTGTATTGACCCGCAGGGTTGTTCACACGGCTGATCGGTGGCTGGCCGCCGAGTGCGGTGTGGCAGCGGTGGTGGTTGTAGGTGTGCAGGAAGTCTGCCAGGTCGGCGGTGCGTTCGTCGTTGCTGGTGTAGGGCCGCAGGTAGGCCCACTCGTCGAGCAGGGTGCGGTTGAAGCGTTCGACCTTGCCATTGGTCTGCGGCCGGTAGATGCGGGTGAGCTTGCCGGCCGCGCCGAGGTCAGCGAGTGCCTGCCGGCCAGGCGAAGCTCTTGCGGTAGGGCCAGGCGTTGTCCGTCAGGACGCGCTCGATCGGGGCCGAGGCACAGGGGGGCAAGACCGGCATTCGCGCGCCCTGAGTAACCGGGCATGGGGCAACAGAAGTGGTGGCTGGACGACCCCCTGACCTGCCTGCGCAAGGTGCGACACCGGGGGACATAACTCCGCCCGGCCTCCCACCCCGCGGCGGGTGCGGGTAGGGGGCCGGCCCGTCATGGCCTGTCCGGTATCTGGAGGCTGCGATCGCTGCGCTCCGCGCCGAGGAAGTTGAAGGATGAACGTCCCGGTGCTCGGGACTTCAGCAGGTGCCGATATCTGGGGTCCGACAGATAATTGATTTTGAGAGCATCATATTTTGGAAATTGGGTGAACCCCGTGGCCACGGCCCACTCCCCCCGCACTTACGCGTCTCCCGTGCTCGACAGCGGACCGATCGTCCGCAGCGGTACTGCTCGCGCCTTCCTGGCCGCGCTACGCATCCTGGTCGCCTGGACGTTCCTATGGCCGTTCCTCGACAAGCTGTTCGGCCTGGGCTTTTCCACCAAGTCGCAGGCCTCGGTCCTCAACGGCGGCTCACCCACAGAGGGGTTCCTGCTGCACGGCACCCAGGGACCATTCGCCCACGTCCTCGACGGCGTGGCGGGGGCGCCCTGGTTGGATGCGCTGTTCATGACGGGGCTGCTGGGCATCGGTCTCGCCTATCTGCTGGGCATCGGGATGCGTATTGCCGCAGTGTCGTGCACCGTGATGATGGCCTTCATGTACCTGGTCAGCCTGTGGCCGGCCGCCAACCCGGTCACCGACAGCCACTGGATGATCGCTCTGGCCGGCCTCTCCGTCACAGCCGCAGGGGCGGGCAGCTATTTCGGCCTCGGCCGCGTCTGGCAGTCCCTGCCGATCGTGCAGAAGCACCGCTGGTTGATCTGACCGGTTAACGCCCCCTCACCCAGTCCGCGCTACCCGGCATGGGGCCCGGCATCGCCGCCGGACCCCATGCGTGTGCGATCGCCGCGAAGGGCTCGCTGCATAGCGAGAGATATCGTCGAGCGAGTCATCAACAAGATCTAGCAGTTCCAAGCCGGTGCCACCCGTTAAGGCCGATACGTCTACCACGGCACCGTGGCGGTCGGCGCCCTCCTTGTCTGGCTGCTCATATCAAGGAGGCACCCCTGGGGCCTGTAACGGCGCTTGACGTGACTGGTGGCCGGTGCTCCAGGAGTGTGGTGTGTCGGTGATGTCCGTCGGGTGACAGTAGGTTGGGTGGGCGTGACAGCCTGGCGTCGACTGCAAGTGGACATCTGTCTGGCCCCGCCTGTATGCAGCTCTACTGGACGCTGGTGAAGGAAGCAGGCCATGCATGCCTGAACCACATCCAGCGAATGCTGAACCTGATCGACAACGCCCAACTTGACGTGGCGCGACCCATATATGCCAGAAGCCTGCCACGGGATGATCTTGAGGGGGCGGGCGATTGCCCGCTGGGTGTCCCCACGAAGGCATTGACTCGGTTGTCGTGCTCGCGTCGGGCCTTGTGCTGTGCCGGGACGACCACGGCCGTCTAGGACCAAGGCGCGAGCGGGGGCTGGGACGACCGGGGTGTCCTGCACCGGCGTGGTGTCACGTCTTTTCCGTTATCGGTGCCCAGTTGTCTGCTCCGGGGGTGTGTAGCGGGCTGAGGTGAGCGTCCAGTCCAGATGTGCGCGGGGGAAGGCCAGCAGCCCGCAGGCGACCCGGCTGAGGTTGCCTTCGGTGGCCCGGCCGAGGCCGCGCCGGGCGCATAGTGCGGGCAAGTCGAGAGCGGCGTGCTGGAGCTGGGCACAGCGTCGGCTGATCTGGTCGCGCACCCACGCGGTGGCCTGTTGGCGGCTTTGCCCGGTGTTGTGGGCCACGGTCAGAACGTAGTTGAGGGGGTCGCCGTGCGCGTCGTCCTTGGACACCGAGATCAGGTCGTTGCACCACGCGGTGACGTCGCTGGAACCGCTCACCAGGGTCTGCCAGGTGGCGCTGCGGTATACCGCCGGGGGTACGGGGCAGTGCAGCACCACTTCGGCCAGGTCGAACAGAAAGGGGGCGTTGGACCGGCGGCGCAGTGCCGGGTATTGCCGCAGGGCCGGGTAGGTCTTGGTGGCGCGGTGGCGGGCCTCCTGGCGGCATGCGGCGCGATGTCGGCGGAGGTGGCCGATGAACCGCGCTTGCCAGCCAGGGCTGGTTTGTTGGATCGTCTGGCGCCACAGGTCCGCCAGTGCTCGCTGCACTGCCGAGTCCCGAGCCGGGGGATGACCGGGGCTAGTCAGGATAGTGAGCAAGCCCCGGTAGAGGTGGTGCGCGGTTCGGGGATCAGCCCCAGCCGCGCCGTCGTCGAGAAGGTCGTCGATGACGAATGCCCATGCGTACCACTTGCCGAACAAGGCGGCGTCGTCGATCGAGGCATCGGAGAAGGTGTGCGCCGCCAACCAGCCGTACCGGGCGGCGCGGAGCCGAGCAGCCGCGCCCTGCCCAGCCGCGAGCCCGTTCTCCAGCGCCCATCCGTCCACGGCCGCTTCGATCTGTTCCTGCTCTCGGTTGGCCCGACACGGCCTGGCCAGGATCGCGACGTGGTCGACCAGCGGTTCCAACTGCCGGGCGTCCAAGCCGGCGCTTTCCGCGGCACTACAGGCAGAACCGGCTATGGCGCCCATCCGGCCAAGGGCGGCACGACTCGTCGCGGCCGCAGAAGTGGTGGACTGTGGTGCGGTCATGGGACTACAGCGGGCCATGCAGCAGATTGCCGGGAGCATCGGGATCCCCGCTGGTATAGAAGTCCCGGATCGCCGTCAACAGTTCGTGGACATCCAGGGTATTGCTGCCGTCGCGGTCCAGGGCATTGAAGGCGGCCTGACTGGCAGAGGGGCCAGTGCCGAACGCAGCATGGAAACGAGCGAATTCCTCGCGGCTCAGTACCCCGTCGCCGTCGGTGTCGCACAACCGCATGACGGCCTCGGCGGCTGGTTGGAACACCGGGTCGTAGCTCGGTCCGCTGATGAACGCGCCGTCCATACCCCGATGGTATTCCTCGGGCGACAGGCGTCCGTCGCGATCAGTGTCCATGACCTCGATGAGCGCATCCCAGATCCGGTCAAAGGAGTCCAGCACGTCCCGGCCTTTCACCGATCCCGGGCCCTCACCGAAACCGATGATCAGACGCGCTCCCAACGCCTGGACATCGCTGTGCTCGACATATCCGTTGCCGTCCACGTCCATCTGCGCGAAGGACCGGTCGATTTTGCGGGTCTGTACAGTGTTCAAACTCATGATCCTCCTCATCACAGCAGTGGTCGAGACCGACTACTGAGTGCTGGTGGCGGCGCCCCCGCCCGCGAAGGCCGGGGAGGCCACGATGAGATCCTCCATCCTCCCCTCTGGTGAAGCCGCTCCACCGCTCGTGACACGCGAGGCGTTGACGATGTTGTGCTGCGAGTCACTGCTGAACCTCGCGTGGAGGAGGCGGCCTTGGAAGCTACGTCGATGATCACCGCGTCAACCTTGCCGCCTGTGTGCGTGGGGTTGAGGCGTTCTTCGGCGCGCTTCGCTGCTGGCGCCCGTTGGTCGTCCGCACTGACGCTCCGATAGCTTGCGCGCGCCAGGTCCTCGGGATGTGCAGGGCAGAGGGCAAGAACACCGCGTACCAGAGGTACTGGACGGTGCGGATCACGCGGCCGACGTCACGGAAGGCGACGTACGTGCCGTTCCTCTGCGACCCGGAGCACAGACGCTTGAGGAGCAGGGAGAAGGAGAGGGCATCCGCACGTACGAAGACGGCAACCCGCATCAGGTGCCGGACCCGGGACTCGGTCAGGTCGAATTCAAGAACATGCTTGACCGGCTCACCGAGCAGGACAGCTTTCAGCTGACTTCGGCACACCCATTCGAGTGCTTACACCATTTGACGCACCACCTGCATCCACTACTTATCGTTAACCCGGCATGTCCGATTCCATGCTCGTCTCAGTGCATTACACTCCGTCCGGCGCTTCAGCCGGTTTCCACCTGGAGTTGCACGCCGAACCCGGATCCCGCCTCAACGTCCACCTTGGCACCCCTGCATGTCCGCTGAGCTCAGCGGGAGCCCCGTCCATGCCGCAGCCCCAGCCGCCCGACTGGGATCGATCCGGTTATTCCGCCGACTATGCGCCTACCTCCGAGCCCGGATTCCGCACGGACCCGCAAGCCCCCGCCAGAATCCAGTACAGGCTCCCTCAGGTCTAAACGACGAGCACATTTACGCACTATGGTTCCACGCCAGGGTGTATATAACGACAGTCATAGCGGTCACAACATATGGCGTGCGCCCTTTTATACAGTCGACGCAAGCGGGGACTGAGTTAATCGAACTATCGCAAGGTGGTGGAGGTGAGAGAGTGAGTGACACACCGACATCGCGCTCCGCGCCGACTCAATCTGCACCTTTCAGGGCCGGGATCACTGAGATGCGCGGGTGAGGGCCATGAGGGTATGGAAATCAGAGCGGACTGGGAAGTCGAAAGGCAGGGGACGGGGCCCGGTCTGGTCTGACGGCGCGGAAAAGTGCCCCGCGTCGTCCTGGCGATCCAGTAGGTGGGCGGTCGCCGCCATGGCCACGTGTGGCAGGCAGTTGGCGGGCGGCGACAGGCTGGGCCGGTGCGGTAGACGGGGCGTCGCTGTCGTCGTCGGGGGCGCGGCCCCACCCTCCGCCTGCGTGCTGGGTGGTCGTCAGGCGGCGGACTGCGCGGGCAGTCACGGCGGCGATGCGGTCCAGGGCGACCCGCTCATGTCGAGGTCGAAGACGTCGCCGCCGAGCCAGGTGAGGAAGTCACCGTCACGTCCCGCAGATGCGTGACGTCGTTCAGCAGCACGTCGCGAGGGGTTGCGCCCTCGCGCCGCTCTCGCAGCCACTCAGTGAGCGTTTCCAGCGTTGCCTCTCCAGGGTGAGGACGGCCCTGGCGATTGACGTCATGCGGTTCGGGGTGCATCGCGATCTGCGGAAGATCCGCCAGGACTTGAGTCGTGCCATGCCGCGTTCGACGGGTGCCGGGGATGGGCCAGTGCCCGGTTGACGGTCCGTTCTGTGGGGGTCAGCTGCCCACGGGGCGGGCGTCTGCGGCCGGCCAGGATGGGGATGCCCTGGCGTTCCCAGGTCCGGATGATGCGGTGGATGCGGGCGGCGGTCAGATCGTGGCAGCGGCCCGGCAGAGCCGGTGTGATCCAAAGCCTTGGCCGAAGGGATCTGTCACAACCTGCACGTTCACGCCATGGCGGCGATGCTTGTGGGAGTAGTCGGCTTTCCCGTCGCCCACCCGGTCGCACTCGGCGAGCGTCCCGTCGAGCAGGACGTACTGCGGGCTGGCATCACACCCAACCGGTTGAAGGCGAACCTGGGTCACGGTCAAGTCCAGGACCAGCTCACTGCCTGCAGCCCGAGCGAAGGTCAACACGTCTCTCAGCGTCCGCTACCGCAGGCCGCGATGGTCGGGAGTCGCTACACAGCTCAGATGGGAGGGCGCGAACTTCCGCAATTGCTCCGGGACGGTGGAGCGGTCTACGCCGAAGAGCAGACCCAGCGCCGCGCGTGGCCCGTCGCCGGCACAGACGGATCAGCGCCGCTACCGAGGGCGGAGGCTGCGGAAGAACTCGGTAGAGGGGGTGTCGCGGCGGCCTCCGGGCGCGATGGCGGCGAACTGCACCGTCGCGTCCGAGTCCTGGCGCAGGTGATGCAGCAGGTGCACGAAGCGCCGGGCTGAAGCGGTCGCGGACCCCTTCGTCCGCTGGCTCCGCGGTCAAGCCACCGACTTCGACTTCGCAGCCCGGCGTCGACGAGAAGCTCATCCGCGACCTGGCCACCCTGCGGTTTCTCGACACCTCCAACGTTCTGCTCGTCGGCCCGCCCGGCGTCGGCAAGACCATGCTGGCCGTCGCACTCGCCCGCTCCGCTGTCGACGCCGGCCACCGCGTCTACTTCACCACCGCCGCCGAGCTTGCGGCGAAATGCCATAAGGCCGCGGTCGAAGGACGCTGGTCGACCATCATGCGAGTCTTCGCAGGCCCTCGACTCCTGGTGATCGATGAACTGGGCTATCTGCCATTGCTTGGTGATGGTGCGTCAGCCCTGTTCCAGGTGATCAACCAGAGATATCTGAAGTCGAGCACCATTTTGAAGACGAATGGCGGCATTGCCGATTGGGCAGGCGCCTTCGGCGATGCCACCGTCGCGGCGGCGATGGTCGACCGTCTTCTGGACCGGGCTGCCGTGGTCGGCATCGACGGACCGTCCTACCGCCTGCGTTCGCACCAGGCTCACTCCGACAACCTCCGCAAGGGAGTGACCGGACGTGCTGGTTGAACTCCGAGACTGCCCAATCTGCTGGACGCTGTTCCAGGTCAACCCGCAGGCAGCGGCACGGCATACCTACTGCTCACCCCGCTGCAAGGCGGAGGCCGCACGCCGCCGCAAACGCGAACGCACGGATGCGGACGAGGACGTCCAAACCGAGCCCACTGAGACCTCGTTGCCCGTGACGCCGCTGACGCCGACTGCCGTTCGCAGCTGTCCTCACTGCAACAAGCCGGTCACCATGCTCGCCCTCCTGGCCACCCCTGAAGCCGCCCGGCCCACCATCCCCACGTCAAGTCCGGACGTGATTCCCATGCGAAGAAGCTGATCACCTCGGCAAAGAAATGGGAGCGAGGCATCATCCCTATTCGGTAGTCTTCAACGGGAAAGGACGTGACGGTGGCATTGGTGAAGAAGGGGTCTCGGCCCATAACAGTCGACGGCATCCCCTATCGCTGGAGAATCCGGCGACGGCCGACCTACAGCCAGGCCCTCGTCTGGTCTCCTCTGCGCTACGCGGTCGAGCACGCGGAGTCACCGGGCAGTACCCTGGTGGTCACGACCAATCAGCCCCATCCGAGCAACTGGGTGCTCGAGGCAGCAGCATCTATCCTCCCTTCGGCCGTCGCTGAGAGCATCCGCACGGCAATCGGCAACGGATGGGCACCCGAGGAACCCGGCTCGCCCTTCCACCTCGACCGATCGGCAGGCTTTAGCTCTTCCAACTGACCAGCAGACACGAAGGACTCACCGACCTGTGATCGGTGAGTCCTTCTGCTTTCCGCTCATCCGATTCCCCAGTTGGTTCACTCCGTGAACCAACTGGGGCGAAGATCAGCACTGGGGAAAATTCGAGATCGGCGTCACCGCGGGGCCTTGGGCCGGATCGCCTCAACCAGCCTGCGCTGGCCTGCCTTTCGCAGAGTCCTGGGCGAGCCATGACGTTCCAGCAACCAGGTCACGGCCGGGTGGTCGAGCCGTGGGCCCAGGACGCGTTTGAGCGACCAGTTGTTCAGCCTGCGGCCGAAGTGCTCGGTGTCGAGGTAGCCCTGCTCGCGGGTCTGCTCCGGCGTCGCATAGAGCGGGGTGAGCAGGCCGATGAGGATCCGGGCGAGGTAGGAAGCGTCCCGGCCGGCTGTGGTCAGCCGACTACTTTCCTCGTCTGGGTCCAGGCTGTCGGAAGTCAGGTCGGTGACTGATTGAAATCCGTGGTCGCGGCAGTAGTCCGCCAGACCCTGGATCTGGGTGAGTTCCCAGCGCCTGCCCGATCCACGGGCGTGGACGAACAGTCCCCACTGCATCTCGGCTCTCAGGAGCGAGTGCAGGCCGCGGAGGTTGATCTGACCCGGTCGGGATATTGGTGCTGTTCTTGAGCACCACCGCCGGAAGTCCGATTCGTTGTCGTAGGCGACCGGCACTGGCGAACCGACCCGCCCGTAGCGGTTGCCTGCGCTGGCAGCACGGCCCCGCTCGGCTGTCCCTCTCTGCGATAGCGGCGGTGGCGCCGGTAGCAGAGCCCCAGGGGTGATTCCGCCAGGTCAGGGCAGACCACGGCTTGCAGCGTCCGCATCCGGGGCGGGGCAGTTGCTTGGCCAGCCAGGTGTCGAAGTCGGCGGCGTCGCCGTGCCGGTCGCGGTGGTGATACCAGCTGAACTGGTGGTGGTTCACAACTCCACAGCGAAGTGGCGTGACGGCCGCTCGGGGCAGAGCCGGCACCGTCGCTCGCGCAGTTCCTCGCCGTGTCCGACCAGGTCGGCGGTGCGTAGGAAGTCCGCCCGGGACTGCTCAGCGCGCAGCCGCCGCCATGCAACTTCGTGGGTGCCGCAGAGATCTCCCCCGGCCTGCCCTCGGCCGCTCGCAATCGGTGACCAGGCAGACCCATCGGTAGACAGGGTGGTCCGGTGGGATCTCGACGATCTTCGAGCGGAACACTGGATCGAAGGACGGCGAGTTGACCAGCGCGGTCATGATCTCGAAAAAACCGTCTCGGTGACAGTCTCGCGAACGGCAGTGCTATGCGCGGACGTCGCCGCGCCTCCGCTCGCCAAAGGTCCTGGTCAGGCCCGGATCACCTTCGGCCCCTCCTCCGCGATGCGGTTGCCCACTTCCTCGGCCAGCCCCGCGTCCGTGACGACCACGTCGAGGCCCGAAAGATCAGTGACCTTGAACCGTTCGGCCGCGCCCCACTTCGTACTGTCCGCGAGCAGCACGACTGAGGCGGACACCTCGATGACACGCTGCTTCAGCAGGACGCGGCCGGTGGAGGGGCTGGTCACGCCATGTCTCAAGTCCCAGGCGCTGGCGCTGAGAAAGGCCAGGTCGACCACGAGCGAGTCGATGGCGCGGGCCGCGAACAGACCGACGCCCGAGCCGGTCGTGGGGTCGACCTCGCCGCCGGTGTGGACGGTGCGCACGGACGGTACTTCGCACAGGGCCAGCACGATGTGCGCGTCGTTGGTGACGACGGTCAGGCCGGTGCGCTCCACGAGGAAGGGCACCACGGACTGGCAGGTCGTACCGGCGTCGAGGTAGACGACCATGCCGTCCTCCACGAGCGCGGCGGCCCGCCCGGCGATGGCCTGCTTGTACGGCAGTGCGAGGGAGGCACGCGAGGCGCGTTCGCGCGGCGGTGCGTGACCGGCGCCCTCGACGAGTCGAACCCCGCCCTGGACGGAGACCACCTGCCCGCTCGACTCCAGTGCGGCGATGTCGCGGCGCACGGTCATGTGGGAGACGCCGAGGCGGGCGGTCAGGTCGCGGATGCCGAGCACCCCCCGACTGCGCAACAGACGCAGAAGTTCCCGCCGGCGCTGTTCCGGGATCAGTGGGGGCCTGCTGTTCACGGCCTGCGGCCTCCTTCACGGCACGACACATAACTTCACAGCCCTCTTGCGTATGGGACCTGAGCAGCAGCGTAACCGTGCGGCGTGGGCCATCAGAGGGCTTTGGTCCCGTGACGACACGTTAACCCACGTTCTAACGTGTGACTCCATGGGAGTAAAGTTTAAGGACCTCACATCCATCACCGACACCGGAGCACTGCTGATCGTGCGGCTGGAGAGCGCGGAGGAAGCCCTCGCCGTCTCCGAGGCCGCGATCGAGGGCGGCATACGCGCCCTGGAGATCACGCTTTCGGTGCCGGGCGCGCTCGACGTGATCGGCACGCTCGCCCGGCGCTACGCCGACGACCGCATCCTGGTCGGCGCGGGCACCGTGCTCGACGAGCACATGGCGCACGCCTGCGCGGCGGCCGGAGCGCGCCTCCTCGTCAGCCCCAACCTGAACCCCGCAATGCTGGCAGCGGCCAACCGCTACCAGGCCGTGACGGTCAGCGGTGCCTTCACGCCCACCGAGATCGTGGACACGATGCAGGCGGGTGCCGACTTCGTAAAGCTGTTCCCGGCGGAGTTCATGGGCCCGGCCTACGTACGCACGGTCAAGGCCCCCCTCCCGCAGGCCCCGCTCATGCCCGCGGGTGGTGTCAGCCCGGACAACGTCAAGGAGTGGTTCGACGCCGGCGTCAGCGCGGTCGGTGTGGGGAGCTCCGTCACCAAGGCCGCCCGCGCCGACGGCGACTACCGCAAGGTCACCAAGGCCGCCGAGACGATCCTCGCCGCCATCGCCGCAGCCCGCGCCTGATCTCGCACCCCGGTCTCTCCTGACCCGTTGTTATCGCAATCACTCCTCGCCCCGTCCCCTCTACCTCGGCAACTCCGTGGAGTTCAAAGGAGATCACCATGGCTCAGCAAGCCGCCGCGCCCCAGGCCCCCGCCGGCGACGGCCCCGACCGGCCTCCACAGGTCGACGCGCCCGCTCGCCGCCGCGCACTGCGCGTCCGCTGGCTCTTCGTCGCCCTGCTCGTCATCGGCGGTGTCATCAACTACCTGGACCGCTCCACGCTGAGCATTGCCAACACCACCGTGGCGAACGAATTCGGCCTCAGCTCCACGCAGATGGGCCTGCTCCTTTCGGCTTTCGCCTGGCCGTACGCCATCGCCAACCTCCCGGCCGGATACCTCGTCGACCGCTTCGGCCCCAAAAAGATGTACGCGTGGGCCGCCGGGGCCTGGTCGCTCGTCGCGATGGTCAGCGCCGCGGCGTCCAGCTTCGGCCTGCTGTACGCGGCCCGGGTCGCGCTCGGCATCGCCGAGTCGCCGTTCTTCACGGCGAGCCTGAAGGTCAACGAGCAGTGGTTCGCCAAGGACGAGCGGGCCGTGCCCGTCTCGGTCATCAACACCGGCTCGCAGATCGCCAACGCCATCGCTCCCCCGCTGCTGACCAGTCTGATGCTGCTTATCGGCTGGCGTGGGATGTTCGTGGTCATCGGTGCGCTCGGCATCGTCGTCATGCTGGTGTGGCTGCGCGTCTACCGCGACCCCGGCCTTCGCGAACGCGCTCTGATCGCGGGCGAGGAGGCCGCTGCCGCCCGCGCGGCCGACACGATCGCCGCCGAGGACGCCGGCCCGAAGCAGTCCGGCTGGGGCGCGCTGTTCCGGGAGCGCAACACCTACTTCATGATCATCGGGGCTTTCGGCATCTTCTACACGGTGTGGGTGTTCCTGACCTGGCTGCCCAGCTACCTGGAAACCTCGCGCGGCTTCAGCCTCGCCACCACGGGCTGGCTCTCGTCGCTGCCCTTCCTGTGCGGCATCGCCGGTGTCATGTTCGGCGGCTGGCTCTCCTCCCGGCTGATGCGCCGGGGCATGCCCACGGTCGCCGCCCGCAAGCTGCCGATCGTGAGCGGCGCGGTGCTCGCCGCAGCCGGCGTGCTCCCGGTCGCGTACGTCGACAACACCGCGCTGGCGATGGTGCTGCTGTGCCTGGGCTACTTCGCGGCCCAGGTGCCGATCGGCTGTCTGTGGACGCTCGCCGCCGACATCGCGCCCAAGCACCAGGTGGCCTCCCTCGGCGCGATCCAGAACTTCGGCGGCTTCCTCGGCGCCGCACTCGCGCCGATCGTCACCGGCGTGGTCCTGGACAAGACAGGGAACAACTACTCACTCGTGTTCCTGATCGGCGGTGTCCTGCTGCTTGTCGGCGGCGCCTCGTACCTGTTCTTCGTGAAGGAACGCACGGGGCAGGCCGCCTGAGCGGCGCTCCTCGGGAATGCGGGCGGCGGCCGCACCGGCCGCCGCCCCACCCCCGCCGTCCCCCTCTCCCCCCAAAGCCGAACAAGGAGCCCACCCGCCATGGACACCCCCCAGGTCCACTTCGTCGTGGGACCGGCAGGCTCGGGCAAGTCGAGCATCGCGCGACTGCTGGCCCGGGCAGTCGAAGCCGCGTACCTCGACAAGGACACCGCCTGCACCCCGCTGACCGAGGCCCTGCTGGCCGCACAGGGCACGGACCCGTCGGAACGCGATCACAACCCCTACTACCAGTCCGTCGTCATGGATCTGGAGTACGCGACGCTCCTGGCCCTGGCCGGGGACAACCTGCGCGCGGGCCGTCCGGTCGTCCTGGACGCCCCCTTCGGCCGCTACCTCCCCGACCCCGAGTACCTCCAGACCGTGGCCGCCCGCCACGACTGGCCGGTCGACACCGAAACCGTGATCGTCCGGGTAACGGTCGACAAGGAGGTCGCCCGCACTCGCGTAGCGGCCCGCGGCTACACCCGCGATCTGTCCAAACTCGCCGATTGGGACGCCTTCTGGACCAAGGCGTCCGCCACCGCGTGTCACTGGCGCGCCGACCGCTGCGTCACGTTCGACAACAGCACCGACGGCGTCACGACGGAGGACGTGGCACGGGCGGTGGCAGCGGGGCTCGACCCGAGCGATCAGTAGCATCGCTCCCGTCCCAGCCCACCCCCCTTCCTCTCCCTAGAAAAACAAACCCCCCTTCGGTAACAAAGGTGGTTGGAAGGGAACACCGCAGAGCC